>NZ_JBYFCC010000005.1:0-134077 GCF_057652995.1 Flavobacterium sp. T50_26
CTCCCGTGAAGCATAAATTTCTTGTTCTGGGTTTTCCATATACATTTTTTTGTGTATAGCTATTTTAGGACAAGACAATGTGGCAATGAGGCAATGTGTCAATTTGAAAATTTGACAATGTGAAGTGGGATGGAAGATGGTAGGTAGGAGAAAAGGGTTGTGAAATTGGGATTACTTGTTGGATTTTGAAATTTTGGTGGGGGTAAAGGTTTGTGTTGAATGAAAAAAGTTTATTTTTGTGTAAACAACCTTGATTGACTAACGACTAAAGCCTAGTGGTTATTTGTCTGATACAAGAGCGATTTGTATTTTACTAACCGGACTTTACTACTAATTTTTATATTTTTGAATTATGAACACGACGACAAAACCAAAACATATTGGCCGAAACATTAGCCGGATTAGAGAATTACGTGGAATGAAACAAGAAGCGTTGGCTATGGCTATTGGCGTGAGCCAACAGACTATTTCAAATATTGAGGGTAGTGAGACTGTTGATGAAGATAAACTACAGTTAATTGCTAAGGAATTGGAAGTAACTGTTGAAGCCATAAAGAACTTTAGTGAAGAAGCTGTTATAAATTATTTTAATAATAATTTTTATGACAATAGCCAAAGTACGGTTGGTAATACCTTGTGCACTTTTAACCCTTTAGATAAAGTAATAGCACTTTATGATGAAAAGGAAAAATTATTTGAACGATTGCTTCAAGCTGAAAAAGACAAAGTGACCTATTTAGAAAAATTACTTAATAAATAATTGAAGGTTCGTTTTTTCTAGGTCTTCTCCTATCGAGATTTGTCGCTTTGTAAAGCCAACAAAACTAATTTATTTTTTCAAAAAAAGCTTTGCGTTTCAATCCGGGCTAGGGGATTGCATTTCAAATGAACTTCCGATTTAAATCCTGCAAGGTTTTTAGAGCCTTGTAGTTAAGGTGATAAATTATATTTAAGAATAATCTATTCTTATTAAATTTTTAATAAAGCTACTCATTATTCTAAATCTAAACTCAAATATTTATCATTTGAGAAAAATAAATTAAAGTTAAATTCATTAAAAATATTGTCTCTATCAATTTTAAAAATATTTCTTAAAGTTTGGTTGTCATGAGTAAAATAAAGATTGTATGTAGAGTTATAATCTCTTTTTTTATTTCTTAAAATTCTCGCAATACATTCTTTAAATGGTAAATTATACTTATTCTCACTATTTGCACTAAAAAGATAGTTATTGCATTTTATCAGATCATAAAGCTTATTACTGTTATTTCCAGTACTGCCATGATGTGAAACTTTTACCAAGTCACATTCAAATTGATTTTCTATTGAATATCCTAAATTTCGCAGTGAAGTAATAACATCGCTAGGATGTGAATCGGCTAACCATAATATCTTTTTATTATTATATTCAGTAATCATTGAAATGCTACTGCCATTTTCAATAGATTTATCTTCAGTAAAATCTTCTATATTAAAATCAACGAGTTTTATTTTATAGTCATTTGGTTTTGGTGCTTTTGCTTCACTAATTGAAGTTATTTCAGATTTTTCTAATTCATTAATGCTACCAAATGGGTACTTTTCTCTTAATTTATCTAATTTCTCGACGGATGGTGTTAAAACAGTAAGTTTCATTCCAAATAAATCAACTATATCGAGTTCAGAAGTAATGTCAATCTCCGATACTTTCTCATTAATTTTCAAATATTCATAAACCATATCTCCTTGAGAAATACTTTTAGAACTACTGATATTTAAAGATAAATTTCTGTTGCTAATATTATAAAATCTAGGGATATTATAGAACCACTGATTTACTGTGTCTTTAAACTCTCCACTTTTAATTAAATCTAAATATTTAATTACTCCACCAATATGATCATCATGAATATGTGTAAGAATCCATAAATCAATTACTTCATTGTCCTTTTCAATTTCCTTTATTTCATCTCCTAAAACAAATCGAAATGTTCTTTCAAAGCCCGAGTCAATAAAAATATTATGGTACTTATTGTCATTACCTAAAAATTTAATTCTAGCTGCATCCCCACATTCAGCTTTATAAAATTGTACTTTCATAATTTTAGATTTATTCCATTTTAAATGAAATCATATTTCCTTTTATTTCTCCATTTTCGATGAAATAAACACCGCTTAATTGTTTAAAATAGTTGTTAATACTATTAGAGTTATAAGACATCTTTTCACCAAGAACAGTCCAAATTATATCTAGATTATTATTACTCAAAAATTCTAAAAATTCCTTTTTTTTTATAAGTAATCCTTTGTAATTCTTATTTTTAACAACAATATTATTAAATTGATTTTTAAACTCTCCGTCAATTGGAGCATATTGTAAATTCATGCCCTCAAAAATTGTTTTACACGGCATATCATAACTAAATTGAGCTCCTGATTTATCATCATTCATATTACTAACTGCATTTGTAGAGGCAATTATAACTTTTAAGTTTGTATCTCGGATAGTTCGCCATTTTAATTCTTCATCACTATCAAAATAAGCAGGCGACCAAAATTTTTCGCGATTTATTAAATGATTATGATCACTACTTTCTGGCATCCAATTTCCCCAAAAATTTTGTTGAATAAGCCAATTAATCATTTTCTTTTTATGATTTTTGTTAATCAAATAACCCTGTATTTTATAAAATATTTCTTTTCGTTGTATTTGATATTTATCTTTTCCAATTGGTTTTGGCTCATCCCAAGATGCGAATTTTTTTAGGTATAGCCAATCCTCGTTTTCTAAATCTTTTTTTCCTAAAACATCTTTAAGGTTTGGTAAATCTTCTAATTTCTCAACCCATTCAGAGTTTGGTTGATTCCAATATTTATAATCTAAATCTTCCCACCATTCTTGTTTTTCATTTAGAATACCTAAATCATCACTTTCTTCATCTTCTTCAATATTTTTTATTATAAATGCCGGGTCAATATCTCTAACATAGAGCTGCCAAGCTCCTTTGTAGAATTCATATTTTTTCTCACTACTCCAGCTAAATTTATTAAGCATATAATTATCTGAAATCATTGCCAAAATTTCAAATAATGCTATTCGTTGGTATTTTTTACCAATTCGCTCAATTCGATTCTCACTGCTATAATTATAACTACTTGTTTGTTCATCAAATTGTCCATGCCATTTATAATTATAACCAATTTTAAATACTCTATCAATTATCCAGTATTTGAAAGAATTAATGTCACTTTTGCCTAACTTCCAATTTTTATATTGATGCTTTGCTTCTAAATAGGGAATGGCTTTGTTTATTACAAAGTCTTTATCTGCATTTTCAAAAGTAGAGTCAATAAGTCCAATACATTTAGTTAATAAATCATCGAGGTTTTTTATTATTGAATCATTATTATTAGTTCGATAAATATGATGATCCTTATTATAATTATTTTTTAACTTCAATATTGAATTTATGGTATTTAAAAATTTCTTTTTATTTCTATTAATAGAATTGTAGAAAAATCGATACTCAACTTCAAATGTAAAGCTAGTTGGGGCAAAGTCATCTAGACATCCATCAATATGTTTACTAAAATCTCCATATCCAGTAACAGAGTGATAAATCCTATTATTCATTAATTTATAATCTCTTTTAGCCTCTGCGTTTTCATAAGGATAATTATATTTTAACACTTCTTCTTCAGTAGGTAAGCGTTCTGGAAGAATACTTTTATAAGGAGGTCTAATTAACTTTACATTTACTTTTAGCTTTGGATTTTTATAAATTGCATATTCAATTGTATTTCGAGCATAATCTCTTAATAATATATGTTTTGGAGGGTTGCCTTTCTTGAAAACTGAATTATAAACAAACCTTGCTATTTTATTTATAGAATCAATATTTTCTGTTCTTAAAACGCAACCATAAGCAATAGCATATAATCGTTCTGATATATATAAATCATCAATATTTTTAAAAGTTTTTAGAACTTGTATTAACGCATCTGGTTGTTGTTCTAGTAGATTAACCATAGCTTTGGTTGTCTGATCTCTTAATTTTCTATTAGTGGTTGATAGAACCCATGTTAAAGTTTGTGCAGTAAGTCTTGTGGTTTCAAAGTCTAATTTATTTGAAATATCTGGAGTCCAAGCCCAATCTATTAATCTACGAATAGGATAGGCAGTATTATCATCATTATATCCACTATAATACCTTAAATGTTGTTGCCAAAAGCTATCTCTTTGTGGCATTTTATGGCTTTTTAAAACTCTAAACATTCTATCGCTATTGAAAGGATGCCCAATAACTGTAGATAATTCAATAAGTTTGCATAAATAATCATCAGTAGATATACGAAAGTATTCTCCTTTAAACCAATTGATAAACTTTTGATTGTCAATACTCTCAATTTTTCTCCAATTCAGACTATCTAATAAAAACCTATTTAACTCATCAATAACTTGTTGTTTATAAAATTTATCTTCTTCATATTCAAAATACCAACTATACACTTCAAAAATTTCAAGATTAAATTTTTCGGGCAATAATATTGAAAATGCTTCTAAAATTCCGTCATTATACCAAAATTCGTCTCTATCTGAAAGCAACTTTCCAAATTCATTTTCCTTTTTAAAAACTGTTAATACTTCAGATGGGGTGTTAAGTTTCTTTAGTAATTCATCAGCAACATAAAAGTCTCCAAATTTTTGATAAGCAAAATATAATATTTCTTCTGTTTGATTACTTTCATAATTTAGTTGAGGATTTGTAATAAATATGTTTTCTTCGATCAAATCATTCAATAAAAGTTTGTTATCTGGAAACGCTTCTTTTAGTAAACGCTTCACATCTTTTAAAAGTAACGATTTGTTTTCGTTATTATAATTTGCTAAAGCAACTTTATGAATTGCTTCAAGCACAACATTAGAATATTTATACTCTTCACGCTTTTTTTGGAATTTTAAATTTATTGAATTGATGTATATTTCAAATATTTTACTTACACCTTGAAAACCTTGAGGGAAAGTTTTATCTGGAGTATCTTTTATAGTATTACATATTAGTTGTAAAAATAAAGGTTTAGTAAATTCGGGGGCAAGTATCGGAAAATGAGGCTGTTTTAAATCGTGAAAATCGCAAAACAATTTAAGTGCTGCATATTCATTTCCTTTGAAACCTACATGAGTTTTAAAAGTTATATTGGGGTTGTTTTTTACATTTTCTGGAATTACAAAATCTAAATAAGTAGTTCGAATAGTTAAGACTAAACCAACAAAAGGGTATTTATTAAATTCATTTATGAAACCAGCAATTTGCGATTCCCACAAATTTGCTCCTGCACCTTCATTGATAGCATCAATCAGTAGTAAAACTCTAGAACCAATATGTTTTCCTATATTATTTAAAGTTTCTAAAAGTTGTTTATTTGTACAAGAAATAGATAAGCTAGAATTGATATTTTCCCAAATACTTTTATTCTCCACAAAATGTTGTCCAAGCAATAAAAGAGTTGGTAAGTTCTTTTCAATTCTTTTTTTTGCAATATCTCCTAGTAAATGTGATTTTCCATTTCCAGCATCTCCTTTGATTATTAAGTAAGGATTGTTAGCTAAATTAACATTCAACTTATTCGATATATTATCAATAAATTCTTCATTACCATGCTCAATTTCTCGCAATCTACTTATTTCTTTTTCGTAAGGAGAATGATAATTATAATCCTTTTTGACATCTTTATTCTTTTCTTCTTCTTCTCGTCTTAATTTATAAAGTTCACTTGTTTTTACTTCAATTTCTTTATTGATTTTGTTTATCGAATCAAATATCCAATTTAGTTCTATTTTTTCAGTAATTGATTTTTTTTGATTTTTGACCCAATCTGTAGTTTTTTGTTTAAGACTATTTTGGTCAGATTCAATTTTATCAAGATGGATGTTGTTCACTAATTTCCTGTAACCTTTTTCTAAAATCCATTTATCAACTATATTTAGAAATCGTTTAAAAAATAAATTGTCCTTTGCAATATCATTGAAAATTTTGGCAATTGGTAATTGAAAATTTAAGTCTTCATTGAATCGTGGACCTAAATTTTTAATTGCAGTTTGAATATGTTTACTGAAAAAATCTGGAGTTAAACCATAATCGCCAAAATAACTAAAAGATATTTTTGTTAAATAATTTTTATCTAAAATTTCATTTACAGTTTCGATATACTGACAATAGATTACTTTTCCTTTTTCTTGGGGTCTAAATCTTGTAAAAATTCCATGTAAATACAATTCATCATTGGCAATTAAAAAAACACCACTACCTGAAAAACCTTGAGTGTTGTATTCTGAGTAATCCTCTTTCTGTTCTACTTGAAATCTATTATCAATATTCTGAAGCCAAGTTGGATTTAAGACAGCTATTTCTTCTCCAAGAGTTGCTTTAGGAAATCCTTTTATTATAAAACTAGAATAAGAATGCCTTTCATTGATTACTGGTATTACAGGTATAAATTTTAAAATATTTTCAATAATAGATTTATCGAAAACTAAAACTGCAACATCTTTAGTAATTTCTGTAGATAAAAAATCAGGGTTAATTATATATTTTACTGTCTCATATCTTAATAAAAAAGGATTGTAAAAATTAACGTTAACCTCTTTTCTAATATCACAAAATTCATCATTATCTATAAAAAGACAATGCGAAGCCGTTAATACGTATACTTTATCCTTAAGATTAACATTATAAAATATTACTCCAGTTCCTATGAAACTTAAATCTTCCGAGTTTTGTAGCCTTACTGTTGAAGTAGTTATTAATTTATCAAAATAATCTGTCATATCTTTAATTTCATATTTTTATTAAAAGTAAATTTAACATCTACAAAAGACATTGTCAACTTTACTTATTAACACTTTTCTGTAAAACTATAAACTAAAAATGCAAAATTTTTACGGAAATCCGTAATTTGAGAAAGTTTCTAAAAAATAAATCAAGAACCTTACAGCATAAAAAAACCGAAGCATTTCTACTCCGGTTCTATTTGTTCACTGCAAACTGCTACTGCAAACTGTTTACTTTTTCTCAGGAGGATATTGAGCTAATATCTTAGCCACAAATTCATTAATGCGTTCGTCTTTTTTATCGATGTTTCGGGTTAAAACACCAATGCCTTCGCCTTGCCAAATGAGTTCCTTTTTTCTATTGTCAATCAAGTCGATAAATAATGTTCCTTCAACATATGAGGAAACGCTGGTGTTCATGCCACCCCACATCCAAGGGTTCCATCCCCATCCCCAACCATAACCCCATCCGGCGTTGAATTGGTTTACGTCCACTTGTTCACGTTCTTTCGTGAAAATATTCACTAATAAATCAGGCGATTCACTTTTGGTAAAACCTTTGGCAGCCATTTGTTCGTCAATGGCACGAAGGATTCTTTTTTTGTCTAAATCGGAAATCTCGACTTTGTCAATTCCGCTTTTTTGAAATGCATAGGTTTTGTACTGATTAAAATCGGCATTTTTGTCGTAATCAGAATATACTCTTACTGAACTGCACGAAGCGAGTGTAAAAAGTAGTAGTAGGGGTAAAAATTTGAGTGTTTTCATAGCTTTTTTTGTTTCAGGTTTCAAGTTTCAGGTTTCAAGTCCTGTGGGATAACTTGAAACCTGAAACTTGAAACAATTTATAATAAATCATCATCTACTAAATTAGGGATGGTAACTTTCAATAAAGGTTGCGTCTCCATTGCTCTTTTAATTGCAAAAATAGCTCCTTCGTTGCGGGCCCAATTTCTTCGGGCGATTCCATTATTTACATCCCAAAACAGCATCGATTTTAATCGTCTGTCGCTGTCTTCTGTACCATCAAGAACCATACCAAATCCGCCGTTTATTACTTCGCCCCAACCAACTCCGCCGCCGTTATGTATTGATACCCAAGTTGCTCCACGGAAACTGTCGCCAATCACGTTGTGAATCGCCATATCTGCAGTAAAGCTTGAACCATCATAAATATTGGACGTTTCGCGATATGGTGAATCGGTTCCGGAAACATCGTGGTGATCTCTTCCTAAAATGACATAACCAATTTCGTTTTTAGCAATGGCTTTGTTGAATGCTTCGGCAATTTTCATTCGTCCTTCTGCATCGGCATATAAAATTCGGGCTTGCGAACCCACGACTAATTTATTTTTCTGAGCTTCTTTAATCCATTTAATATTATCCTGCATTTGCTGCTGGATTTCGATTGGAGCGGTTTTAGCCATCTCTTCCAAAACATCACATGCAATTTGATCGGTTTTGGCTAAATCTTCCGGTTTTCCGCTGGCACAAACCCATCGGAACGGACCAAATCCATAATCAAAACACATTGGTCCCATAATGTCTTGCACATAACTCGGGTATTTAAAACGAATGCCGTCTTTTGCCATCACATCGGCACCAGCACGGGAAGCTTCTAATAAAAAGGCATTTCCGTAATCAAAGAAATACGTTCCTTTGGCAGTGTGTTTGTTCACAGCGGCCGCATGACGAACTAATGTTTCTTTCACTTTCGTTTTAAAAAGTTCAGGATTATTTGCCATTAATTCATTCGATTCTTCAAAAGAAAGACCAATAGGATAATAACCTCCCGCCCATGGATTGTGCAATGAAGTTTGGTCTGATCCTAAATCGATATGAATATTTTCTGAATCAAATCGTTCCCAAACATCTACGATATTTCCGAGATAAGCGATTGAAACCACTTCTTTTTCAGCTTGAGCTTTTCGAACACGATTTACTAAATCATCCACATTTTCAATCACTTCATTAATCCAACCTTGCGAGTGACGAATGTGTGTAATTTTCGGATTAACTTCGGCACAAATGGTAATGCAACCGGCAATATTTCCGGCTTTTGGCTGAGCACCACTCATTCCGCCCAAACCTGAAGTGACAAAAATGGAGCCTTCCGGATTTTTTTTAATTTTTCTAAAACCGTTCAAAACCGTAATGGTTGTGCCGTGAACAATTCCTTGCGGACCAATGTACATATAACTTCCGGCCGTCATTTGTCCGTATTGAGAAACGCCTAACGCATTCATTTTTTCCCAATCATCCGGTTTTGAATAGTTTGGAATCACCATTCCATTCGTTACAACAACTCGTGGAGCATCTTTGTGGGATGGAAATAAACCCATTGGATGACCGGAATACATTACCAACGTTTGCTCATCCGTCATTTCCGAAAGGTATTTCATCGTTAACCGATATTGAGCCCAATTTTGAAAAACTGCACCATTTCCGCCATACGTAATCAACTCGTGCGGATGTTGAGCCACAGCATAATCCAAATTGTTTTGAATCATCAACATAATCGCTTTTGCTTGTTCGCTTTTGCCGGGATATTCTGAAATTGGTCGGGCATACATTCTATAATCCGGACGAAGACGATACATATAAATCCGTCCGTATTTTTCTAATTCTTCTTTGAATTCGGGTAGGAGAGTAGCGTGTTGATTTGGTTCGAAATAACGTAACGCATTGCGAAGAGCTAATTTTTTTTCTTCATCCGAAAGTATTTCTTTTCGCTTTGGAGCGTGATTTATATCAATTTCATAGGATTTTGGAGAAGGTAATTCGGTTGGAATTCCTTCTGTGATTTGCTCTTTGAATGATTTGGTTTGAATTGCTTCCATTTTTATTTTTTTGGTTTTATTTGCCCGGTTTTTTTATCAAACCCATACGGACAATGTCGGCATCCGCTTTTGCAACAATGCCCTCTTTTTAAATGATATTTTTCAGTAAAACATTTATAACCTTCGGGCGTGTAATAGAAATCTTCGCCTTCGATTAATTTATTTTCAGAATTTGGTGTATTCATAACTACAAAATTAGCAACTTTGCAACAAATGTTTGTATTAGTTTTTAAATATTTAACCCCAAAAGGTTTTCGTGGACTTACTTTGTATCCGTTTGTGTTTTTAAAATACAAATCGGACAAAGAAAATGTAGTTTTGTTGAACCACGAACGTATTCATATTCGACAACAAATTGAATTGTTGGTTGTGCCTTTTTTGGTTTGGTATATCTTGGAATATTTAGTTCGATTGATTCAATTTAGAGACAGAAATTTAGCTTATCGTAATATTTCGTTTGAAAGAGAAGCCTATGAAAACGAAAAAAACCTTCACTATTTAAAGCAAAGGTCTTTTTGGCGTTTTATCAATTATCTTTAATAAATTACTTTTTCGATGGAAGTAGCTCCGTTTTGTAATTTTATTTTCAATAGTAAAGTAGAATTGTTTTTCTGTAAACTATTCAATATTAATTGATTTGCATTGACATTGTTGTATTCCGCTAATTTTTGTCCCAACACATTATAAACCAAAATGGATTCCATTAATTCGATGGTAGAATGAACGGTGACATTTTCATTAGATGTTACTCTGACAATATTCTCCAAAGAAAAATCAGGATTGCTCAGCGTTTCATTTTGATAAATAACTTCAAAACGATTGTTGAATGTTCCTTGTTCCGATGTAAATGAATATGGATTTTCTTTGATGTCGTGAATGGTATTCGTCAAATTATCTTTTAAATAAATAGCTTGATTTTCAAATAAACCATCAATGGCTGCAAGAGCAATTGTGTATTGACCACTAGTTGGAATATGAACGCCCATCGGAACAATATCATTCTCATCAAAAGGCAAACTTCTTCCTTGAATGGTTAGTTTTTCTTCCTCTAAAAGCGAATAAATTATCATATTTCCGGCAACTGCTGTATTTGCATCAAAGAAACTATCTCTGCCCATCGTTGCATTTTCTATGTAGCCGACTAAAGTTCGATCATTTAGTCCGTTTGAATTAATGATGTCAAACCACATTCTGTGTCGTTCTAAATCGGTTAAATTAGTTTGTGTTTCAATTTGGTTTGCATTTCTGTAGAACAAACTGTTGTTATACACTGAATTTCTTAAACCATTATTAAATGAAACAACATCTGAAGCCGGAGGACCATCAATCATTTGAACAAAGAAACCTTGACCTGCTCCTATAAATAAATCTGAACCTGCAGCGGGACAACAAGTAACACCTGTAAAATTGTATATATAATAATCTCCTGGTGTATAATTATAGGCATACGTATCATAAAAAGGACTTGTTATTGCAGCAGGTAACGTTCCGTGTGTCCATAGTCGTACATTTCCTTCAATTTTAGTATTGTTATTGAACAAAAATTGACTTGCTCTAATTGCTGAAGGATAGGGATTGCCAATTAAATTATAATTATCACTTAGGTTCGTAATTTCTGTTCCATTAATTCCATAATGTGTGGCTGTATTGGTGTCGCTACCTCTTGTAATTGCAGTTGTGATTTGTCCGTTATTAGGAACTCCAATGAAGCTTCCATTGAGGGTTGTTGGCGTATTTCCAAAACTATTTGGGCCACGCATGATATAACCCACGGCGGGTTGCATTGTACTTCCTGCTGCTCCAACCCAATAGCCTTGACCACCGTTTGGATTTGCAAGTGTTGTATTCCAAGTGAATATTGGACCCGGAGCAATTGGAGCGGGGATATTGCTTACATTGAATCCGGCAACAGGAGAAGACCAATAGACATAGTCTAATCTTCTAATGTCAGTATCTCTTCGGTAAATGATATTTCCGATATTGGTTGTATTATTAATTTGAACTAAACTGGAATTATCATGTATGTCAAAAGTTCCGTTGGCTTGCACATTTACCCAATCTGTTATGGTGATACTATTGTTTGAATTTACTGTTAGCGTAGCATTATTTAAAATACGTAGTGTTCCTCCTAAGCCGTTATAATTTGTTCCGGAAATTATTGGATCATTTGGTGTAACCGGAATTAAAACACAGTCAGAGCTATTTGGTATACCAACAGGAGTCCAGTTGTTGTTTTTATTCCAATCCGAATCAATTGAGCCGTTCCACGTTTTGTCACCTAAAACCGTAACGATAGTTTCGTCATTTTCAACTATTGTAGAGCCATTACAAAGGGCATAAGTAACTTGTGCTGTATAAGTTGTTGTAACAGTTGGACAAACGTTTATTGTATCAGTATTTCCAACAACAGGTCCAGATGTTCCTGAACCTTCAAACCATTGAATAGAAGTGATAGATGGACCTGCCGGAACAAAACGCCAAGCTTCATCGGTGGTTGTCCAATTAGGACTTAAACCATTTCGGCCCGGAGCAACCACAGCTTGAGAGGCAGTTGCATTTTGAATGCCAACAATAGCATTTCCATAATTCCAAGCATCACTATAGGCAAAGGAATATGAATCAATGTTTTTTTCTTTAATGTATACTTCAATGATGTTGGTGTCTTCATACAACACAATCATACCTGTATAAAGAATACTATTATCAAGAAACATAGGTACATTATTCCATCCAGCAACTAAAGCTCTACATCCTGTGTTTAGAGTGATTAATTCCCATGCAACTTCACCTCCTACGCTTGGATCTATATCGTGATAAACTCCATAAATCGTATTTGCGAATAAAGCTCCAGCTGTACTAGGTAAATTTGCATCGAATTCAAATCCCGAAGCACCACCCGCCGCTGCCGTATTAAAGCTAATCATCCCATTTGAACCCATAATACATGAATTATAGGTATTTCCATAAAAACAAAAATCAAAAGGAATATTGATTTCTGGCGACCAAATATCATCAATGTTCACACTAACAGGATTTTGTAAGCAATTAAATTGATATGGAGGATTATAGGTAATCGATTCTACGGTATACGATGAAGTATCGCCCAATTGTAAATAAGTTGCTTCTAGATCAACACACGTTGAAACAAAATTACAATCCATAGGAATTGGATCTGCTCCATTTAATCCTAATCCGCCGGATTGAACAGAAGGACATGCCAAAGCCGTGGTTCCGGTTCCTGAGCCATTTGTACATGGATTAGTAGTACAATTGATTATAAAGCTAATATTTCCACCTGCTGCACTTTCAGGATCCAAAAGAAAATAATACTGTACACCAGCAGATAGAAAAAAAGTTGAACTGGTTGAGGCACCATATAAATCATCAATACAATTCCATCCTGTATTGCTACAGCCGTCCACCACAGCTTTATAGTGGTAATCTATTGTGTCAAATGAACTTGTTTGTTGAATCGTGTAAGTTCCTGACTGAGTAGGTGTAAAAGTATAAATTGTTTCAATCCCCGGAGTTGTCCATCCACAAGTGGAATTAGGATAGCTTCCACTTCCTGAAACTATATTAACATTGATTGTTGAACCACAAGAAGCAATATTTGTTAAAGCTGAACATGGATCAACTGGCGTTGAGACGCACATTGTAAACGTGCCCTGGCCACTTCCGTTTGAATAACTATAAACCCTAACAAAATAGGTGTTGCCTATGGTTAAGCCACTTACAGTTGTAGATTCGTTTCCTGAGATAGTATTGTCTACACAGGCTAAACTTGTAGGAGTGCCACATGATCCGCTAAAAACTTGAAGCACAGCATCGCTTAAAGTGCCTGGTGTTACTGTTACATTATGATTAGTTGAAGTTGCTATAAAACTAAACCAAACATCGTCATCTGCAGTTCCTAAACAGCCGGCCATCGATTGACTTGCACCAATTGAGGAACCTGATGTTGAAGTTGTGCACGCATTGGTTGGGTTTACACTTAAATTCACAGCATTTGAGCAATTATCGTTACCAATAGGAGCGGAGCATGTTCTAGATATAGTGAATGTGCCTGTAGTTGAACTGCCAGATGACCAATGAGCAACATAAACATAGTATGTTGTACCATTAAGAGTGCTAAATGAAGCAGATTCAGGACTAGTATCGGTGCAGGCAATATTAGTCATTGAACCACATGTTCCCGTTGAAACAGAAAGTTTTATATCAAAAGAAGGTGTAGTGGAAATTGTTGTGACATTGCCATTGCCAACAAAAGTATACCAAACACCATAATTTGACATAGTGCAACCAGAAACATTAGTAATGTTGGTGGTGCCAACAGTTGTTCCGGCTAAATTGGTTGTTCCGCAAGGAAGTGGTGTTGCATTAGAACATAAGTCATTTACAGGACTTGGAGGAGCTACTCCTAATAAAGTTAAAGTTATTGTGCCATGTGCTTGATTTATTGAAGTCTCACAGTTGAATCGATTTAATTGCATGCGGTAATCTCCTGTTGCAGGTGGGGTAAAATCTATAGAAGCGGCTGTTCCTGCACATGCGGGTCCATTATCGTCATTAAATGCAACTGAGGCTGAGCCTGCAGCATTAAAAATAGTTAGTTGTGTGTCTAATCCTGAACCACAATTGGATACTCTGTATATATTTCCGGCAACCATGTTGGTCACTAGAAAGTTCCTTCTTCCTGCATTATTTTGAGGTGGAGAGCATGTAATGCTACTGCCAACAATTGTTGGTGCAGCGGTTGTGCAATGAATATTGGCGGTATAGGCAGCACACTGTGCATTACTATCAATTGTGTTATAAAAAAATAGAATAATTATTCCAATAAAACGACAAACAGGTAAAGGAAAAAAAACTCCCCAATTTTCTTTTTTCATGGTGTGGATTAAATTTGATTCCACTAAAATAAATATTTTAATTTAAAATGTAACAAAATGCTAATCATTTGTTAATAAATTGTTATAAAGTACAATTTAATCGTTAAAACGAAAAGATTGTATCAGTGTTTACTTATAAATAAAATAACGACCTCTATTAAAGAAGTCGTTATTTTTATTCATGTAAACTAAAAATATCAGAATACTTTTTTCGTAATTTTAAGATTATCAGATGTAATAATTGTAACCATCAAAACCTGATCTGCCATGAGTTGTGTATCAATTGATAATGTGGTGTTGTTAATATTGCTCACAGTTTTAATCAATCTACCTTGAATATCATAAATTTTCACTTGATCCATTGTTATGTTTCCTGTAGAAATTTGAATGAATTTTGTTCTGTCTTTGTAAACTATGACTTGATTTTCAGGTGTTTCTGGAACTCCAAGTGTTTCATTTTGATAGATTATTTTAAAACGATTTTGTTGAATTCCACCTTCGGATGAAAACGAGTAGGGAGCCAATTTTAAATCGTGAGTTACGTTCAGTAACTCATCTTTCACATAAATTGATTGATTTTCAAATAATCCGTCAACAGCTAAAATGGCTAGGTGATAGGAGCCTGAATTTGCAGTTTTAATTGTTATTGGCACTTTATCTGTTACTGTAAAAGGTAACGATCGACCTTGAATTGCAAAAGTTTCTTCATTTATGTTGGAATAAATTCCTAAAGAACCCGAAGCTTTTTCATGAGCATCAAAAAATGAATCTTTATCGTTTGAAGCTCCTTCCACATAACCAATTAAAGTCGTTGTAGATTGATTATTCGAATTGACAATATCCAACCAAATTCGGTGTCTTTCTAAATTTGAAATTGAATTTTCATTCGATGAATTTTCAGCATTTCTAAAGAAATTATTATTTGGAAAAGCATTACTTCTTTGCAAGTTATTAAAGTTTACTTGAGCTGATGCATTTCCCGGACCATCAACCATTTGAACAAAAAAGGCTTGTCCTGTTTTTATAAAATCGGAAGCAGTAGGAATTGTTGGTCCCGTGAAATTGATGAATAAATAGTCGGATGATGAATAGTTATATCCAAAACTACCGTAGAAAGGATTTGTTCCGCCAAAAGTTAAATCTGTTCCGTGCGTCCACAGTCTAGCACTACCCAAAAGAACACTACTGTTATCTGATAAAAATTGTAACGCATTGATTGCTGATGGATATGGATTTCCTAATAAATTCCAGTTGTCATCTAGGTTTGAAATTTGAGAACCGTTTAAACCTGAATAAGGTGCTCCGGTATACATACCTCTTTCAATAGTATAATTTATTGAACCATTGTTTGGAACACCGGTGAACGTGCTCGAAATGGTGGTTGGAGCCATTGCGGAATTAGATGAACCACGAACGATGTAGCCTCGACCAACTTCCATCGTGTTTCCATTTGCATTAACCCAAGTTCCTTGACTAATATTACCAAAATTACCGTTTCCATTCACTTGAATTGGATTCCATTTGTATTTTGGACCTTGTGGCGGACTTGTGTAAATTGAATTCAATAATTGATTTGCAACCGGTGATGACCAATAAACATAATCCAGTCCGTCAATATTGTTGGCTTCTCTGATGTATGTTATGTTTCCACTATTTGCAACATCATTAATTTGAACTAAACTTGAATTGTTTTCTATTTCAAAAATAGCATTGGCTGCAACAGAAACCCATCCGGTAACAGTTATCGAATTTCCGGAAGCGATAGTTAAATCTGCACTTGCCATCAACGAAATGGTATTTGCAAAAGCTTGATAATTTGTTCCTGAAATAATTGGATCATTTGCAACATTTTGAATCACAACACAATGGTCAGAAGTTGGAACTCCGTTAGGTTGCCAATTTGAAGGATTATTCCAATCTGAATTTATCGTTCCCAACCATGTTTTGGCATTGCTGGTTACTTCGATGCAATTACTAAAAGCAACACAAGGAACACTGTTTAACGTTGAGGTTACCCTAACTTGGTAGTATGTTGTTTGAGTTACAATTGGTGGATCATACGTTGCACTCGTTGCACCGGAAATAGTTGTCCATGAACCACCACATCCAACTGTGCTTCTTAACCATTGATAAGATAATGTTCCACTTCCGCTTGCTGGTGAAACAATTGTAAATGCATTTGGATTATCTATCGGTTGACAAACCGTTTGATTTCCATCAATCACAGAAGGTGTTACCGAATTTACAAATACAGTCACAAAATTAGAAGGTGCTGAACAATCCACTCCATTAACAGTTGCAATTGCCATTCTTCTAAAATATGTAATTTGAGTAATTGGACCCGGAGCATCGTAAGTTGGATCAGTAGCACTTAAAATATCAGACCACGGCCCGGCACCACCAGTTGTGCTGATTTGCCATTGGTAGCTTAAATTTACTCCGGTAGCAGCAACTGTCTCTGTAAATGGTAAAGGGTCACCACCATCACAAACCGTTCTATTACCATTTATCGTTCCTGCGGTAAGTGTATTGGCGGTTACTGTAATACAATTGCTTGCAACCGAACACAAAACGCCATTTAATGTTGAAGTAGTTATTCGTTGATAATAAGTCGTTACTGTAACTCCGGATGGCGGGTCATAAGTTGCTGATGTTGCTCCTGAAATTGTTGTCCACGGACCACCACATCCAACGGTATTTCTTTGCCATTGATACGTTAATGTTCCAGCTCCGGTTGAAGGAGTTAAAACTGTAAAAGCATCCGGATTGTTTCCACATAGAGTTTGGTCACTTCCTATTGTTCCTGCGTTTACTTCATTAATGGTTACGATTATACAATTACTAAAATCGGAACAAGGAACTCCATTTAAGGTAGAAATTGCAATTCTTCGGAAATAAGTTGTTACAGTTAAACCGGAAGGAACGTTGAGTGTGGCATTAGTTTCGCTGGTTATATCAGACCAAGTTCCGCTACAACCATCTGTGCTACTTTGCCATTGGTAGGAAATCGTGCCTGATCCCGTTGCATTTACACTTGAAAACGCAGCTGGATCGCCTCCGCTACAAATTGTTTGATTACCCGAAATTGAACCCGGATTAATAGTGTTTACCGTAATTTGAACTGGCGTTGAATTTGCTACAGAACATTCTACGCCATTGACAGTTGAAATAACCAAACGTCTAAACCAAGTTGTTTGATTAATTGGTCCCGGAGCATCATAAGTAGTACTTGTAGCACCAGAAATATCAGTCCAAGGACCTGTATTACTCAGTGTGCTACTTTGCCATTGATAGGATAAATTCAAACCTGAAGCAGGAGTAATTTGTGTAAAAGCAGCCGGATTTCCACCTAAACAAACTGTTTGATTTGAGGCGATAGTTCCCGGAAGAACATTAGGTGCAATAGTTACAGAAATTGTAATTGCAGAACCGGTACAACCATTAGAAGATGGTGTAATAGTATAAGTCACCGTTTGAGGTGA
Source organism: Flavobacterium sp. T50_26 (assembly GCF_057652995.1). Classification (NCBI taxonomy): domain Bacteria; kingdom Pseudomonadati; phylum Bacteroidota; class Flavobacteriia; order Flavobacteriales; family Flavobacteriaceae; genus Flavobacterium; species Flavobacterium sp. T50_26. Next base: position 18,026 of record NZ_JBYFCC010000005.1, read on the forward strand.
TGCGGTGTTATTGTTTAATGTGTTTGGGATAATAAAAGTACCCCCGGCAGCAATACTTCCTGAATTTCCTGAGTTTCCACCGCTAACATTTGTAGTGTTATTTCTTGTCCAAGCAAAGCTCATTGAAGCATCTGTGATATTTCCATTCACATTAATTCCGGCACTTGTCCCACTACAAAAAGTAGAATTTAAAACACTTGCTGTTGCAACCGGTCTTGGTCTGATTGAAACGTTAACAATTTGTGGTGTAATGCTGCAAATGAATGAACCACTCGGAGGACCCGGATAATTATAAACACTTGGTGTAATTGTAATTGGTGTAACAACAGTTGCATTTGTGTTGTTTTGAACCGTGAGCGGACCAATATTTGCAGAGGATGTTCTGAAAATGAAAAACTGCACTCCACTTGTATTTCCAATTGGACCTCCAGATGCAGCAGAAACAAAATTCGAATCAGCACTCCATGAATAACGAACTGCAGATGATGAGAAATGAAAAGAACTAATTTGTGGAGTAATTGCTGTTCCAGAACAAACTGAACCACTTGGGATATTGTCAAGGTCAAACGTAAATCCAACATTACTAACTACTTCCACAAAAATCACATTGCTAGTTACTGTACCACAAATATTGGTAACAATTAATCTGTAAAACGTGTTATCTGCTCCAAAATTAACAAACGGAGGTTGGTAAGATACTCCTGTAGCTCCTCCAATATTAGTAAAAGTTACATTATCATCGCTTCGTTGCCATTGATACGTGTTTACTCCAGAGCCGCCTGTTACAGGTGTTGTGATTGTCAAAGCAGCCGGAGTTGATAGTAAACAAACGGTTTGCGGAGCATTGATAGTAGGAGCTGTTAATGTTGCATAAACCGTTACAGAGGCAGTTGTTGTACTGAAACATCCATTTGGAGCTGTTGCTGTTATTGTAAAAATAGTAGTTTGTGTAGTTGAAGTGTTATTAGTTAAAGTGCCATTAATTGAATTTCCGGTTCCGTTTGCTGCAATGCCGGTGAGATTTGTTGTGTTATCTCTCGTCCAACTGTAGGTTGTGCCTGCTACTGCATTTGGATTAGTTAAATTAATGGTGTTTATGGCTACTGAGTTACATCTATTTTGTGATGTCGGAGTTGCCAAAACTAAAGGTGAAGCTTGAACAATCACTTCAACGGTAAGATGATCAGACAGACATCCATTAGCGGAAGCTGTAATAGTAAAAATAACTGTTTGATCAATGTTTGTTGTATTCACTAAAGTGCCTGAAATTGTATCTCCACTTCCATTTGAAACTAATCCGGTTACATTAGTGGTGTTATCTCGAACCCAAGTGTAGGTTGTTCCTGCTATGTTATTTGGGTTGGAAATTGTTATGGTAGAAAAATTTATTTCTCCACAAACGGTTTGCGTTAATGGAATCGCATCAACCGTAGGTGTTGGATTTACGGTAATTGAAAATGTGGTGGAAGTTGAAGCACAACCATCAGTACTCGCAATAATTGTAAACGTAGTTGTTTGAACAAAATCGGTTAAATTTGTTAAACTTCCGGTTATAAAAGTCCCTGTTCCATTTGATGGAATTCCGATAAGATTGGTTGTGTTGTCTCTAGTCCAAGAATAAGTTGTTCCAGTGACATTATTTGGATTTAAAAAATCAATTTGTGTAATATTTTCTTCTGAACAAACCGATTGACTCAATGGAAATGCATCAACGGTTGGTATTGGTTTTACATCAACACTTATTACAAAAGTATCTGAAAAACATCCTTCATCAGAAACAGCATAAACAGTGAAATTGGTAGTTTGAACTGTATTTGTTGCATTGAACAACGTTCCATTTACAAAATCTCCGCTTCCTGAAGTTGGCATTCCTGTAACATTTACATCATTATCCCTTGTCCAATTGTATGTGATTGTTCCAGATAAATTATTTGGATTTGAAAAATTGAATGTTGTAAATGCTTCACCTGAACAAATTTCTTGTGTTACCGGAGTTGCGGAAACAGTTGGTTTTGGATGTACAAAAAGTGTAATCGTGAACGTGCTTCCAATACATAGTCCTGAATTTGCTGTAACATTATATGTCGCTGTTTGAATTGTATTAGTTGGATTGATAAGTGTTTGATCCAATGATAACAGACCATTTTCTGCTGTTCCTCCGGTAATTCCACCACTAACAGTTGGTAATCCCCACGAAAAAGTTGTTCCCGTTGGGATAATATTTCCGCCACCGTTGGTTGGAATTATGTTGAAATTTTCTTCGCTACAAACATAATCAATCACGTTGATGCTATAGGGTTTTGGATTGACCGTTACTACTATTGTGAATGAGTTTCCAACACAAGAACCCGAAGTCCCCGAAGTTGGTGTAACTGTGTAAGTTGCTGTTTGTACTGAATCTGTTGGGTTAATCAATGTATCGCTAATTTGAGATTCGCCGCTTTGAGCCGTTCCGCCTGTAATTCCACCTGTAACAATTGGTGCTAACCAAGAATAGGTTGTGTTAGATGGAACAATAGTTGTTACATCAGGATCACCATTAATTGGAGAAATTACAAACGTTTCTTCACTACAAATCGTGATGACTTGATCAAAAATAGTTGGCTCTTCATTCACAACCAAAGTAGCATTAATTGTTGTTGCATCTGGATTACAGCCATTTGAAACAATACAATAATAATCTGTTGCAGAATCGTTTGGAATTGTTGGATTAATTGATAACGTTGGGGTATTGCTTCCGCTGATATTTCCTCCATCAACTAATGGAATAGCACCTTTATACCATTGATAAATTAAATTTCCTCCTGTTGCATTAATTATAAAATCAACCGATTCTCCTGCACAAACAGTTTGAGTAATTGCGGGTTCTAACGTAATTGCCGGAATGTCATTTACAATTAAAATTGAATAATCAGAAGTTACAGGATTACACGGACTTGTTCCGATAACAATACAATAATATTCTGTTGAACTATTTGCAGGCGATAATGAACTTATTGAAAGTGAAGCGGTTGTGGCTCCCGAAATAAAAGCATCATCGGTTAAAGCAGTTACACCATTATACCACTGGTAAGTTAATCCCGTTCCGTTTGCAATTACTGAAAAAGTTGCAGTGTCATTACTACATAAAGTTTGTGTAACAATGGGTTGTGTGCCAATAGCAACATTTTCATTCACAATAATAGTGGCAAAATCAGTTGTTACAGATGGAGTACAATTTCCTATAATTTCGCAATAATAATCAGTTCCGTCATCCAATAGTGAGACTGGATTTAAAGTTAGAGTAGGAGTATTGGCTCCTGAAATATTTCCGCCATCAGAAAGTGAAATAGCTCCTTTAAACCATTGGTAGGTTAATCCTGCACCATCGGCTGAAGTAGAAATTGAAACAGAATTACCCGAACAAACCGTTTGAGAAACGACAGGTTGTAATTTAATTTGTGGTGATTCTACAACTACGATAGTTCCGGTTGTTGCAAAACATCCTGTTATAGAATCAGTGAATGTAAAGGTTGAATTTCCTAATAAAATTCCGCTCACAAGTCCCGAATTGTCAATCGTTGCAACGGATGGGTTATTACTAATCCACGTTCCGCCGGAAGAGGGCAAAAGTTGAATTGTATTTCCTAAACAAACTTCGGTTGGTCCGGATAAGAGTGGTGGAGCAGTAACATTTACTGTAATTGTTGCAGAATTTGAACAATTGTTTCCATCCGTTACAGTATAAGTTATTAAAGAAGAACCTGATGAAACTCCACTTACAATTCCACTAGAATCGATGGTAGCCACAGAAGTATCTCCACTTGACCAAACTCCACCCAAAGAAGTGTTAAAGAGTGTTGTTGTTGTAAATGGACATAAATCTGTAATTCCCGTAATAGGATTTACTGTTGGTAGCGGATGAATCGTAAAACTTCCTGCACTTGTTGCATTGCCTGACGGACTTGTAACACTAATTGTTCCTGAAGTTGCACCGGAAGGAACTGTTGCCGTAATTTGAGTGTTATTTATTATGGTAAATGAAGCGGAAGTTCCGTTAAAATAAACATTTGTTACACCGGATAAATTTGTTCCGTTGATGGTAATTAAATCTCCTGAGTTAGCACAACTACTGGTAGGAGAAAAACTAGTTATTGTAATGCCTAATGTATAATAAACAGTGATTTGAATGTAATCTACTGAAGCAGTTCGGTTAAAGTTATTTGATTCATTTTCAACTAATAATGCCACACCAAAATTTGCGTCATTTATTTCGGCAGGAGTCCAAGTTGTTCCCCATAAATTGGTTGCTCCACCATAATTTGCAACAGCCATTGATGTTGGCCAATCAATTGGGGATGCCAAATTGTTTCCAACGACGTTTCCATTTTTAACTAATCTTAGTATATCGTCATCGACGCTGTCTCCGTTAATGTTAGAATTACTACGTCTCATAATAGAAACTTGAATTCCATTAATTGTTGCACCGGCTGGAATTGTAAATCCATAGTTACGACCTCTTAAGTATCTGGAATTGTCACCATCACCTAGGCTGCAAGTGGCATAGTTGAAGTCATCGGCTGTTATGGATCCTGGATTAGACCAATTTGTTCCAAATCCTGATGTGAAACCGATTCCGGCATCATTTGGGCCTTGCGTTTGAGCATATATAGATGAGCTACAAAAGATTAAAAGTAGCGTAATAAATTTTATTTTAAATTTAGTTAAACTTAAAAAAAAGATGTAATGTTTCTTCATGATCTACACGGTTTAGATATAAAAGTATTTAGTTGAATTTGAAACTTTTCGAATCATTAGTGATTAGAAAAGCATAGTTGTCATTAAGCAATATGAATTGGGGACGCATATTGGTTTAATGAAAAAAATTTTGAAAATGGAATTTGGAATACAGTTTCAAAAGCCGATACGGAAAAAATAGAAATCTATTTATCCGAAATTTAATTTTGGGAAGTGTTTAAGGAAATGGTTTTGTAAAAATAATTGGAAATGAGCTATTTACAATAAATAATCGTTGAATGAGTTGTAAAACTCGACAAAATGAATTATTTTCAAATAATCCATTTTATTTTAACAAAAAAAACCGTCTGAGTTTTTTTCAGACGGTTAAAGTTATTTCAGTTTATTTTATTATTTCAATAAAATATGTTTGTAAGAATTACTTTTTAAAATAAAATCTTTTTAATTGTCACATTATCGTTTTCAGTAATTATTTTCAATAATAGCGTTTGATTACTTTTTTGTTCATTTAAGATGAACTCATTAGCATTAACAGATTGATATTGATTTATTTTTCTTCCTAGCATATCAAAAACTTGAATTTCTTTGATTTGTTCATTTCCTGATCGAACAACAATTCTATCATTGGTGATGACTTTTATTCCAAAATTTTCAATATTATCTATTCCTAACGTTTCATCTTGGTATAATAATTCAAAACGATCATTATAAACACCTGTATTTACTGTAAAAGTATATGGGTTTGCAGATAAATCATGAACCGTATTTAATGCTTTGTCTCTTAGATAAACAGTTTGTTGGTTTGAGAATATTCCATCAACAGCAGCAATTGCAATTGTATAAATACCATCATTATTTACTTTAAAACCAAGCGGAACAATATCATTTGAATCAAAAGGCATTGGTCTTCCTTGAATACTAGCTTTTTCGGTTTCAATTAATGAATATAAAATCATTGCATTACCGGCTTTTGTATAAGCGTCAAACATACGATCTTTTTGATAGGTTGCACCTTCTACATAACCAACTAATGTTCTACTCATTGTTCCGTTTTGAGCAACTAAATCAACCCATATTCTATTGTGTTCATTCTCTGAATTTCTTTCATTTAGGTTTGCATTTCTATAAAATTGAGCATTGTTATTTCTAACCCTCATAGAGTTTGTAAAGTTTGCAGTGGATGTTGTTGCAGCTCCGTCGTTCATAATTACAAAGAAACTTTGTCCGGCAGGAATAAATCCGTCATAGGTTTCAGGACCACTTAACGTTCCTGTTCCATTGTGAATGATATAGTCTGCAGAAGTATAATTATATACAAAACTACTATAAAATGGATTTGGCGTAGAGTTGTTTGGTAATGTTCCGTGAGTCCAAACTCTGATAGAACCCTCTAAATTTGGGTTTGCAGCCATGAAATCTGTGTAACGAATGGCAGACGGATACGGATTACCAATTAGGTTAAAATTATCGTCCATATTTGTTATAACAACACCGTTTGTTCCTGCATAATCTGGTCCGGTATAACTGCCACGTGCAATAGGAACACTTATATTTCCATTATTTGGCACACCTATAAAGTTTGCAGTGAATTGTTGTATTGTTGTGTTAAAAGAATTTGGTCCGCGAACAATATAACCTTTTCCGGGGATCATATTTTCATTGGCATTAGACCAAGTTCCTATACCAGCATTGGTGTTGGCAAGAGTTGTGTTCCAGAAAAATCTAGCAGAAGCAGGAGTTCCTGTTGAAACAGCATTTACATGGAAAGGAGTAACTGGTGAAGACCAATAAACGTAATCTAATTTTCGTATGAAAGCATTTCTTCTATACAGAATGTTACCTGTATTTGTTGCGTTATTTATTTGGACAAGACTAGCATCATTTTCAATTTCAAAAAGAGCAGTTGGTTGAACTTCTACCCAATCTGATACTGTTATTGCATTATCTGATTTTATAGTTAATGAAGCTCCGTTTAATACTCTTAAATTTTTTGCTAACCCTTCATATTCAGTTCCGTCAATTTCAGGATTATTCGGTGTAACTGGAATTGTAACACAGTCTAAGCTATTTGGAACTCCGGCAGGAGTCCAGTTGTTTGGTTTGTCCCAATCTAAATCGATAGATCCGTTCCAAATTTTATCTTCGATTACTTGAACTTCTGTTTCATCTGTTTCAACTACAGTTGATCCGTTACAAAGTTCATAGGTTACTCTTGCTGTATAAGTTGTTGTTGTTAGCGGACATACTTCAATAGTATCAGTTGTTCCAATCATTGGCCCTGAAGTTCCGGAACCTTCAAACCATTCTAGCGTTGTGATAGGATCTCCAGATGGAACAAATCGCCATGCTTCATTTGTTACTGTCCAGTTTGTGCTTAACGAGTTTCTGCTCGGAGCAACTATGGCTTGAGAGCCAGTGCTATTTTGAATACCTACTACTGCGTTTCCGCCATTCCATGTAGAACAAACATTTTTTTCTTCAATATAAACTTCTATCACATTAGAATCTTCATAAAGCACCATCATTCCTGTGTAAAGTATTGAATTACAAGTATTTGAGTACATTGGAATATCGTGCCAAGAGGCAACTAAGGCTCTACATCCACTATCAAGGTAAATTAATTCCCAGCCTACCGTACCGCCTTTACTAGGGTCAATATCGTGATAAACACCATAAATAGTATTATTAAATAAAGCACCAACTGTACTTGGTAGGTTGTTAGCAAATTGCCATCCTGCATAACCACTGGCATTAGATGTATCAAAAGTTAATGTTCCATTAGAGCCAATTAAACAAGAATTATATGTGTTTCCAAAAAAGCAGAATGAGAAAGGCAAATAAATTTCACTAGACCAAACATCATCAATATTGACACTTACAGGGTTTGCAAGACATTCAAATTGATAAGGAGGTGCATAATCGATAGATTGAACAGTATAATTTGTTGTTTGCCCTAATTTTAAATAAGAAGCTTCTAAGGTTGTGCATGTTGAAGGAGCATCACAGGCAATTGGATCTGGATTTGCACCACTTAATCCTAATCCACCTGAGGTAACAGAAGGACACCCTAAAGCGGAAGTTCCTATACCTTCACCGGCAGAACATGGAGTAGTTAAACAGTTAATTTGAAAACTAACGCTTCCACCTATACTATTCTGAGGATCAATCATAATGTAATAAGTTGTTCCTGCAGACATGTAAAATGTATAACTAGTTTGGGCACCATTTATTGCTTGGATACATGCCCAACCTGTGTTGTTGCATCCAGTTGCTGTGGATTTATACTGATAATTTATTGTTGTGTATGAACTTAATTGTTGAATTGCAAAAGTTCCAGACATTGTTGGAGTATAGGAAAAAATACGCTCTAAGCCAGGAGTCGAATTTTCACAAGCTGAATTTGGATATAAACCTGCTCCGGATTCAATAGTTGCATTTGTCACTGTTCCACAGCCACTAATGGTAGTTACAGAATCGCAGGGGTTTTCCGGAGTAGTAACACACACAGAAAATGTTCCACGGTTACCAGAATTATTCCCGTAACTGTAAACTCTAAAATAGTAAGTTGCTCCAATTGTTAATCCTGTAACAGTAGCAGATTCCGGAGAGTTTGAAGCAGTTAAATCTTGACAAACAATGCTTGATAAAGAACCGCAAGACCCATTGAATATTTGCAAAACGGCATCACTCAATGTGTTTGGATTAACAGTTACAGTATGTAAAGTTGATGTAGCCACAAAACTAAACCAAACATCATCATCGGCAGAACCGGCACATCCGGATTGAGATTGTGTTGCTCCAATAGTAGTTCCAGTTGTTGAGACAGTACATGTTGAATTAGAATTTACCGCAACATTAAAGGCACCACTACAATTATCATTTATAGAATTAACACAAATTGAAAATGTTCCTTGACTAGTTAAGTTTGCACTGCTATAGACTCTAACATAGTAAGTGTTTCCAATAGTTAATCCCGTTGCATTTGCAGTTTCAACTGAACTTCCACTGGTAGAATTTCTACAAATAATACTAGTTAAAGATCCACAACTTCCGCTAAAAACCTGAAAAACAACATTGTCCATTGTACTTGGAGTAACAGTAATCGCTTGTATGTCGCTGAGAGCAACAAAGCTAAACCAAACATCATCATCTGCTGTACCTGAACAACCTGTTTGAGATTGTGATGCATATTCTGAAGTACTGCTTGTTGTATAGGAACAACTCGAATCCGGATTAACAGTTAGTGCAATTGCATTAGAACAATTATCATTTAATGCATTTGGAATCGTTGTAACACAAAGATTAAAAGTTCCTTGACCAGTCCCATTTGCAAGATTATAAACTCTAACAAAATAGGTGTCGCCCACTGTTAATCCTGTTAATGTTGCGACTTCATCACTATTATCATTGTTAGCATTTCTACAAACAACACTTGTTAAAGAGCCACAATTTCCTCTAAACACTTGTAAAACGGGGTTCACTAAAGTACCGGATGAAACAGTCACAAAATGATAAGAAGAAGTTGCAGTAAAGCTATACCAAACGTCATCATCAGCAGTTCCAGTACAACCTGCTTGAGATTGAGAAGCATATTGGGTTGTTCCGCTTGTAGTTAATGTGCATGTTAAGTTTGGATTTACCGGTAATGTTATAGCATTTGAACAATTATCGTTTACGGGATTTGGTATAGTTGTAACACACAAAGAAAACGTTCCTTGTCCCGTTCCATTTGCTGCACTGTGAACTCTTACATAATAAGTAGCACCAACAGTAAGTGTTGTAAATGTGGCTACTTCATCATTGTTATTGCTGAATACATTTCTACATAAAACACTCGTAAGTGTTCCGCAACTACCACTGAAAATTTGTAAAACTGGATTCACAAGCGTTCCTGCTGAAACAGTAACGGTATGATTAGTTGAAGTAGCAACAAAGCTATACCATACATCATCATCAGCTGTTCCAGAGCAACCGGCAAATGATTGACTTGCAGATTGAGTTGTTCCGCTAGTTGTTGCAGTACAAGTTAAATCAGGATTTACGGTTAATGCAATTGCATCAGAACATTCATCATTTATGCTTGTTACACAAACAGTAAAGGTTCCCTCACCACTTCGATCGTCAGCACTATGAATTCTAACAAAATAAGTGTTTCCAATAGAAAGACCGGTTAGGGAGGCAACTTCATCGCTATTGTCGCTGTTTGCATTTCTACATGAAATACTAGTTAATGAACCACAGTTTCCGCTAAAAACTTCTAATACTGGATTTGCCATTGTTCCGGCAGAAACAGTTACAAAGTGTCTAGATGATGTAGCTACAAAACTATACCAAACATCATCATCTGCTGTTCCTGAACAACTTGCTAGTGATTGGGTTGCATTTATCGATGTACCGTTTGTTGTTGATGTGCAAGTTAAGCCTTGATTTACAGCTAATGAAGTTGCATTAGAACAATCATTATTCACCGGAGGTACAGCTGAAGTTAATGAAATATTATCTATAGCCGCTGGTGGCTGTGTTCCTGAACCATTATTGTTTACCCATTCAAAAATTAATCTAAATGAGTTTCCAGCATAATTGGTTGGCAAATTAACAGTTGTATTAGTCCAGCTTGCTTGATTGTTATAATCGCCAATTAAAATTCTGCCTGTTGGAGCAGAACCTGTTGGACCAACTGGAGTACCGTAAGTGGGTGTAAAACTTGTTGGTGTAATCCAAACTCTTAATCTGTCGTTTGTTCCTTCACCTCTTCCAATCCAATCAAAAGATAATTCAATGGTTGTTTCTCCAGACGGAATAGTCACATTTCTATACAAATGTGTTCTTCTTGTTGTTGTTAAAGTATAAGCATGTGGAGGTATTAAACTCAACGTATTATTTGATATGTAAGCACAACGAAGACCTGAGTATCCGGCAGACGCTCCACTGTTACAAACCCATTGGTTTTGCGACGTTGATCCGGTTGTTGCAGTCCATCCGTTTAAACCAAAAGTTAAACCTGATTCAAACCCTCCATTGGTTCCAGGATTAATGTGAACCGTTTGTGAACCGGCGTAATGGAAAGTAAATAGTAAAAATACAAACAGTGACCTTGATAAAAGTTTTAAGCTTGTATCTTCTTTTTTTATGCTATTAATTAGTATAGAATTATTTTTCATGACTTATTAATTTTAAAATGAGTTTTTATTTCTTAATTTTTGACTCAACAAATATATTTAAAATCCGATAAAGTGTATATAAAAATCGATGAAATGCATTAAAATGTAATTTTTATAAGAAAAGTAGCATTCAAATGTTAAAAAAACAGGCACTTTATCGATGGGTTTTAAGATGATTTTTAATGTTTTGGTTGTCAATTCTTTATTTTGTTAAAAAAAAGTTTCTCCAAAAAATGATATAATAAAATAATTACTTAAATTTGATTTTTAAGTTTTTAATTATGAGAAGATTAATCAATGTTTTTTTGGTAGTTGCAATTGGATTCTTCGGTTTTCAATCGCATGCTCAACTATTTGTTAACTCCGGAAGTTTTCTATATGTAAACGATCAATATGTTACCGTTACGCAAGATGTAAATTTGGCTACTACCGGAAATATCTATTTGCGTAACGAAAGCCAATTGCTTCAAAAAACAACAGGTAGTTCTGCTAATACTGGATTAGGAACGCTTTCTGCATTCCAAGAAGGAACTTCAAATAATTTTGGATATAACTATTGGTGTTCACCGGTTGGAGAGCCATCAGTAGCTTTTGGAAATTCTAATTTTGGTATTTCTTTATTGAAAAGACCAACCGGATTAACAACTTTTGGAGGAGAAGCAATTACTACCGGATTAAATGGTACTACTACAAACTCAGCTCTAACTATTTCAAGTCGTTGGATTTATACCTTAACAACTGCTAATCAATACTCAAGTTGGAACTCTATAGCCGCAGCTACTTCTATTGGAGCTGGTCAAGGTTTCACCATGAAAGGCGTGAGTGGTTCAGATAACACTACCGTTTTAGGTGTTCAAAATAATCCCGGAAACAATCAACGTTACGATTTTAGAGGTAAACCAAATGATGGAAATATAAATATTCCGGTAGGAAATTCAGTAGCTGGAGGTACATCTTACACCGAAAGTACTTTGACAGGAAACCCTTACCCTTCGGCAATTAATTTGAATTTGTTTTTGTTAGAAAACAGTGGTTATACAGTTGATTATGGAACAGGTATCGCTACCCTTACAGGTGCTCCAATCATAAATGGAATAGCCTATTTTTGGGAACATCAAAAACCGGCTACTTCACACGTTTTGACTGATTATGTGGGAGGCTACGCAACTTATGTGCCTAATGGTGCTACTGTATTTTCACCCGGAACATACACAAGTGCTCCTTGGAATACTTACAATGGTGATGGTTCGCTAAATACACCAGGAGCATTAGCAGGAACAAATTACCGCAGAATGTTTTCTCCTGTTGGTCAAGGATTTATCATCAAAGGAGCTGTAACTTCCGGAACTGCAGTGATGAGAAATCGTTACCGCGTTTTTAACAAAGAGGGTGTAGCCGAAAATTCTCAATTTGAACGAAATGCGTCTAATTATGAAACAAATTCAAATTCAGATACAAATTGGCATGACATCCCGAATTTAACAGGAACAGATTATACGCAATTTTCTAAATTGCAAGTTCCTCAAATTAGAATACAAACTATTTTAAATAATCAATTCACAAGAGAGGTAGTTTTGGCATTTAATCCAAATTCTTCAGATGGTTTTGATGTTGCTTTTGATGCTCCGGCACAAGGAAGCAACTTGCCAACAGATGTTTATTTACCTGTAACTAATGACAATCAATTTGTAATTTCAACATTACCATTTGATATTAATAAAAGAATTCCATTTGCTTTAAAAGCTGTTAATCAATCAACATTTAGAGTGTATGTGGGTGATATAATTAATTTTGATGGTGCAGATAATGTTTTCCTTTTTGATAAAGAAACTAACATCTACCATGATATAAAAAATAGTTTTGTAGATATTAACTTGCCAGCCGGCGGAACAACAACAGATCGTTTTGAAGTTACTTTCTTAAATGAGACATTAGGAAATGAAAATATAAAAAGTAATCAATTTATGATTGTTCAAAATAATGAAAATGAATTACTTTCAATCAGAAATCCTAATTTAGTTGATATAAAATCAGCAACATTATTCGATATTACCGGAAAATTAATTTTCACTAAAGAAAAATTAGGAGCAGAAGAAATCTATTCGTTTTCAACGGTTGGATTAAGTGATAGCATTTATATCATAAAATTAATTACTACAGATAATCAAGAAATTAGTAAAAAAGTATCTATTTTTAAAGTCAATTAAAATTTATTTACAATAATAAAAAGGAGACAGTTCGTTAGAGCTGTCTTTTTTATTTGATAGCATTTGAATACCTTTGCAACACTATGATTTTTGAGGTTTTTAATCAGGAAATAAAAGAATTCGATAATAAAATTTCACTTTTTATCAAAAGAGAAGATATAATTCATCCGTTTATTTCCGGAAACAAATTTAGAAAGCTAAAATACAATCTCTTTCAAGCAAAAGAAAAAGGATATTCTACGTTATTAACTTTTGGGGGAGCTTATTCAAATCATATTGCAGCAGTTGCTTTTGCAGGAAAAGAGTATGGTTTTAAAACTATCGGAGTAATTCGAGGAGAAGAACTTTCTTCAAAAATAAATGATAATCCCACACTGTCATTTGCTCAACAAAATGGAATGCAATTTTATTTTGAAACAAGAGAAAAGTACCGATTGAAAGAGTTAGAAAGTTATAAGAACGATTTAAAATCATTGTTTGGAGATTTTTATCTCCTTCCCGAAGGAGGAACAAATGCATTGGCGATTCAAGGTTGTAAAGAGATTTTAACAGAAGAAGACAATGCGTTTAACTATATTTGTTGTTCAGTTGGTACAGGTGGAACAATTTCCGGTTTGATAAATGCTAGTTTACAGCATCAGAAAGTAATTGGCTTTCCGGCTTTAAATGGTCATTTTTTAAAAGATGAAATTTCTAAATACACCAATAATAAGAACTGGGAATTAAATGAAGATTACACCTTTGGAGGTTATGCAAAAACCACAAATGAATTAATAAATTTTATAAATTCATTTTATGATAGCACTAAAATACCATTGGACCCCGTTTATACAAGTAAAATGATGTTTGGGATTCATGATTTAATTCAGAAAAATTATTTTCCAAAAGGTTCAAAAATCTTAGCCATTCACACAGGTGGATTGCAAGGAATCAAAGGGATGAATGAAAAATTAGAAAATAAAAAATTACAAAAAATAAAGTTCGATGTTTAAAAAAATGCTCTTCGTTTTAGGTTTGTTGTTATTGGTCTCCTGCTCAAGTTCTAAACCGGTAGTGAGAACCACTAAAAAAAGTACACCCGTTACTAGAACAACAAAGAAACCGGTTGCAAAATCGACTTCAGGGAGTAAACAAACTCAAACTACATCAAAACCTACTACAGAAGTTTTAGAAGCAACATCTAACGTAAAAGTAACCACAGAAATGGTTTTAAAATATATCGATGATTTTAAAAATATAGCCAAAGACAATATGCATCAACACGGAATTCCAGCTAGTATTACCTTGGCACAAGGGATTTTAGAGTCTGGAGTTGGTCAGGGTTCATTAAGCAAAAAAGCAAACAATCATTTTGGTATAAAATGTCATAAAGAATGGACAGGGCCTAGTGTTCGCCATGATGATGATTCTGCTCAGGAATGCTTCAGAAAATATGACGATCCAGCCGATTCTTACCGTGACCATTCATTGTTTTTAACATCAAGAAGTCGCTATGCCTCTCTTTTTGATTTGCCTAGCGATGACTACAAAGGTTGGGCAAAAGGACTTAGAGCTGCGGGCTATGCAACCGACACAAAGTATCCCGATAAACTAATTAGTTTGATAGAACGTTATCAGTTAAATCAATATGATGAAGAAGTGTTAAGAAGTTCATCAACAACTTCAAGAAAGGTAGTTTCTTCAGGTAAAACTGTAGAAAAGGAATATGTGGTAACCAAAGGAGATACTTTGTACTCACTATCAAAAAAATTCAATATTTCAATAGACGAGCTAAAACGAAATAATAACATGAAATCAGATTCACTTTCTGTTGGACAGGTTATTTATCTAAAATAATTCAAAAAAAAACACCAATGCAATACCAAAGAAGCAGCAAACTATTTGCTGAAGCTGAAAAAGTAATTCCCGGCGGAGTGAATTCTCCCGTTAGAGCATTTAAAGGAGTGGGTGGAACGCCTATTTTTGTAAAAAGTGCCAAAGGAGCCTATTTGTTTGATGAAGACGGAAATAAGCTCATTGATTATATTAATTCGTGGGGGCCAATGATTTTAGGTCATGCTCATGAGCCTGTTATCGCTGCTATAACAGAAAGAGCAAAATTGGGAACTTCCTTTGGAATGCCTACCGAACTGGAAACTAAAATAGCAGAACTAGCCGTTTCTATGGTGCCCAACATTGATAAAATTCGTTTCGTAAATTCGGGAACAGAAGCCTGTATGAGTGCTATTCGTCTCGCTCGTGGATATACAAAGAGAGATAAAATTATCAAATTTGCGGGCTGTTATCATGGGCATTCCGATTCATTTTTAATTCAAGCAGGAAGTGGTGCCAGCACTTTTGGCATTCCAAATAGTCCAGGTGTAACCCAAGGAACTGCTAAAGACACCTTGTTAGCCAAATACAATAATATTGACAATGTTAGAGAATTATTTGAAAATAACAGAAATGAAATCGCTGCTATAATTATTGAACCGGTTGCCGGCAATATGGGATGTATTCCTCCGCAAAATGGTTTTTTAGAAGGTTTAAGAAGATTGTGTGATGAAAACGATACCTTATTAATTTTTGATGAAGTAATGACAGGATTCAGACTCGCAAAAGGAGGAGCTCAAGAATTATATGGAATTAAGGCTGATATTGTTTGTTTTGGAAAAGTAATTGGCGGAGGTTTGCCTGTTGGTGCGTTTGCAGCTCGAAATGAAATAATGAACTATTTAGCTCCGTTAGGGCCGGTTTATCAAGCAGGAACATTATCTGGTAATCCGTTGGCTATGGCTGCCGGTTTGGCAATGTTGTCTGAACTAAATTCAGATACTGATGTTTTTAAACGATTGGATGAAAAAACAGCATATTTAGAAAAAGGGATTCGTGAAATTCTGACTCAAAATAATGTTGTTTTCACTATAAATAGAGTAGGATCAATGATTTCTGTTCATTTTAACGAAACGCCGGTAATTGATTTTGAAACTGCAAAAGGAGGTGATAATGAAATGTTTAAAAAGTTTTTTCATGGATTGTTAAACGAAGGAGTTTATATCGCTCCATCCGCTTATGAAACATGGTTTATTACGGATGCATTATCCTATCAAGATTTAGATTTTACAATTGAAGCAATAAATCGCGTAACAAAATAGAGTAAAAAAAATCCCGGTTTTGCCGGGATTTTTTTTATTTATTTATTCTTTTCGTCCAGTTAATTTAAAATGGAGCTCTTTATTTGAATTCAATTTTTTTAATTGGTCATCATTCAAAGAACTCAATAATTTCTTACCAAATCTATCATAAACAATTCTTTTTTCTTCATCAGATTTAGCATTTATTAATGCTTCATTTCTCATCACTAACATTTCTAAAAAACTATTAGTCACTTCTGGAGAAAGTTCTAAGAGATTTGAAAGTTCTTTTACATCTTTGTATGCTTCTTCTTTAGGATTTACTTTTTGATCTCTTGATTTTGTATTAGACTCCAATTTTAAATTTGATTGAGCATTACCAGAAAAACCAAAAGCAACCATTAATAGCACTATAGAAACAATTTTTTTCATAATTAAGTTAATTATTTGATTAGTTAATAAGCGAATATAAATCAAAATGACTAATTAACAAAATATTATCTTGAAATTTATTTGCGTTCCTTTTGATTTTTTCCTTTTGAACCTCTTCTATCTTGCATTTTATCTTTTCTGTTGGCTTGTTTAGTTTCCCATTTTGCATATTGATCAGCTGTAAGAATTTTTTTCATCTCTGCTTTCGTAGCAATTTGCTCGTCTAGCATTTGATTTTTCATTGCAAATTTTTCGTCTTTAGTCAGAGATTTGCCGGCTTCTTTGTTTGCTTTCCATTCCGCTTTTTTAGCTTCTCTTTTTTTGGCTTGTTCCAAAACAATTTTTTTCACATCTGCTTGTTGCTTCGTGTTTAAATCCAAATCGAGTGTCATTCTTTTAGTTTGAATTTCAGCTTGTTGTTCTGGCGTCATGCTTTCACGGTTTTCCATTTTAGCTTTTCTGTCTCCTTTTTGAACACCTTTTTCTTGTGCAAATGTTAGAAATCCAACTAACAAAACTGCGGTAACAATTAATTTTTTCATTTTTCTTTGATTTTAATGATTATACAGCTAAGACTGTTATCTTTTAAAAAGGTTTAATTAGTAAGTTTTTATTAACGTATTGTTTGAAATATATAATTTTATATATTGCGAACAATTAACCATAAAAAACTTTATAATTATGAATGAATTTGACAATTCAAATCAAAAACCAATGTCAGTAAAAGACTGGCTTATTACTTTATTGATAATGGCAATCCCATTAGTTGGGTTTATTATGCTTTTTGTTTATGCTTTTAGTGATAGCGAAAATGTAAATAAGAAAAATTGGGCAAAAGCTCAATTAATTGTATTGGCAATTGTAATGGGTTTATTGTTGCTTTTCTTTATTCTATTTGGAGCATTATTTGCTTCGGCAATGGCTGGTTCTCAAAGCTACTAAATAAAAAAATCCCGACTTATAAGGTCGGGATTTGCTTTTTTATTGATAAGGGTTTATCCTTTTAGTTCAACCGTTTTTAAGTCGCCATCAACATTTACTTTTACTAAATTGTGTTTGGCTAAACCTTTCATAGCTGCATCCCATTTTTTCCCGCTTAAAGTTGCTTTGTCTTTTAATTCTATTAAGGAAATAGGGTTTGATGATTTTAATATTTCGATAATTACTTTTTCATCGTCGGTCAATTCCACTTGTTTTTTCTCCGGTCTCATTTGTGGGAAGAAAAGTACTTCTTGAATCGATTGATTATTGGTTAAAAACATAATTAAACGATCCATTCCGATTCCTAAGCCTGATGTTGGGGGCATTCCGTATTCTAAAGCTCTCAAGAAGTCATTATCAATAAACATTGCTTCATCATCGCCACGATCGGCTAATTTTAATTGGGCTTCAAAACGTTCGCGTTGATCAATTGGATCATTTAATTCAGAGTAAGCATTGGCAACTTCTTTACCACAAACCATTAACTCAAAACGTTCCGTAAGTTCAGGATTGCTTCGGTGTTCTTTGCAAAGCGGACTCATTTCTTTTGGATAATCGGTGATAAAAGTGGGTTGAATAAAATTGCCTTCACATTTTGCTCCGAAAATTTCATCAATTAGTTTTCCTTTGCCCATTGTTTCATCAACAGGAATTCCCATTTTTAAAGCGGCGGTTCTGATTTCTTCTTCTGATTTTCCGGAAATATCAAATCCGGTAAATTGAATGATGGCATCAGTCATCGTAACACGAGCGTAGGGAGCTTTGAAATTGATTGTATGTTCGCCAAATGTTGCATTAGTTGTTCCGTTGACGTGAGTGGCACAATATTCTAATAGATTTTCGGTGAATTCCATCATCCAGTTGTAGTCTTTGTAGGCTACATAAATTTCCATTGCGGTAAATTCCGGATTGTGGGTTCTGTCCATTCCTTCGTTGCGGAAGTTTTTGGAAAATTCGTAAACACCGTCAAATCCACCAACGATAAGCCTTTTGAGGTATAATTCGTTGGCAATTCGCATATATAATGGAATGTCTAAGCTATTGTGATGCGTCATAAACGGACGAGCAGCTGCTCCGCCGGGAATGGATTGTAAGATTGGGGTTTCAACTTCAAAATATCCTTTGTCGTTAAAAAACGTTCGCATCGCATTGAAAAGTTTTGTTCGTTTTACGAAAACTTCTTTTACGTGCGGATTTACGACTAAATCAACGTATCGCATACGGTAACGAAGTTCGGCATCGTTAAATGCGTCGTGTACTTTTCCGTCTTCGTCTGTTTTTGGTAAGGGTAATGGTCGTAATGTTTTGCTTAGAAAAGTAAATTTATCTACACGAACACATTGTGCTCCCACTTTTGTAGTGAATAATTCGCCTTCGATGCCAACAAAATCTCCTAAATCAGTCAGTTTTTTGAAAACTTGATTGTATAAGGTTTTGTCTTCGTCAGGACAAAGTACGTCGCGATTCAAATAAAGTTGAATTCTTCCGTCGCTGTCTTGCAATTCGGCGAAACACGCTTTTCCTTGGTCGCGAATGCTCATGATTCTTCCGGAAATGATAACCTTTTTTCCTTCTTCAAAGTTTTCTTTTGCTTGTTTGGAAGTGTGGTCTACAGGAAATAAATCGGCAGGGTATGGATTTATTCCTAACTGACGAAGTCCGTTGAGTTTTTCTCTTCTGATAATTTCTTGTTCCGAAAGTTGCATAGCATCGATTTTTTAAGCGTGCAAAGATAGGAAATTTTTGGATTGTTTGATTGGTGGATTTTTGGATTGTTGGATTTTTAGAATGAATGATTTTTGAAATGGGATTTTTATATGAATAACTCTTTAGCCCCGATTGAGCCGGTAGCTCCCGATTTTTCATCGGGACTAAAGGCGAAAGCGGGAACATTGATGGCTGAAAAAGCCCGAGCCTTTCGCTTCTAAAAAAATGAAGTATATATATTAAGGTATAAATTGTATTTTTGTATTTTATTTTACGATTATGAATAAAGTTGTTTTGGTTGAGGATTTGGGATCGAGAGATTATAAGGAAACGTGGGATTTTCAGGAGGAATTATTTAAGGATGTGGTGGATTTGAAAATTCGGAATAGGAGAGAGGAAGCAAATTTGGAAACGCCGAATTATTTTTTGTTTGTGGAACATCCGCACGTTTATACGTTGGGAAAGAGTGGTGATTTGAGTAATTTGCTTTTGAGCGAAAAACAGTTGGCAGATAAAGATGCGACTTTTTATAAAATAAATCGCGGCGGTGATATTACGTATCACGGACCGGGTCAGATTGTGGGTTATCCGATTTTGGATTTAGAAAATTTTTTTACGGATATACATAAGTATTTACGTTTGCTGGAAGAAACGATTATTTTGACTTTGGCAGAATATGGTTTGAAAACAGAACGCAGTCCGGGAGAAACCGGAGTTTGGTTGGATGTAGGAACGCCATTTGCCAGAAAAATTTGTGCAATGGGAGTTCGAGCTTCACGCTGGGTGACCATGCATGGTTTTGCTTTGAATGTGAATGCGGATTTGGGTTATTTTGATAATATTATTCCGTGTGGTATTCGGGGGAAAGCAGTAACTTCTTTGCAAGTGGAATTAGGTTTGGAAAAAGTGGATGAGGAAGAAGTGAAAAAGAAAATTTTAAAACATTTTGCGGAACTTTTTGACTGTGAGTTTAAATCTGCTGTTTTGAGTAGTTCTTTGAATGGAACACGGATTTTATAGATTTAATGGATTCTCAAAGATTCTTTAATTTTGATTCACTTTGCTTGAAATAGATTCTAAAGGATGATGATTTTTTAATTAGTAATTTTTTTTAGAACACAGATTTAGAAAATTAGTAAAATTTTAAAAATTCTTTTTGTATCTAAAAATCCAAGAATCTATAAATCCAATTTCAATTGTTCCGGCAACAACCGAAAACTCAATCGGTGGTATTTAGTTGTCCCGTATTTTGCAATAGCTTCCCGATGTTCTTTGGTTGGGTAGCCTTTATTTTTTTTCCAGTTGTACATTGGAAATTCTTCATGAATTTGATTCATATAATCATCTCGGTAGGTTTTGGCTAAAATGGATGCGGCTGCAATGCTCATATATTTACTGTCACCTTTTATAATGCAAGTGTATGGAATGTTATTTAGTGGTTTGAACCGATTACCGTCTACAATAATATATTCCGGTGTAGGAGTTAACTTCATAATACTTTCTTGCATTGCCTGTATTGATGCGTTGAGAATGTTAATTTTATCAATAATGATTGGTTCAAGATGAGAGTAGCTAAATGCAATTGCTTGTTCTTCTATAATTGGTCTGAGTTTTTCTCTTATTTTTTCTGAAAGTTGTTTCGAATCATTCAATAAGTCAAGTTTGAAATCTTCCGGAAGAATAACAGCAGCAGCAGTTACAGGTCCAGCAAGGCAACCTCGGCCGGCTTCGTCGGTACCTGTTTCTATTAGGAATTGTGAGAATCTTAAATTTAACATAAAAATAATTTAAAAAAAACGTTAAAGTCAACGCAACCATTTTAATAAAAGAACATCTAACTATTAGTTTTGTTGCAATTTCTTAAGTTCGTTTGAATTTTTAACAAAAATAAAAAATATTATTCCGAAGTAATATTTGTTTATTTAAGAAATTATTAAGAAGTTTGCGGAATAACTAACTCAAATAAATTTAATATGAGATCGAAATTTAAATGGATTTTTACGCTTTTTGTAGCGTTAACAATGCAGTTTTCTTTTGCTCAGGAGAAAACTATCACAGGTACAGTGACTGAAAGTGGCTTACCTCTTCCTGGTGCAACAGTTCTTGTTAAAGGAACAACAAGGGGTACTTCAACTGATTTTGATGGGAAGTATTCTATTAAAGCAAAAGCAGGTGAGGTTTTAGAATTTTCATATGTAGGTATGAAAACTCAAAATGTTACTATTGGTGCTTCTAATACTGTTAGTGTTGCTTTAGAGAATGACACGACTCTTGATGAAGTTGTAGTTATTGGTTACGGTACAACGACAAAAGAAGCGTATACAGGTACTGCTACCAAGGTTAAGGCGGAAAATATTGAAGCGAAAACAGTGTCCAACGTGTCTCAAGCTTTAAGAGGTGAGGTTGCGGGTGTAACTGTTATTACAACTTCAGGTCAGCCTGGATCAGATGCACTTGTTCGTATTCGAGGATTTGGTTCTATTAATGGTAACAGAAATCCATTGTATGTAGTGGATGGAGTTCCTTATTCAAGTGATATTAGTGCAATTAATCCTGCAGATATTGCAAATATGACCATTTTAAAAGATGCTGCTGCAACTTCTGTTTATGGTTCTAGAGGTGCTAATGGGGTGATTTTAATTACAACTAAAACTGGTAAAGCAGGTAAGACTGTTGTTTCTGCTGAGTTTAGAAGTAGTATTAATACAATGTTTTTGCCTACATATGATGTGTTAAGGTCTCCTGAAGAATATACTGAGGTAGCTTGGGAAGCAGTGAAAAATAGAGGACAATTAGAAAATGCTCCTGATCCCGTAGCTTTTGCTAATGCAAATTTGTTTGGTGGTGCAGGTATTAATACTAATTACAATTTATGGAATGCAGCTGGTTCAGAATTAATTAATCCTGAAACAGGTAAATTTAATACTGGAATATCACGTAGATATACTCCTGAAGATTGGTCTGATTATGCATTCAGAACTGGTTATAGACAAGAAGCAAATGTTCAGTTTAGTGGAGGAAGTGATAAGACAAAGTATGCACTTTCTTTTGGTTATGTAGATGATGAAGGTTATGGTATCAATTCTGACTATACACGTTATTCAACTAGAGTAAATTTAGAGCATAGACCAGTTGAGTGGTTAAAAGTTGGAGCAAACATAGCTTATTCTGGTTCTAGATATACAAGAAATGGACAGTCTGAAGATACAGGAAGTATCTTTTTGATGGCAAATAATGCTCCTCCAATCTATTCAATCTTTTTAAGAGATGAAGATGGAAATACTATAGTTAATCCAAACACAGGAGATAATTTCTATGATTTTGGAAATCTTTATGGAAGAGGATTTTCTCCTTTAACAAATGGTATTGCAGATGCAAATTATAACTTAATTAGAGATTATGCACATACATTAACTGGAAATTTCTCTTTTGATATTAATATTACCAAAGATTTGGTATTTGAAACTCGTTATGGAGGTCAGTACGAAAATTGGGACTATATTAACATGGATAATGTAGAAGCAATTTCTGGGAATCCTGGAAACCCATTAGGATATTTGTCAAGAGAAGATGATGAGTATAAAAATCAAAACTTTTTGCAATTGTTACGTTATACTAAAACTATTGGAAATCATGGTTTAGAGGCATTTGCTGCTCATGAGTCAACTCAATGGGAAAGAAATTATTTTTCAGCGGCTAAACAAAATGCTATTATCTTTGGTGCAACTGATTTATCTCTTTATACACAAATTGTTGGAAAGCCGACATCGTATACTAGAGGTTATACTTTAGAAAGTTATTTTGGACAAGTGAGTTACAATTATGCTCAAAAATATTATGTCTCTGCCTCTGCAAGACGTGACGGATCTTCTCGTTTTAGATATGATAAATGGGGAACATTTGGTTCAGTTGGTTTAGGTTGGATTGTTTCTAAAGAAAGTTTCTTTGAAAATGTGAAGTTCAATGATTTTATGAAATTCAAAGCTAGTTACGGTGTTATTGGAGATACTGGAACTCGTTTAAGATACGGATGGCAAACATCAATTATTGGTGCAACTGATGAATATGCTTTTTCAACAAGTTCAGAATTAGTTAATCCAGATTTAACTTGGGAAACTTCAAAAGTAGCTCAAGTAGGTTTTGAAAGTAGTTGGTTCAATAACACTTTAGATGTTAACGTGGATTACTATGTAAAAAATACTGATAATTTATTTACTAATCAAACAGTTGCTCCTTCATCAGGTTTTCAAACAATTTTTTACAACAGTGGTCAATTACGTAATAGTGGTTTAGAGTTTGATGTTGCTTTACATCTTTTTAAACCAAAAAGTCCTGAAGGTTTTTTATTGTCAGTAGGAGTTAATGGTGAGTTGTTAAAAAATGAAATTACTGAAATGCCATATGATTGGTTAACTAAAGAAACTAAAGATCTTGATTTGCCAAATACTTTTTATGGTTATTCTGAAGGGGCTTCAATTTTTGATTTCTATATGCGTGAGTGGGCAGGGGTTGATCCTGCTACAGGAGCGGCTTTATGGAATATGAACTATAATGATAGAAATGATAATGGAATTTTTGATAGTGAAGATGAGCATATTACATCACTTTCAAGATATTTGTTCGATAATCCAGATGCAAATATTCAACAAACAGTTACTACAAACTATGGTCAAGCTACCCAAAAGTATGTTGGGAAATCTGCCTTGCCAAAAGTTAGAGGTGCTTTCCGTTTGAATACAGCTTATAAAAACTTTGATTTAACTGCACAGTTTAGTTATAGTGTGGGTGGTTATGCTTATGATGGTTATTATGCATGGTTAATGGATAATAATAAAATTGGACAGGATAATTTTCATACTGATATTAGAGACAGATGGCAACAACCTGGTGATGTAACAAATGTGCCAAGAGTTTCTGATAACTTTGGTGCAGATGCACAAAGCAACAGTGTTTCTTCACGTTTCTTAACAAAAGCAGATTATTTATCATTAAACAATGTTAAATTGGGTTATACTTTTCCTGAGCGTTTCATTAAAGATGCTAAACTAAGTAAGTTAAATATTTATTTCTCTGCGGATAATTTGATGTTTTTGAGTGCCAGAAATGGTTTTAATCCATCTACTTCAGAAGCTGGGTCATCTAATATTTACAGATATAATCCATTAACTAATTTTAGTTTTGGCGTAAAAGTTGAATTATAAAAAAAAATAATATGAAAAAAAGATTTTTAATTTACTCGTTCTTTGCTACTGTGACCATTGGTCTTGTTGGTTGTAGTGAAGATTTTTTAGATCCTGTAAGAGATACTTCTGTGCTTACGGACGAAGATTTTGCAGATAATTCTGCAGCAAACCCTGCTTTAATTGAGGGTACACTTACTGGTGTTTACACTTATATGGCTCGTCCATTTGGTATCTTAGGAAATCCTCCTGGACGTCATTATGATTTCGGTCATAAAGGAATTGATATATGGACAGATATGTTGACTGGTGATATGGCTTTATCTCTGAATTCGTATAATTGGTATGCTAATTTTACTAATTTAGTTTCTACAAATGATTTTTCTCAACAAGAGAATCAACTTGTTTGGACATACTTTTATAAAGTTGTTAATTTATCAAACATAGTGATAGAAAATTTAGGTGGAAATGATGCCGTTTTAACAACACAAACTAGTCGTCACATGATGGGTCAGGCTAAGGCTGCCAGAGCTTATGGGTATTTTTATTTGTCGCAATTGTACCAAAGAGAGTATAATCCTACTCAGCCTATCCTTCCAATGTATGACGGTGTTCAAAGTTTGTTTGCTAAACAACCAGCATCAGATGTTTATGCTTTAATTATTGAGGATTTAACAACAGCAATTGATTTGTTGGGTGATTTCGAAAGAACAGCAAAATATCAAATTAATAAATCAGTAGCTCAAGGTTTGTTAGCTTATACATACGCTGCTATGGGAATGTATCCTGAAGCTAAAGTTTTAGCAGATGAGATTATTGCTACAGGAGGTTATCCTCTAACCACATCTGGTCAGTTAGCTTTCCCTGGAGCTGGTTCTGGTTTTAATAGTGTTAGCACTCCGTCTTGGATGTGGGGATTTGATATAACTCCAGATTTAGGTTATGGTCTTGTTTCTTGGTGGGGTCAAATGGATGTATTTACATATAGTTATGCTGGTGCAGGTGATCGTAAATCAATAGATAATGCTTTATATGCTCAAATACCGGCGAATGATATTCGTAAGACACAATTTTCCACTGCTGCATCAACTCCTTTAATGCCTACTAATAAATTTTTCCACCAAGGAAGGGTTGCTATGGGGCAAGCAGTTGTTGAAACAGATTATATTTACATGCGTATTGAGGAATTCTATTTATTGAGTGCTGAGGCTGCTGCTATGACTGGTGATGAAGCTGCTGCGAAATCAAGATTATTAGAGTTGATGACTATTCGTTTAGGAGGAGCTGCTAATGCTGCTGCTTATGTAAACCCACTTTCGGGAGCTGCATTAAAAAATCAAATTTATTTGCAGACTAGAATTGAATTATGGGGTGAAGGAAAAACTTATTTTGCCATGAAACGTAACAAAGCAACTGTTACAAGAGGTACTAATCATACTTATTTAAGTGGTCAATCTTATTCTTTTGACGATCCGCGTATGATTTTCAAAATACCTCAGGTAGAATTAAATAACAATCCAAATATTACTGAGCAAAATTAATAATAAATTAAACTCTTAAAGTATGAAATTAAATAGTATAAAATTCTTTTCAATGTGCATTGTGCTCTTTTTTGGAGCTTTAGTGTCATGTGAAGACGAATCTTCAACAGAAGATTTAGTAGGTAGTCAAAATTATGTTAGTTTTGAAAATAATAGAACAGCTCTAATTTCAACTGGTGAAACAGTAGTAGTTGACGCTAAAGTGTTTGCTTCTCAAGTTTCATCTGTAGACAGAACTTTGGAATTAGTTTTGATTACTGCTCCCGTAACTGCTACTAGTCCTGATCGTGTAACTACTACAGCTGACCCTGCTGTTTTTTCCATGCCAGCTTCAGTTACTATTCCAGCAGGTTCTAAGCAAGCTTCTTTTCCAGTTACTATTTTAGGTTCTGGTTTGGGTAGTACAGGTAAAACGATTGTTATAGGTATAGTTCCTCAAGAGGGACTTATGGTTGCTACTACTTATGCGGGAACACAGGATGCTGGAAATTTTGCTACAGCTAGTAAAAGACTGGTTATAACAGCAAAAGAAGTATGTAATGCTAACCCTCTACGTGTTCAAATTTACACAGACCGATATGGTTCTGAAACAAGTTGGGATTTATTTAATAGTAATGATTTAGAAAATCCAATTGCTAGTGGAGGTCCTTTTACTGATCAAACCACTAATAACGCTTTTAAAAAGCCAGATGTTGATTTATGTTTGGAGAGTGGTAGTTATACATTCGTTGTGTATGATTCTTATGGCGATGGAATGAATTCTGGTACAGGAGCAGGTTATTATCGTTTAGTAACAATGAATTCTGACTTTAGTACTGAGATTTTAGAAATTGCAAAGAATGGTACTTTCGGTGCTTTTGATATTGTAGAGTTTACTCTTCCATAATTTATAATGAAATAGTTTAATTAAGCCGGTAAATAAATTACCGGCTTTTTTTATTTACTTTTATGCTTGCTTTTTTATTATATTTGTATTTCGCAAATTTTGAAATTTAAAATTTAAAATAAATTTATTATATTTGATAAAAAAATTAGAATGAAAAAAGAATTATTATTGTTTGCCTCTCTACTTTGTATAGGGGTTAGTACCGCCCAAAATAAGGATGAAGTTAGTAAAATTGTTTCAACTTACAATCCTGAAAGTTTTAGTCGTTTAAAATCATCTTTTGATAAAATAGATTTGTTTAAGCAGAATAAAATTGATGCTTTTTTGTTAGCTAATCCAACTGTTCAGATTCAAAAAAAATCTGATGACAAATTGTATAGAATAGTTGATGTAATTGATGGAAAACCTATTTATGTTTCTACCGATAATCGTTCTGCAGCAATAGCTTCTAGAACAAATAGATTATATCCCGGTGGTTCTTTAGGTCTTAGTTTAGAAGGAGAAGGTATGAATGTCGGTGTTTGGGATGGTGGTTGGGTCTTAAAATCGCATGTTGAATTTAATACACCTGTTGCAAGAGTTGTTACACCAGACAACTTAGCTATTACACCTGAAACAAATTTTCATGCAACTCACGTTGCCGGTACAATTGGTGCAGCAGGCATAACAAGTTCAGCAAAAGGGATGGCTCCAAAGTCTACCATTAGATCTTATGATTGGAGCGGAGATTTAACAGAAGCTTTAGTTGATATCTCTCAAAACGGATTGTTGATTTCAAACCATTCGTATGGTGTGCCTATTTATAATGATAGTAATGAATTGAACGTGCCTATTTGGTATATGGGATGCTATAACGACACTGCTGTATCTTGGGATCAATTAGCATATGACTATCCTTATTACCTAATGGTTGCATCTGCAGGAAATTCTGGAACAGATTTTTATGAAGGTGGTTTGGCAGGTGGTTATGACAAACTAACAGGTAATAAAAATAGTAAAAATAATTTAGTTATCGCAAATGCTAATCCATCAGTTCACCCTATTACGGGTAATATTACCTCTCTTGTAATTAATGTTGGCAGTAGTCAAGGACCTACAGATGACGGTAGAATTAAACCAGACATTGCTGCAGACGGAACAAATGTTTATTCCACTTTTGATACTAACAATAATGCTTATGATGCAATTTCTGGAACATCGATGTCTTCACCGGTTGTTTCAGGAACGTTGACGTTACTGCAGGAACATTATAACAATTTAAATTCAAACTTTATGAAATCTGCAAGCCTTAGAGGTTTGGCTTGTCATACTGCTTTGGATGATGCTGAAATTCCTGGACCAGATACTCGTTTTGGATGGGGACTTTTAGATGCTCAAGCGGCGGCAAATGTCATTACTGGGAATAATAATGGAAGTGCCTTACTACTAGAATCAACATTAACCAATGGGCAAACTTTTACCTATACATTTAGTGCTTCCTCAGCTTCTACTTTAAAAGCTACGATTTGTTGGACAGATCCAGCAGGAACTTCCAGAAACGGTCAATTAAATAGTCCAACTCCAGTATTAGTGAATGATTTAGATTTAAGAGTTTCAAATAATACAACTACTTTTTTACCATGGAAAATAGATTTAAGTAACCTAGACGGTGGAGCTATTCAAGGAGATAATTTAGTTGATAATATTGAAAGAATAGATGTGGTTAGTCCAGTTGCTGGTCAATATACCATAACTGTTAGTCACAAAGGTACTTTAACAAGCGGAAGTCAAGCATTTTCATTAATTTTAACTGGAAGTGATTTAGTTTTAAACACAAACGATCTTGCACTACAAGAAGTAAAAATTTGGCCAAATCCTGCCAAAGATGTTTTAAACATTTATATTCCTTCTCTTGAAGATAATACGATGATGACTATTTATGATATTCATGGTAGAACTGTTTATGCTCAAGAAATACAAAATCAAGAATTAAACCACTCAATAAATACAGGCAATTTTTCAAGTGGAATATATTTCTTGAATATTCAAAGTGGCTCAAGTTCTTTAACTAGAAAAGTTATTGTTGAATAAATTTTATTCAAAAAGTTATAATATTGTGAAAGAAGCAAACCTTTAGGCTTGCTTCTTTTTCATTTTATATTAAATCAATTACATTTGCACAAAAATAAAACCTAATGCGTATTATTCTTGCTGTTGTTTTTTTATTTATAACTTCTTTATCAGTAGCCCAAACTAAGTTAGGATCAATTGGTTCAGCAAGAGGTGGAGACAATTCAGGAAAAGAGAAAAAAGCAAAAACACCCGGATTACTTAATTCTGAGCCAGCCAAAATCTCCGAATACAAAATAATTACAATCGAAAGAGACACAACGCATTACGATACTTCCTTAACAATTAAAAAAGAATACAAATACAACTATTTACGCAAAGATAATTTCGGATTGCAGCAATTTTCCAACGAAGGTCAAACCTATACTACGTTAGATTTTGGAATAAATCAATTTAATCCCTATCCGGAAATTGGTTTTAATGGAAAACATTTCAACTTTCTAAAAGCAAACGAAATCAATTATTACCACGTTCCCACACCTTTAACAGAGTTGTATTTTAAAACCGTGATGGAGCAAGGACAAAATCTTGATGCCTTTATAACATTAAACACATCAGAAAGGCTCAATTTTTCTATCGCCTACAAAGGACTTCGATCGTTAGGAAAATATACAAACCAACTATCGAGCACTGGTAATTTTCGTTTCACAACCAGTTACCAAACAGAAAGTAAACGATATCAACTTAAAGCACATTTTACAGCACAAGATATTCTTAACGGCGAAAACGGAGGAATAATAAATTTGCAAGATTTTGAAGCAGGAGATGAAGACTTTAAAAATCGTGTTCGTCTTCAAGTTTATTTAAACGATGCAGAAACCTTTTTAAAAGGTAATCGTTATTTCTACGACCACTATTTCCGTATTAACAAAAACGATTCACAAAGTAATCTTTACCTACATCACCAAATCAATTACGAACATAAATTTTATAGTTACAAACAACCAACCATTGCAACTACGATTATTTCAGACGAAGGAAACACTATTGTAAAACGTTTTGGCGATTCTTATGTGTTGAGCAACATCAACGATGAAACTCGCTATAACAGAATGTATAACAAAGTTGGAGCTTTATACGAAAACAAATTACTAGGCGAATTTCAGTTTTTTATAGAAGATTTCAGATATAATTATTTCTACAATAGAGCAATTATTCAAGGTGATCAAGTGATTCCAAGTAATCTAAACGATGAAATTCAATCTGTGGGAGGCCAATATACCTACCAAAAAAACAAATGGAACGGAAAATTCTCTTATACAACTTCCATTACAGATCAAAGTCTATCAAATCTCGACGGAAAACTAATCTTTAATTACAACGAAAAAAACAGCATCGATTTACGTTATCAAAACTTAAATCGCCTGCCAAACCACACTTTTTCGTTATTTCAAAGTAGTTATGTAAATTATAATTGGTCAAACAATTTCAAAAACGAAAAAATAAATAACATCGAAGCCACACTAAAAACCCAATGGATAGATGCTGCTCTTCAACTCACAACACTCAACGATTATCTCTATTTTAGCCAAGACGAAGCACCGGAAAACCAACAATTGATAACACCAAAACAATACGATAAAACCATAAATTATCTGAGCATCAAAGCCGGAAAAGATTTAAAATTCTGGAAATTAGGTTTTGATAATACCGTTCTTTACCAAAAAGTAGATCAGGAAAATGATATTCTAAACGTGCCCGAACTCACCCTTCGAAGCACTTTATATTTCACCGGACATTTCTTCAAAAAAGCATTATTTCTGCAAACCGGTGTAACAGTCAACTATTTCAGTAAATACAAAGCAAATGGCTATAACCCAGTTATAGCCGACTTTTACGTTCAAAACACGCAAGAAATTGGCAATTTCCCTATGGTCGATTTCTTCATCAACGCCAAAATAAAAACCGCAAGAATCTACCTCAAAGCGGAGCACTTCAATGCCGCCATGACCGGATTCAACTACTATTCCGCACCAAATAATCCGTACCGCGACTTCATAGTTCGCTTCGGAATGGAATGGAATTTCTTTTTATAAGAAGCGGAAAGGCTCGGGCTTTTTCAGCCATCCATGTTCCCGCCATCCGCTCTATCTTTTGCTTTGCAAAAGGATGCCGCTCCTGTCGGGGCTAACAGTCAACCATCAAAAATACCATTTCAAAAGACCAACCATCGAACCATCGAATAATCAAACAATCCAACAATCTAACAATCCAAAATTTCCTATCTTTACACCCGAAAAACAAATAGAATGAAATTCGCAAAAAACATATTAGAAACAATCGGAAACACACCGCTTGTTAAAATCAACAAAATAACACAAGAATTAGATTGTTTAGTGCTTGCCAAAGTAGAAACATTCAACCCCGGAAACTCTGTAAAAGACCGCATGGCAGTCAAAATGATCGAAGATGCCGAAGCAGATGGCCGATTAAAACCCGGCGGAACCATCATCGAAGGAACATCAGGAAATACTGGAATGGGCTTGGCTTTAGGAGCAATCGTAAAAGGCTACAAGTTAATTTGCGTCATCACCGACAAACAATCCAAAGAAAAAATGGATATCCTTCGTGCCGTTGGAGCCAAAGTAATCGTTTGTCCAACCGACGTAGAACCAACCGATCCACGTTCCTATTATTCCGTATCCAAACGATTAGGTTCAGAAATTCCAAATTCTTGGTATGTGAATCAGTACGATAATCCATCCAATGCAATTGCACATTACGAACAAACCGGTCCAGAAATTTGGGAACAAACCGAAGGTAAAGTAACACATTTTGTCGTTGGAGTAGGAACAGGCGGAACAATTTCCGGAGTAGCAAAATATTTAAAAGAACACAATCCAAACGTGAAAATTTGGGGAGTTGATACCTATGGTTCAGTGTTTAAAAAATACCACGAAACTGGAATTTTCGACGAAAACGAAATCTATTCCTATATCACAGAAGGTATCGGAGAAGATATTTTACCAAAAAACGTTGACTTTTCACTTATCGATGGTTTCACCAAAGTAACCGATAAAGATGCTGCCGTTTTCACTAGAAGATTAGCTTTAGAAGAAGGAATTTTTGTGGGTAATTCAGCCGGATCTGCAATCAAAGGAGTTTTGCAATTAAAAGAACATTTCAAACCCGAAGATGTTGTAGTGGTTTTGTTTCACGATTCAGGAAGCCGTTATGTTGGCAAAATGTTCAACGACGATTGGATGCGTGAACGCGGATTTTTAGATGAAGAAATTACCACAGCCATCGATTTAATCAAAGGACACAAAGATAAATCATTAGTAATCGTTCGCACAGAAGAATTGGTTTCTCATGCCATCGATCGATTAAAAAAATTCAATATTTCACAAATTCCGGTAATTGACACCTCTGGTTTTGTAGGTTCAATAGACGAGTCTGACTTGTTCAAAAGCTACTTTTCAGATAAAAACATTGCCGAAAAACCAATTCGCGAAATCATGGGAAAACCGTATCCTATCGTTCAAGAAAACACGCCGGTAGAAGAAGTTTCCAAACTCATCAACAAAGACAACCAAGCCGTTTTGGTTCAGTTGGAAAACGGAAAATACCACATTATTACCAAGCACGATATTATTAGTTCGATAAAATAAGTTGAATTAAAAGCATAAATTTTAAAATCCAATCTTTTTCAGGTTGGATTTTTTTATTACTTTAGCATTAA
This sequence comes from Flavobacterium sp. T50_26, assembly GCF_057652995.1. NCBI lineage: Bacteria > Pseudomonadati > Bacteroidota > Flavobacteriia > Flavobacteriales > Flavobacteriaceae > Flavobacterium > Flavobacterium sp. T50_26. The sequence goes on from NZ_JBYFCC010000005.1 coordinate 50,762, forward strand.
CATTTACGCCATAATTTTACAATACACGCCATGAAAGAAGATTTCCTCCATTATGTTTGGCAATACAAAAAGTTTGCCTTTACCAATATTCAAACCGTTTCCGGTCAAGAACTTACAATTATCCATTCCGGTTACTATATTCAACAAGCGGGCCCCGATTTTTTTAATGCTCAGATTGTTATTGACAATCAGAAATGGGCAGGAAATATAGAAATTCACTTAAAATCTTCCGATTGGTATGTGCATCATCATGAAACCGATGCGAATTATGACAACGTAATTCTTCACGTAGTTTGGGAGCATGATACCGATGTATTTAGAAAAAATAATACTGTTATTCCAGTCCTTGAGCTTAAAAAATATGTTTCAAATGAAGTTTTACATCAATATAAACAATTGTTCACTCAAAAAACATGGATAAACTGTGAAAATCAATTAACAACCATTGACGATTTTACGATTTCCAACTGGAAAGAGCGTTTGTTTTTTGAACGTTTGGAGAAAAAAGCAAATGATGTTGAAATTCTTCTTCAAAAAAACACCTTTGATTGGGAAGCAACTTTCTTTCAACTAATGGCAAAAAGTTTTGGACTCAATACTAATGGCGATGCTTTTTTGAAAATGGCAGAATCTCTACCTTATTCTGTTATAAAAAAAGAACGACATGAAGTAGAAAATATTGAAGCACTTTTTTTTGGTACAACTGGACTTCTTGAAGAAGAAAATGAAGATTCTTACTATAATGATTTGAAAAAGAGATGGAATTATCTCAAACATAAACATCAATTGAATAATATATTTTTTCAACAGGTTCAATTTTTTAAGCATCGACCTGATAATTTTCCATCCATCCGATTAGCTCAGCTGGCACAGTTAATCGTGAAACATCAACATTTTTTTCAATTAATAGTTAAAGCTAATTCAACAGAAGAAATTTATCCTTTTTTCAATTCTACTGTTTCAGAATATTGGAAATTACATTATGTTTTTGATAAGTCACATTCTAAGAAAAATAAAATCTTGTCTAAAAATTTTATCGACTTACTAATATTAAATTGTATTCTTCCTATTAAGTTTGCCTACGGTTATGCCAGCGGAAATATAAATCCGGAAGAACTCATTGCTTTAGCAAGTGAAATTGCAACAGAAAAAAACACAATCATTGAAAAATTTGCTCATTTTGGTTTAGTTTCAACAAATAGTTATCATTCTCAAGCAATTCTTCAATTAAAAAAAGAATATTGCAACACAAATAAATGCCTAAATTGTGCAATTGGACAAAAGTTGATTAACTTTACTTCTTAAAATAAAAAAGCATCATGGAAAAAAATGAGGTCAAACAAACATTCGGACAAAAAACAAAAAAATACTTTATTCGTTTTTTAATTTTGCTAGTTGTAGCCTTTTTTGGCTACTTTGCCTTTATTTATTATGTTCCCTATTCAGAGGGAGTTCGCTCAGGAGAATTAATTAAATTTAGTAAAAAAGGAGTAACTTTCAAAACGTGGGAAGGCGAAATGAGCCAAGGAATTTCTGGTGCACAAATTTTTCAGTTTACAGTTCCAACCAAAGAAAAAGAAGTCATACAAAAAATGGAAAATCTTCAAGGAAGATATGTAAAACTAACGTATGTTGAGCGATATAAAACGTTTTCTTGGTGGGGCGACACACGCTATTTTGTTACAGCAGTTGAAGAAGAACAGTCTCCATTTATTAATCCAAAATAATTTTTTAAATGAATTGGATCACTTCCATTAGACTTTTTTTTGAGAAACATGGTTTTCATGTATCGTCACGTTTAGCCGATAGATTAGGCATGAGAGCTACTAATGTCCGACTTTTTTTTATCTACATATCCTTTGTAACGGTCGGTCTTGGGTTCGGAGTTTACTTAACTTTTGCTTTTTGGTTAAAATTGAAAGATATGATTTATACAAAACGAAGTTCTGTGTTTGATTTATAGCAAATTTCAAAAAAAATGTATGATACTTTTTTTAAACGCATTTTTTTTTGCATCTTGCTGAACTAAATTTTAATCAAAAATTAACTTTATGAAAAAGTTACTCTCACTTTTTACCTTATTATTACCAATTATTGCTTTTAGTCAAGAAAAAGGATTAGATGAAAAGATAAATGACGTTATAAAACCTATCGTTGATTTTATGTCTGGAATTTTCTTCTATAAACCGATGGAAGCTTTCGGATTTGACATGCCCTTGGTAGTTTTATGGCTTGTCGTAGGAGCTACTTTTTTTACTGTTTATATGGGTTTTATTAACCTGAAAGGAATTAAACATGCCTACCAATTAATTAGAGGTGATTATGATAAGCCTGGAGATGAAGGAGAAGTTTCGCATTTTCAAGCATTAGTTACTGCATTATCAGGAACGGTTGGACTTGGTAATATTGCAGGTGTAGCAGTTGCCATCTCTATTGGTGGAGCAGGTGCAACTTTTTGGATGATTTTAGCGGGATTTTTAGGGATGTCATCAAAATTTGTAGAATGTACATTAGGTGTTAAATATAGAAAATTAAACGATTTAGGCGAAGTATCAGGAGGTCCAATGTATTATCTTTCAGAAGGTTTACGCAGAAAGGGATATGCTGGTTTAGGAAAAGTATTAGCTGTTGTTTTTGCAATATTAGCAATTGGAGGTTCATTTGGAGGAGGAAATATGTTTCAAGCAAACCAATCGTTCGCTCAATTAGCAAATGTTTTTCCCATTTTTGAAGGAAAAGGATTTTGGTATGGATTGGTTGTAGCCTTTTTTGTTGGAATTGTAATTATTGGAGGTATTAAGAAAATTGCAAAAGTTACCGATAAAATTGTACCCTTTATGGTTGGGATGTACGTCATCACTTCTTTAATAATAATTTTTGTAAACTTTGCTCATATTGGAGATGCTTTTAGAGATATATTTTCAGGAGCATTTACCGCAGACGGAATTACTGGTGGTGTAGTTGGTGTTTTAGTTGTAGGGTTTCAACGAGCTGCTTTTTCAAATGAAGCTGGTGTAGGATCTGCCGCCATCGCTCACTCTGCTGTAAAAACAGATGAACCCGTAAGTGAAGGTATAGTTGCTTTATTAGAGCCTTTTGTGGATACCATTATTGTATGTACCATGACAGCTTTGGTGCTTATTTTTACCGGTTATGCCGACGACACACAAGGAATGACAGGTTCTGCATTAACATCCGCAGCATTTAGCAGTGTTTTGCCTTGGTTTAAATATGTTTTGTTAGTTGCAATTGTACTTTTTGCTTTCTCAACGATGATTTCATGGTCTTATTATGGAATGAAATCATGGACATATTTGTTCGGAAATACCAAGAAAATGGAAAATCTTTACAAATTTTTATTTTTGATTTTTGTTGTATTAGGTTCCTCAGCCAGTTTAGGTGCAGTTATCGATTTTTCAGATATGATGATTTTAGGAATGGCGTTTCCAAATATTTTAGGTTTGTATTTCCTTTCCAGTGAAGTGAAAGATGATTTGAAAGATTATTTCAAAAGACTAAAGTCCGGAGAAATCAAAAAATATGAATAAAACAGAAAATATTAATTTTATCTTATGAAACTTAAATCCTATTTCCGTTTGTCAAAACAACAACGAAATGGGATTTTTTCGTTGTTTCTTCTCTTAATCATAGTTCAATTAGGTTATTTTTTTTGGATATCAAAACCAAATCCAAAAACAAATGACGTTAATAAAGAATGGTTGGCAATGCAACCCGTTATTGATAGTTTAAAGAATTCAGATAATAGTACGAAACCAGTTATTTATCCATTCAATCCAAATTTTATAACCGACTATAAAGGATATAAACTAGGAATGTCTGTCAAAGAATTAGACAAACTTTTTGCCTTTCGAAGTCAAAATAAATTCGTTAATTCTGCTAAAGAATTTCAAGCTGTTACTGGTGTTTCAGATAGTTTGCTTAACGTAATTTCACCTTATTTTAAATTTCCGGATTGGGTAAATCAACCCAAAAAACAATATACTTCCTATTCAAATAATAAGTTTGAGAGCAAAAAAACAATTGTAAAAATTGATATTAATCAGGCATCTCAAGAAGATTTAATTAAGATCTATGGAATTGGGCCAGCAATTTCAGAAAGAATTTTAAAGCAAAAAGAAAGCCTTGGCGGATTTCTTTCTATGGAACAAATGCATTTTATATGGGGATTAAGTCCTGAAGTAATTGAGAACCTTAATAAACACTTCGTAGTAACTGCCGAACCTAAAATTAGTAAAATTGATATTAATAATGCTTCGGTTAAAGAATTAGCTAAATTTCCTTATTTTAATTATACCATCGCAAAAGAGATTGTAACGCATCGCAGTATGAATGGTGAAATTAGAAATATTGAGGATTTAACAAAAATTAAAGGTTTGCCTAACGAAAAAATCAAAATTATAGCCTTATATTTGGAATTCTAAAAAAAATAGACATTTTAAGCAAATAATTTTATTTTATGAATTCAGAATACTTTACGGAAGAACACCAATTATTTAGAGCAACTTTACGCGATTTTTTACAAAAAGAAGTCGTGCCTCACATTGAAAAATGGGAAAAAACAGGAACCATCGAACGATTTATTTGGAAAAAATTTGGCGACATGGGATTTTTCGGATTAACTTATCCTGAAGCGTATGGTGGAATGAATTTGGATCTTTTCTACACAGTTATTTTTTTAGAAGAACTACAAAAAATTAAGTCATCCGGTTTTGCTGCTGCCATGTGGGCTCATTCCTATTTAGCGATGACGCATTTAAATGCAGAAGGCGACGAAAAAATTAAACAAGATTATTTAGTGCCAAGTATTTCAGGTGACAAAATTGGAGCTTTATGTATCTCTGAACCTTTTGGAGGTAGTGATGTAGCAGGAATGAGAACTACAGCTACAAAAAAAGATAATAAATATGTGATTAATGGATCTAAAACATTCATTACTAATGGAGTTTATGCCGATTACTACGTAGTAGCTGCAAAAACGCAACCAGATCTTGGAAATAAGGGAATCAGTATTTTTTTAGTAGATACCGCTACCAAAGGAATATCGGCAACAAAACTTGATAAATTAGGTTGGAGAGCATCGGATACTGCAGAAATTTCTTTTGATAATGTTGAAATTCCATTAGAAAATTTAATGGGAGAAGAAGGAAAAGGTTTTCCATACATCATGCAACATTTTGCTTTAGAGCGTTTAATCATGGCTATTAATGCTCATGCTCGTGCAGAATATGCTATTGAATATACGATAGAATATATGTCGCAACGCGAGGCATTTGGAACTACCATTAATAAATTTCAAGCGTTACGACATACCATGGTTGAGCATGCTACCGATGTAGAACATTGCAAAATTTTTAATTATGCAGCAGTAGCTCGATTAAATAAAGGTGAATATGTGGTGAAAGAAGCAACAATGGCTAAATTAAAATCAACTAAAGTAGCCGATGAAACCATTTATAGTTGTCTTCAAATGTTAGGTGGTTATGGTTATATGGAAGAGTATCCGTTGGCAAGATTATTGAGAGATAGCCGTTTAGGGCCAATTGGCGGAGGAACTTCAGAAATCTTGAAAGAGATTTTGTCCAAAATGATAATTGACAATCAAAATTATAAACCTGCTGTGGAATAATTTTTACTAAATGATATCAGAAAGCGAAAATCAATTACGGTTTTCGCTTTCTTCGTTTATGCCATCTCTTATAATTCCATTAATTTCTTTCTTTTCTTCACGTTCAAGCGTTTCAATCAATTTTTTCTGTTCTTTGTTTTTTTGGTTGATATGAAAAGAACTGTAGATAGGAAAATGATCCGAACCAAAATAATCTAACGTTTTTAACTCTTCTACAAAAACATCCGTAGAATGAAAAAACAAATCAATCGGAAATCTAAAAAACCAATATTTAGCATGAAAAGTAGAAAACAAACCTCTCCCAATTCTGGCATCAATTAATTCACTGGTTTTTCTAAATAAAAGTGAAGATTTTGCCCAAGCAACATTGTTAAAATCGCCAACAACTACACTAGGCTCAGATTTTGATTTCACCACTTTGGCAACACTCAACAATTCACCGTCTCTTTCTTTGGCATTTTCTTCTTCGGTTGGACTAGGTGGCGGAGGATGAACGCCAAAAAGGTTAAAAGTAAATCCGTCATTCGACATAATCTTAGCCTCAATACTCGGAATATCATCGGCAACAAAATAATGCACTTGATGTGAAATAATTTTTAATTTGGAAAATAAATGAATGCCATAGGTGTTTTCCAAAGCAACTTTTACATGAAATGGATACGTTTTGTCAAAATGTGAAAGTGCATTTTCCCATTCTTGATTTGATTCCATGGTTAAGAAAATGTCGGGATTATGTTTTTCTATTAATTTGATAAAGCGATCATAAGCAGAATTGTCTTGGTAGATGTTTGCAGAAATAATACTAATAGTTTCTGAGCAGAAATTTGTTTTTATCTTGATAGGTATAGAATGAAACTTTGTGTAAGGAAACAAATCCTTTACATGAAATGCAAGGGTAAGTAAATTTAAACTCAAAACAACAAAAAATAAAAGGTCTTTATTCGCTATAAATAATAATCCTAGAATACATGTGAGAAGAAGAAGCTGAAACAATTGCACTTTCCCAAATTCAAAAAATCTAAAAAACCAATGCGGATTTTGAACAAGTGGAATAAAACTTGAAATAATTAATAAAATAGAGAAAATATAAAAGAGCATATTTTTTTTTCAATAAAAATAATCAAAAAAAAGTAATTGAAATTTTTTATATAAATGTAATCGTAAGTTTTCTAAAAATCTTCTTGATGATTGATGTAAAAAATAATTCAAAATTTATAATTCAAATTTCAAAATAATTACTACTTTTGCACCCTAAATGAGAGGAGGTGTCTAGATTATGTTAATTATACCTATTAAAGACGGAGAAAATATCGACAGAGCGTTAAAACGCTACAAAAGAAAATTTGATAAAACTGGAACTGTTCGTCAGCTAAGAGCACGTCAGGCTTTTATTAAACCATCTGTTGTTAAAAGAGCACAAGTTCAAAAAGCTCAATACATTCAAACATTGCGAGACAGTGTAGAAATGTAATAGCATTTTTTATAAAAATAAACCGTTAGTTTGAGAAGTTTTGTAACTTTGAGGCTAACGGTTTTTTTATGCAATCCAATAAACAAGCTTTTCGTGATTATCTTCAAATGCAAAAGAATTATTCTTTGCATACCGTAAAGGCTTATTTAAATGATATGGCAGAATTTGAATCATTCAATAAAATTCATTTTGAACAAGATTCTATTGACAAAGTACTTTATACACAAATTAGAAGTTGGATTGTTTCTTTAGTAGACAATAATATTTCTGCTTCATCTGTAAACCGAAAAATTTCTTCCTTAAAAAGTTACTATAAATTTTTGTTGCGAATCAAGCAAATCGAACAAAGTCCATTATTAAAACACAAAGCTTTAAAAACACCAAAAAAAATTCAAATTCCTTTTTCGGAAAAAGAAGTAGATTTGGTTTTAAATCAAATTGTTTATCCGGATGGATTTGAAGGAATTCGTGATAAGTTGATTATTGATTTGTTTTATACAACAGGAATAAGAAGAACTGAATTAATTAATCTAAATTTAAACGGAATAGATTTTTACAATTCAACGTTAAAAGTGTTAGGCAAGAGAAATAAAGAAAGAATTATTCCATTGTTGCCAATCATTACCAATCAATTGCAGAATTATATTCTTCAACGCAATCAGCTTCAAGAAATTAAAGATTCAGACAAATTATTTTTAACACAAAAAGGTGTTAAATTGAATGATACACTTGTGTATCGATTAATAAATATGTACTTTAGTAATGTCTCCGAGAAGGTAAAAAGAAGCCCTCATATTTTGCGGCACACGTTTGCAACGCACTTATTAAATAACGGAGCAGATTTGAATTCGGTTAAAGAATTATTAGGGCATTCGAGTTTGGCCTCAACTCAGGTTTATACACATAGTAGTTTAGCAGAGTTAAAAAAAGTATATGGAAATGCACATCCTCGAAACCAAAAATAATTCTTTACGTTTGTTTAACCTTAAAAATTAGATTATGAAGGTAAATGTTAATGCTGTAAACTTTAATATTGACGGAAAGTTAGTAGATTTCATTCAAGTTCGAATGGATAAATTGGAAAAATATTATGACAAAGTAGTTGTTGCTGATGTTTTTTTAAAGGTAGAATCTACCAGTGAGAAAGAAAATAAAATTGTTGAGATCAAAATTCATGTTCCCGGAGACGATTTTATGGTAAAAAAACAATGTAAAACGTTTGAAGAAGCAGTTGATTCTTCTACAGAAGCATTAGAACGTTTGCTTTTAAAAAGGAAAGAAAAAATCAGAACACACATATAGTATAATTTTTTTTAAAAAATGTTTTGATTGACAAATAAATTCTATACATTTGCAGTCCGTTAGAAATAGCGGACTTTTTTTATTGAGTAACGCCGGTGTAGCTCAGCTGGCTAGAGCAGCTGATTTGTAATCAGCAGGTCGTGGGTTCGAGTCCCTCCATCGGCTCAATTAAAAGATTGATAATGAAATGTTTTGTAAGAATAAGATTCTAAAGCATTTACGTTCATTTAAAAGTTTAAAAATTTTGAGGGGAGATACTCAAGCGGCCAACGAGGGCGGACTGTAAATCCGCTGATTACATCTTCGCAGGTTCGAATCCTGCTCTCCCCACAAATTTTAAATTGAAAAGATTAATTTCTTGCCGGTGTAGCTCAGGGGTAGAGTGCTTCCTTGGTAAGGAAGAGGTCACGGGTTCAATTCCCGTCATTGGCTCAAATTTGTAAGAATTAAACACTATTATATAACTAAGATTAAAAATTAATTAAAATGGCAAAAGAAAATTTTAATCGTTCCAAACCACACTTAAATATAGGTACAATTGGACACGTGGATCACGGTAAAACTACTTTGACAGCTGCTATTACAAAAGTATTGTCTGAGAAAGGTTTCTGTCAAGCAAAATCGTTTGATCAAATTGATAACGCTCCTGAGGAGAAAGAAAGAGGTATTACTATTAATACTTCACACGTAGAGTATGAAACAGCTAACCGTCACTACGCACACGTTGACTGTCCAGGTCACGCGGATTACGTTAAGAACATGGTTACTGGTGCTGCTCAAATGGACGGTGCTATCTTAGTAGTTGCTGCTACAGATGGTCCAATGCCACAAACACGTGAGCACATCCTTTTAGGTCGTCAGGTAGGTATTCCAAGAATCGTTGTATTCATGAACAAAGTGGATATGGTTGATGATGCTGAGCTTTTAGAGCTAGTTGAAATGGAAATCAGAGACTTATTATCTTTCTATGATTATGATGGAGACAATGGTCCGGTTATCCAAGGATCTGCTTTAGGTGGATTAAATGGAGATGCAGCATGGGTTGACAAAATCATGGAATTAATGGATGCTGTTGATGCTTGGATCGAAGAGCCAGTGCGTGATAATGCAAAACCATTCTTGATGCCTGTTGAAGATGTATTTACAATTACTGGTCGTGGAACTGTTGCTACAGGTCGTATCGAAACAGGAGTTGCAAACACTGGAGATCCGGTTGAAATCATCGGTATGGGTGCAGACAAATTGACTTCTACAGTAACTGGAGTTGAAATGTTCCGTAAAATCCTTGATAGAGGTGAAGCTGGAGATAACGTAGGTCTTTTATTGAGAGGTATTGACAAAGCTGATATCCGTAGAGGTATGGTAATTTGTAAGCCAGGTTCAGTAAAACCACACGCTAAATTTAAAGCTGAGGTTTATATTTTGAAAAAAGAAGAAGGTGGTCGTCACACACCATTCCACAACAACTACCGTCCACAGTTCTATGTAAGAACAACTGACGTAACTGGTACTATTTCTTTACCAGCTGGAGTTGAAATGGTAATGCCAGGTGATAACTTAACTATTGATGTAACGTTGTTGAGTCCAATCGCTCTTAACCTAGGTTTACGTTTTGCTATCCGTGAAGGTGGTAGAACAGTAGGTGCTGGTCAGGTTACTGAAATCGTTGAGTAATTCTTAAATATATAAAGCCAGTTCATATTCTTCGGAGTATGACTGGCTTTTAACAAACGGGTGTAGTTCAAGGGTAGAATAGCGGTCTCCAAAACCGTTGATGGGAGTTCGAATCTCTCCATCCGTGCAAAAATCAATTATAATGACAAAAGTTGTTAACTATATAACAGATGCTTTTCAAGAACTTAAAACTAATGTAACTTGGTTACCTTGGTCAGAAGTACAACGTTTAACCATAATTGTAGCAGTTTTTACAATCGTATTTTCTTTAGCTACTTGGGGTGTTGATGAAGTTTTCAGAAAAGCAATATCAGGATTTTTTAATTTGATAAAAGGATAATATCTGTTATGGCTGATAGTAGTTTGAAAAAGTGGTATGTAGTTAGAGCTGTAAGTGGCCAAGAGAATAAGGTTAAAACTTACATCGAAAACGAAATTAATCGTCTTCAATTGGCAGATCATATTGCTCAGGTTTTAGTTCCTACCGAAAAAGTAGTGCAAGTAAGAGATGGCAAAAAAATAGCAAAGGATAAGGTATATTTTCCCGGCTATGTAATGATTGAAGCTAACTTGATTGGTGAAATTCCACACATTATTAAATCTATTACAGGAGTAATTGGTTTTTTAGGTGAAGTAAAAGGTGGAGATCCTGTGCCTTTACGTTTATCTGAGGTAAACAGAATGTTAGGAAAAGTAGATGAATTAGCTGTTACTGCCGATACTCAAAACATACCGTTCAATATTGGTGAAACAATCAAAGTTATTGACGGTCCTTTCAACGGATTCAATGGAACTGTTGAAAAAATTAATGAAGACAAGCGTAAACTTGAAGTAATGGTGAAAATTTTCGGAAGAAAAACACCTTTAGAATTAGGGTTTATGCAAGTAGAAAAAGTATAATTTGTTACATTATTATAAACCGCATCTTGCTTCCAACTGAGATGTGCTAAATTTTTTTAAAAACAATGGCTAAAGAAGTTAGTAAAGTAGTTAAACTACAAGTAAAGGGAGGTGCCGCGAATCCTTCGCCACCGGTCGGACCTGCTTTGGGAGCTGCTGGGGTTAACATCATGGAGTTCTGTAAGCAATTTAATGCGAGAACTCAAGATAAACCCGGCAAAGTTTTACCAGTACAAATTACTGTGTATAAAGACAAATCGTTTGATTTTGTTGTAAAAACTCCACCCGCTGCTATCCAATTATTGGATGCAACAAAGCTAAAGTCAGGTTCAGGTCAACCAAATCGTAAAAAAGTAGCAAGCGTTACTTGGGATCAAATTAGAACAATTGCCGAAGACAAAATGGTAGATTTAAATGCATTTACTATCGAGTCTGCTATGAGTATGATAGCAGGAACAGCTCGTTCTATGGGTATAACAGTATCAGGAGTAGCTCCTTTTTAATTAAAAGAAAGACATGGCAAAATTGACAAAAAAGCAAAAAGAGGCTGCAGCAAAAATTGAAAAAAGCAAATTATATTCTTTAAAAGATGCTTCTGCATTATTAAAAGATGTTGCTTCTGCAAAATTTGATGAGTCTGTTGATATCGCAGTAAAATTAGGAGTTGATCCAAGAAAAGCGAATCAAATGGTAAGAGGTGTGGTAGCATTACCACACGGAACTGGTAAAGATGTTAGAGTTTTAGCACTTGTTACCCCAGATAAAGAAGCGGAAGCTAAAGCTGCTGGTGCAGACCACGTAGGTTTAGACGATTATCTACAAAAAATTAAAGATGGTTGGACAGATGTTGATGTTATCATCACAATGCCTGCTGTTATGGGTAAATTAGGTCCATTAGGTCGTATATTAGGACCTAGAGGTTTAATGCCTAACCCAAAAACAGGTACGGTAACTATGGATGTTGCAAAAGCTGTTCAAGAAGTGAAAGCTGGTAAAATCGACTTTAAAGTAGACAAAACTGGTATCGTTCATGCCGGAATTGGAAGAATTTCTTTCAATGCAGACATGATTGTAGATAATGCTCACGAAATTATTCAAACATTAATCAAAATGAAACCAACTGCAGCTAAAGGTACTTACATCAAGTCTATTCACTTGTCAAGTACTATGAGTCCTGCAATTGCTTTAGATCCTAAAGCAGTTTAATTGGTAGTTAAACAATTATATTATGACTAGAGAAGAAAAATCAAGAGTTATTGAAGATTTAACTGCACAGTTGGCTGATAGTAATGTTGTCTACATTGCAGATATTTCTAACCTTAATGCTGAAACTACTTCAAATCTTAGAAGAGCTTGTTTCAAAGCCGGAATTCAATTAAATGTTGTAAAAAACACTTTGTTGGAAAAAGCAATGGAAGCTTCTGCTAACGATTATGGAGATTTACCTTCAATATTAAAAGGAAATACTTCAATAATGATTGCTGAGAACGGAAACGCTCCTGCAAAAATCATTAAAGAATTCCGTAAAAAATCTGATAAACCTCTTTTAAAAGGAGCATATATTCATCAAGCAGTATTTATTGGTGACAACCAATTAGACGCACTTGTAGCTCTTAAATCAAAAGAAGAAGTTATTGGAGAAATCATCGGTCTTCTACAATCTCCTGCTAAAAATGTTGTATCCGCTCTTAAATCAGGTGGTGGCAAAATTGCAGGAATTGTTAAAACCTTATCGGAAAGATAAGAACCCCGCGAGAACGCACTTAATAAATTATATTTTACAAACTATTTAAATCGATAGAAAAAATGGCAGATTTGAAACAATTCGCAGAACAATTAGTTAACTTAACAGTTAAAGAGGTTAACGAATTAGCAACAATTTTAAAAGATGAGTATGGAATTGAGCCTGCAGCTGCTGCTGTAGTTGCTGGTCCAGCTGCTGGTGGTGGAGACGCTGCTGTAGTAGAAGAACAAACTGAGTTTACAGTAGTATTAAAAGACGCTGGTGCTTCTAAATTAGCTGTAGTTAAAGCTGTTAAAGAATTAACAGGTTTAGGTCTTAAAGAAGCAAAAGATTTAGTTGATGCTGCTCCTTCAAATGTAAAAGAAGGTGTTTCTAAAGATGAGGCTGAAGGTCTTAAAAAATCTTTAGAAGAAGCTGGAGCTGTAGTAGAGCTTAAATAAGCTAACTTAGGTTTTAAGAACTAGGTTTAGGTCTTGGATTAACCTCCAACGACCTAAACCCTTTTTCGTATAATAAAATTAAAACAAGTTTTATTATCATATTAGTTTAATATACGAAAAAATTTTTGATCGATACGAAGAAAAAAATGTAAATGAATTATACCATTTATTTTTAGAGATGTATCGGTTTTAAAAAAGAAAGTATAAGTTAAACAGTGTAATTACACAAAAAATTACTTTTTTTTAATCAAAATTTTGTCCATTGATGATAACAAATCAGACTGAAAGATTGAATTTTGCCTCAACTAAAAATATACCACAATATCCTGATTTTTTGGATATTCAGGTAAAATCTTTTAAGGATTTCTTCCAATTGGAAACGAAATCCGACGAAAGAGGCAACGAAGGTCTATACAACACCTTCATGGAAAATTTTCCAATCACCGATACAAGAAACAATTTCGTACTTGAATTTTTAGATTATTTTGTAGATCCTCCTCGTTATTCTATTTCAGAATGTATCGAAAGAGGTTTAACCTACAGTGTGCCGTTAAAAGCTAGGCTAAAACTTTATTGTACAGATCCTGAACATGAAGACTTTGAAACAATAGTACAAGATGTATATTTAGGTACTATTCCTTATATGACGCCTAGCGGTACTTTTGTAATCAATGGTGCTGAAAGAGTTGTTGTATCGCAGTTACACCGTTCACCTGGTGTTTTCTTTGGACAGTCATTCCATGCCAATGGAACCAAATTATATTCTGCCCGGGTAATTCCTTTTAAAGGATCTTGGATAGAGTTTGCTACCGATATCAACAACGTAATGTATGCGTATATCGATAGAAAGAAAAAATTACCTGTAACCACTTTATTCCGTGCAATCGGTTTTGAAAGAGATAAAGATATTCTTGAAATCTTTGACCTTGCTGAGGAAATTAAAGTATCAAAAACAGGATTAAAAAAATACATCGGACGTAAATTAGCTGCTCGTGTGTTAAACACTTGGCACGAAGATTTCGTTGATGAAGATACAGGAGAAGTAGTTTCTATCGAAAGAAACGAAATCATCTTAGATCGTGATACCATTATCGATAAAGATAATGTGGAAGAAATCATCGATTCTAATGTGAAATCTATTTTGTTACATAAGGAGGATAATAATCAAGCTGATTATGCTATTATCCACAACACGTTACAAAAAGATCCAACCAACTCAGAAAAAGAAGCCGTTGAGCACATCTACCGTCAGTTGCGTAATGCAGAACCGCCTGATGAAGAAACCGCTCGTGGTATCATAGATAAATTATTCTTTTCTGATCAACGTTATAACTTAGGTGAAGTTGGTCGTTACAGAATGAACAAAAAATTAGGTTTGGATATCCCAATGGAAAAACAAGTGTTGACCAAAGAGGATATTATTACTATCGTAAAATATTTGATTGAATTAATCAACTCTAAAGCAGAGATTGATGATATTGATCACTTATCAAACCGTCGTGTTAGAACAGTTGGCGAACAACTTTCTGCACAATTTGGTGTAGGTCTTGCCCGTATGGCTAGAACTATCCGCGAAAGAATGAACGTTAGAGATAACGAGGTGTTTACACCAATCGATTTGATTAATGCTAAAACATTATCATCGGTTATCAACTCTTTCTTCGGAACCAACCAGTTATCTCAATTTATGGATCAAACAAATCCATTGGCTGAGATTACACACAAAAGAAGATTGTCTGCCCTAGGACCAGGTGGTCTTTCGAGAGAGAGAGCCGGATTCGAGGTGCGTGACGTTCACTATACACATTATGGCCGTCTTTGTCCGATTGAAACGCCTGAGGGACCAAACATTGGTTTGATTTCTTCACTTGGTGTTTATGCTAAAGTAAACGGAATGGGATTCATCGAAACACCTTATCGTAAAGTGACGAATGGTGTGGTTGATTTAAAATCTGAACCAATTTACTTAAGTGCAGAAGAAGAAGAAGGCAAAATGATTGCTCAGGCAAACATTGAAATGGATGCTAATGGAAAAATTACTGCCGATAAAGTTATTGCTCGTGAAGAAGGCGATTTCCCGGTAGTTGAACCAAATGTTGTTCATTACACAGACGTTGCTCCAAACCAAATTGCATCGATTTCCGCTTCGTTAATTCCTTTCTTGGAACACGATGATGCGAACCGTGCGTTGATGGGATCAAACATGATGCGTCAGGCCGTACCATTATTACGTCCTGAAGCTCCAATTGTTGGAACCGGTTTAGAAAGACAAGTTGCTTCAGATTCAAGAGTATTAATCAATGCAGAAGGAAATGGAGTAGTAGAGTATGTTGATTCTGAGAAAATTACCATTAAGTATGATCGTACAGATGCAGAACGAATGGTAAGTTTTGACTCAGATGACAAAACATATCAATTAATTAAGTTTCAAAAAACAAATCAAAGTACATGTATTAACCTAAAACCAATCGTAAGAAAAGGAGATAGAGTTACTAAAGGTCAAGTGCTTTGTGAAGGATATGCAACACAAAACGGAGAATTAGCTATCGGTAGAAACCTTAAAGTTGCATTTATGCCATGGAAAGGATACAATTTCGAGGATGCAATTGTAATCTCTGAAAAAGTTGTTCGTGATGATATTTTTACTTCTATCCATATCGATGATTATTCATTGGAAGTTCGTGACACCAAATTAGGTAACGAAGAATTAACCAATGATATTCCAAACGTTTCAGAAGAAGCGACAAAAGATTTGGATGAAAACGGTATGATTAGAATTGGTGCCGAAGTTAAACCTGGCGACATTCTGATCGGAAAGATTACTCCAAAAGGAGAATCAGATCCAACACCTGAAGAAAAATTATTACGTGCCATCTTTGGTGACAAAGCCGGTGATGTAAAAGATGCTTCGTTAAAAGCTTCTCCATCATTACACGGTGTTGTTCTTGACAAAAAATTATTTGCAAGAGCCGTTAAAGATAAGCGTAAGCGTACAAAAGATAAAGATGATTTGGCTTCATTAGAAATGGAGTTCGAAGTAAAATTCAACGAATTAAAAGATAAATTAGTTGATAAATTATTCAACATCGTAAACGGAAAAACATCGCAAGGTGTAATGAACGATTTAGGAGAAGAAGTTTTGCCAAAAGGTAAAAAATATACTCAAAAAATGTTGAATGCTGTTGAAGATTTTGCTCATTTAACAAAAGGTCAATGGGTAGCCGATGACGAAACCAATGTGTTAGTTAACGATTTGATTCACAATTATAAAATCAAATTAAACGATTTACAAGGTGCGTTAAGAAGAGAGAAGTTTACAATTACTGTTGGAGATGAATTACCAGCCGGAATTTTAAAATTAGCTAAAGTTTACATCGCTAAGAAACGTAAATTAAAAGTGGGTGATAAAATGGCAGGTCGTCACGGAAATAAAGGTATTGTTGCTCGTATCGTGAGAGACGAAGACATGCCATTCTTAGAAGACGGAACGCCAGTTGACATCGTATTAAATCCTCTTGGTGTACCATCTCGTATGAACATCGGTCAGATTTATGAAACTGTTTTAGGATGGGCTGGAAAGAATTTGGGAAGAAAGTATGCAACGCCAATTTTTGATGGTGCTACAATCGATCAAATTAATGAATTAACAGACGAAGCAGGAATTCCAAGATTTGGTCATACCTATTTATATGATGGAGGAACCGGAGAACGTTTCCACCAAGCAGCAACAGTTGGAGTAATCTATATGTTGAAATTAGGTCACATGATCGATGATAAGATGCACGCACGTTCTATCGGACCATACTCGCTTATTACGCAACAACCATTGGGTGGTAAAGCTCAATTTGGAGGTCAGCGTTTTGGAGAGATGGAGGTTTGGGCTCTTGAAGCATACGGAGCTTCCAGCACTTTAAGAGAAATATTGACGGTAAAATCAGATGACGTAATCGGTAGAGCAAAAACTTACGAAGCAATCGTTAAGGGCGAGCCAATGCCGGAGCCGGGATTACCAGAATCATTCAACGTTTTAATGCACGAATTGAAAGGTCTTGGTTTAGACATCCGATTAGAAGAATAGTACAAGTTGTCAGTAGGCAGTTGTTAGTGTTCAGTTTGATACTGCTTACTAAAAACTGACCACTGACCACTTTTTTAAATTAGTTTTCAGGATTTATACCCGTAAACCGTTCCGATTTTTTATAGAAACAAATGTTTTTATAATTAGCACTTCAAGAAAGGCTTGAAGTTTAGAGAAGTAATTCGAGGTAGTGTTTATGATCAGAAGTTAGTTTTGACATAAATTAAAATCAATTTTTTAATTGCAAATAAATCAATAGTAAAAACTATGATGAATAATAGAAATAATAATAAAGACAAAAATCCAGTAAAGAGGTTTAATAAAATTACTATCGGATTGGCTTCACCGGAATCTATTTTGGCTGAATCAAGAGGAGAAGTTCTTAAACCTGAAACAATCAATTATAGAACCCACAAACCAGAACGTGATGGTCTTTTCTGCGAAAGAATTTTCGGCCCTGTAAAAGATTATGAATGTGCTTGTGGAAAATATAAAAGAATTCGCTACAAAGGAATCGTATGTGACCGTTGTGGTGTGGAAGTTACTGAGAAAAAAGTACGTCGTGATAGAGTAGGACACATCAATTTGGTTGTGCCAATCGCTCACATTTGGTATTTCCGTTCGCTTCCAAACAAAATTGGATACATTTTAGGTTTACCTTCTAAGAAATTAGATATGATTATCTACTACGAAAGATACGTAGTAATTCAAGCCGGTATTGCCCAAAATGCAGAAGGAGAATCATTATCAAGATTAGACTTTTTAACTGAAGAAGAGTATTTGAATATTTTAGATACACTTCCGATGGAAAACCAATATTTAGATGATAATGATCCTAATAAATTCATCGCCAAAATGGGTGCTGAATGTATTATGGATTTATTAGCTCGTACAAATCTTGACGAATTATCTTATGATTTACGTCACGCAGCGAATAATGAAACATCTAAACAAAGAAAAACTGAGGCGTTAAAACGTCTTCAAGTTGTTGAATCTTTCCGTGAAGCAAATCTAAACAGAGAAAATCGTCCGGAATGGATGATTTTAAAAGTAATTCCGGTTATTCCACCAGAATTACGTCCGTTGGTGCCACTAGATGGTGGTCGTTTTGCAACATCAGATTTAAATGATTTGTATCGTCGTGTAATTATTCGTAATAATCGTTTAAAAAGATTAATGGAGATCAAAGCTCCTGAAGTAATCTTACGTAACGAAAAACGTATGTTGCAAGAAGCGGTTGACTCATTATTTGATAATACACGTAAAGCTTCTGCTGTTAAAACAGAATCAAACAGACCATTAAAATCGCTTTCAGATTCATTGAAAGGTAAACAAGGTCGTTTCCGTCAAAACTTATTAGGAAAACGTGTGGATTATTCTGCTCGTTCTGTAATTGTCGTTGGACCGGAATTGAAATTGTTCGAATGTGGTTTGCCCAAAGATATGGCTGCAGAATTGTATAAACCATTCGTTATTCGAAAATTAATCGAAAGAGGAATCGTTAAAACAGTTAAGTCCGCTAAGAAAATTATCGACAAAAAAGAACCGGTTGTATGGGATATCCTTGAAAATGTAATCAAAGGTCATCCGGTATTACTAAACCGTGCTCCTACGTTACACCGTTTAGGTATTCAAGCATTCCAACCAAAATTAATCGAAGGAAAAGCAATTCAGTTACACCCATTAGTGTGTACGGCTTTTAACGCGGATTTTGATGGTGACCAGATGGCAGTTCACTTGCCTCTTGGACCGGAAGCTATTTTGGAATCTCAACTATTAATGTTGGCTTCTCATAATATCTTGAATCCTGCAAACGGAGCTCCAATTACCGTTCCTTCTCAGGATATGGTCTTGGGTCTATATTATATGACCAAAGAACGTTTGTCTACGCCGGAACACAAAATTTTAGGTGAAGGTTTAACTTTCTATTCTGCCGAAGAAGTAAATATTGCTTTAAACGAAGGAAGATTAGAGCTAAATGCTCGCGTAAGAATTAGAGCGAAAGATTTCAATGAAAATGGTGAATTAGTATTCAAATTAATTCAAACAACTGCCGGTAGAGTATTATTTAATGAAGTAGTACCGGAAGCTGCAGGATATATTAACGAAGTTTTAACCAAAAAATCTTTAAGAGATATTATTGGTAGAATTTTATCGGTAACGAATGTGCCAACAACCGCTGCTTTCTTGGATAACATGAAAGATATGGGGTACAAATTTGCATTCCGTGGAGGGTTATCATTCAGTTTAGGTGATATTATTATTCCTCACCAAAAACAAGAATTGATTGCCGATGCAAGAGAAGAAGTAGATGCAATTACCATGAACTATAACATGGGATTAATTACCAACAACGAAAGATACAATCAAGTTATTGACGTTTGGACCTCTAAAAATGCTTTGTTAACAGAATTAGCAATGAAAAATATCCGTGAAGACCAACAAGGTTTCAACTCGGTATATATGATGCTTGACTCTGGAGCAAGGGGTTCTAAAGAACAAATTCGTCAGTTAACCGGTATGCGTGGTTTGATGGCTAAGCCTAAAAAATCAACTGCTGGTGGTGGTGAAATTATCGAAAACCCGATTCTTTCTAACTTTAAAGAAGGTCTTTCAATTTTAGAATACTTTATTTCTACGCACGGTGCTCGTAAAGGTCTTGCCGATACGGCTTTGAAAACGGCCGATGCCGGATACTTAACAAGAAGATTACATGACGTTTCTCAAGATGTTATCGTAAATACAGAAGATTGTGGTACGTTAAGAGGAATTGAAGTGTCTGCGTTGAAAAAGAATGAAGAAATCGTTGAAACATTAGGCGAAAGAATTTTAGGTCGTGTTGCACTTCAAGATGTAATCAACCCATTGAATTTAGAAGTATTGGTTGAAGGCGGTCAAGAAATTACCGAAGCAATCATGAAAGCTATCGAAGCTTCTCCTTTAGAAAGAGTAGAAGTAAGATCACCATTAACTTGTGAAGCAGCTAAAGGAATCTGTGCAAAATGTTACGGAAGAAACTTAGCAACGGGTCGAATGACTCAAAAAGGTGAAGCAGTTGGTGTAATTGCTGCACAATCGATTGGTGAACCAGGTACACAGTTAACACTTAGAACGTTCCACGTTGGAGGGGTTGCTGGTGGTATGTCTGAGGAATCAAGCATTGTAACGCGTTTCAAAGGTAGATTAGAATTAGACGATTTAAAAACTGTAAAAGGTGAAGATGCTGATGGAAATGCAATTGACATTGTAATTTCTCGTTCAACAGAATTAAAATTAGTTGACGAAAATACAGGAATCGTTTTAAATACACATAATATTCCTTATGGTTCTACCATTTTTGTAAAAGATGGTCAAACTGTAGATAAGGGAACAACAATCTGTAAATGGGATCCATATAACGGAGTTATTATTTCTGAATTTACCGGAAAAATTGCTTATGAAGATTTAGAACAAGGACAATCGTTCCAAGTTGAAATCGATGAGCAAACCGGTTTCCAAGAAAAAGTAATTTCTGAAGGAAGAAACAAAAAATTAATTCCAACTTTATTAATTTATGGTAAAGACGGCGAATTAATTCGTTCATACAATTTACCGGTTGGAGCTCACTTAATGGTAGACGATGGCGAGAAAATTAAAGCAGGTAAAATTTTAGTAAAAATCCCAAGACGTTCGTCAAAAACTGGCGATATCACAGGAGGTCTTCCTAGAATTACCGAACTTTTAGAAGCTCGTAATCCATCAAACCCAGCAGTAGTATCAGAAATTGATGGTGTTGTTTCGTTTGGAAAAATCAAAAGAGGTAACCGTGAAATCATCATCGAATCTAAATTTGGTGAGATTAAAAAATACTTAGTAAAATTATCTAACCAAATTTTGGTTCAAGAAAATGACTTCGTAAAAGCGGGTATGTCTTTATCAGATGGTGCAATTACGCCGGAAGATATCTTAAGAATCCAAGGGCCTTCAGCTGTTCAACAGTATTTGGTTAATGAAATTCAAGAGGTTTACCGTTTACAAGGTGTAAAAATCAATGATAAGCACTTTGAGGTAGTTATCCGTCAAATGATGCGTAAAGTAAGAGTAGAAGATCCGGGAGATACATTATTCTTAGAAGAACAATTAGCTCATACAAAAGATTTCATTATCGAAAATGATAAATTATTCGGTATGAAAGTGGTAGAAGATGCTGGTGATTCTCAGAACTTAAAAGCAGGTCAGATGATAACACCGAGAGAATTGCGTGATGAAAACTCATTGTTAAAACGTGAAGATAAAAACCTTGTAGTGGCTCGTGATGTAATTACAGCTACTGCAACGCCGGTTCTTCAAGGTATTACAAGAGCTTCTCTTCAAACAAAATCGTTTATTTCTGCGGCATCGTTCCAAGAAACAACGAAAGTGTTAAACGAAGCTGCTGTTGCAGGAAAAGTTGATACGTTAGAAGGCTTGAAAGAAAACGTTATTGTAGGACACAGAATCCCTGCCGGAACCGGTATGAGAGAATATGACAACAACATCGTTGGATCAAAAGAAGATTATAACGAATTAATGGCTGCAAAAGAAGAATATAATTATTAATAACATGAGCGATAACAATCAACAACCAGGACAAATCAATATTGAATTGGATGAAAAAATAGCGGAGGGAATTTATTCCAACTTGGCAATTATAAATCATTCAGCATCAGAATTTGTATTGGATTTTGTAACACTAATGCCGGGAGTTCCCAAAGCAAAAGTGAAATCGAGAATTATCCTAACGCCTCAACATGCAAAACGCTTGTTAAAAGCAATAGGAGAAAATATTCATCGATTTGAAGTGGCTCATGGAGAAATAAAAGACTCCGACCAACCACAAGTTCCCTTGAGCTTTGGTCCTACAGGTCAAGCATAATAAGCTTATTAAGAACAAAAACCTCCGAGAAATCGGAGGTTTTTTTGTTTAAATAAATCCAAAAAAGTTAAACCTACGTATATCACCCGTATTTGTTTTTCAATGTATAAAATTACGTTCTGTCAAAAATTTTGTTTTTTTGTAAAAAAAATACCCATTTATAGGTATTTTTTAGCATAGTATTTTATCTTAATTTCGCTACGAAAATTAATTTTCCTTCCCCAAATCTTTAAAAGGCAAATTATATCGATTTAATACTACAAGAGTGCATTTCAACGATTATTTTAACATATCATCGTTAAATATTTAATAGTGAGTAGTAGTGGTGTAATTTTGACAAATAAATTAAGATTTCCAATAAATCAGGACAAGAACAATTGTATAATATTAATTTACAATTAATTAACATTTGTTTAGAATGACTCTAAAATGTGTTTTTCTTGTTTTTATTAAGAATTTAGTAACAATAATTTATTAAAAAATGTTAAATAAACCTACATTTCTCATTTGGACAATAAATGATGTAAACTAACCAAACAAATACCACAAAAGTTATATTGTTTTTAGTATTACTGCTAAGTTAAACTTAGCTGCACAACATTGTTATAATTTTAAATACAGAAATATAAAAATTTTAATACAAGCCCTAAAATATGAAAATGGTAAATAAATTTAATTCGATTCAAAAGTTTTGCTTTTCTTACAAAGCAATTCTAGTCTGTGTTTTCTTGTTTTCTTCACTTGGAGAAGTCTTTGGGCAAAATGGACAGTATGTTATAAGTGGTGGTTTAGGAGGTGCTACAGTAGTTTTGGGTGGACCAACGAATTGGCAATCATCCCCATTTATTTCAGGCAGAAGAGATACACGTGTACAATATCTTTATGAAGCTGACGATTTATTTTCGGCTGGAGATGCTGGTTATAGAACAATAACTTCATTAGCGTTTAAAGTTGATGGCTTTAGTAATCTGTCAACATTACCCAATTTTGAAATGAAAAACATTACTATCAAAATGGGTCACACTATTGCTACTTATGACGGAATTAGTAATTCTGGTCCCAAACCTGTTTGGGGAATCACTATGCCTCCTCAAGGAGAATGTACTTGGGACGGGTCAAGTGTTGAGGAATATTTGACAATTGTTAAAAATCCATTTAACTTGGTAATTAATGAAGAAGGTTGGGTTGAATTAGAACTTGATAATCATTTTGTTTGGGATGGTGTTAATAGTGTAGTTGTAGAAATTTGTAAGTCAGATGATCAAATTAATAGTGCTAGATATTTTTTTGAAGGAATAATTCGAACTCCTGCGAGTAGTCCATCTTCGGTGCAGCCGTACACATTAACACGTAGTTTATACTCGCATGCAAATGGTGGAAGTCTTCATACAGCGGGTTGTGAAATGGAATTCCCTGGGGCGACATTATATAATACTGTAAATTCAGCTTTGAGTTTTTCTCTAAGAAAATCAAGACCAAATATCAGATTTACCTTTCAATGTGCAGGTGCTCCTGAAGGTGGTGATGCAGTTATTTTGGCTGAGAATTATTGTTTAGGCGGAGATGTAACATTACGGGTAGTTAATGATGAAAAGTCATCCGGGCTAAACTATCAATGGGCATCTTCTCCAACAGATTTCGGTTTTGTAGATATACCAGGTGAAACGCAAGCCACATTAGTGGTTGAACGTGCAGAAGTTGATATGTGGTATCAAAGAACAGTTGGATGTAGTGATGATTTGCCTGCTGGATTGCGTTATTCTGCACCTATAAAAGTAAAAGGTATAAATACTTGGGATGGAACGTTTTGGAGTTTTGGAACAGAGCCAACAGTAAATGATCCTGTTAAAATTTCTGGCGATTTTGATACCGCCGTAGATGGAAGCTCAGTACTTGAAGCGTGTAGTTTACAAGTTCTTTCTGGAACATTTACAGTTAAATCGGGAGATATTATTTCACTAAAAGAAAAACTATTTGTTCACGATGATGCTACCGTTATTTTTGAAAATAATGCTAGTTTAATTCAAGAAAATGATGCTGCTATTAACCAAGGAAAAATTAAATATAAAAGAGACACTCAGTTAGTTCGTTTGTTAGATTACACATATTGGTCTTCGCCTGTAAGCGGAATGACTCCTAGTCAATTTTCTTCTAACACTCCAACAAACCGTATTTTTCACTGGAATCATTTAACACAAGGTTGGGCAGGTGGTGCAGCTGTTGTAAATAGTCCCATGATTCCTGGAAAAGGATATATAATTCGTGCTCCAAATGGTTACCCTACTACTGGTGGCAACGTTTTTACTGGTGTTTTTGAAGGGGTTCCTAACAATGGAAATGTTTCTGTTGAAGTACAAGGTAATTTAATGGCTCCTAGTACCAATTGGAATTTGATAGGAAATCCTTATCCGGCTGCCATTGATATTGAAAAGTTTTTAACGGCTAATAGTAGTGTTTTAGATGGTACAATTCGTTTATGGACACATAATACTGCACCAAGTGCAATTCCATCTTATCCCGGTTTTACTACTCAAGCATTAAATTATAGTTCAGACGATTATGCTATTTATAATTTTACAGGCTCAGTAGGCACAAGTAATGCCTTAAATACAGGTGTTAACAATTCAACTCCGGAGCGATTTATAGGAGCTGGACAAAGCTTTATGGTAGAGGGTATCGCCTCAGGTACTGCTTCGTTTAATAACCTAATGCGAAAAGATGTTTCCGGTTATGACAATTCTCAATTTTTTAGAAATTCAACAAATACACAAGCACCGGCAAACGAAAAAAATCGACTTTGGATGGAAGTTGTTCATCAAGACGGAAAGTTTAAAAAAGCAATGGTAGGTTATGTCGAGGGAGCAACGAATGGAGTTGACTGGGGTTACGATTCAAAAATAAAGCTCACTGGGGAACTTTTGTTTTACAGTTTAGTAGAAGATCAAAAACTAGCTATTCAAGGTAAATCGTCACCTTTCAATCAAAATGATGTAGTTCCTTTAGGTTTGTCAACAACACTTTCTGGTGAGTTCATTTTAAACTTGTATCAATTTGATACTTTGTTTGAAAACCAAGAAGTTTATTTACTTGATAAGTACACCAATACCTTTCACAATATAAAAGAAGAAATGTATCTGTTTTCAAGTAGTGCAGGAACTTTTGATGATCGTTTTGAACTTCGATTTACCAACGAAACACTTAGTTTGAACCCGAATTTAAATACAAAAAACAATCTCTTGTGTTATGCAAAAGAAACAGCTATAATGATAAAATCAAATGATATTCAAATAGATGCTGTCGCAGTTTATGATAGTGCAGGTCGTTTGTTATTTGATCAAAATAAAGTAAACACATCCGAAATAACGATTACAGAGATAGCCAAGAATAATCAATTATTGTTGATTCAGGTTGTAACGGATGAAGGAATAAAGTCAATTCACAAAATAATATTTTAAATATAAAAGTAAACGATTCAATTTTTAGCTATGACAAAAAAATACAAATTCTTAAATCAATCAACCAATATTGATAAATTGATACACATGAAAAAGCATATTACTATTACTTTCATGCTAATTCTTTTCTTTTCCTCATTTAACAGCATAAAGGCTCAAGAGACTTTTACACTAGGTGATGGTACAGAGTCATATAATACGTTAGGAGTTTCTCCAATTGCTACGATAAACCGTAACAACAGATCACAGTATATGTATTATGCAGAAGAATTATATAACGCCGGATTTAATATTTCCGGAAATGTAGTTTCATTAGCAATTAATGTTACTGAACTTGGTTTGCCATCAAGTTTGAAACCCGAAAATATTAAAATTAAAATGGGGATGACTACTTCATTTGAAATGGGACCAAACCTAGTTAACAATTTACCTGTTTATTATGAATCATCAGTTGAAAATATAACTCAATTAGGTTGGCACACTTTTGTGTTAGATACTCCATTTGCATGGGATGGTTTTAGAAATATTATTGTTGAGATTTGTAGAAATAATGAAAATTTTGGAACAAGCTTTTCAGTAGAATGCAAGAATTTTCCTTTTGGAGATGTTGTTACAGCTGCAAACTTTACCAATGATGAAACTGCCAATGGTTGCAGTCTTTCAAATGAGAATCTTTTACCTGCATTATTTGCTCTAAGAAGACCTAATATGCAATTTACAATTACTAATCCTTGTGAAACAACTCCATCAGGAGGGCAAACAATAGTAACTGCTGGGCCTTATTGTAATGGTGAAACGTTTACACTTTCAGTTCAAAATGGATCAATCGAATCTGGTTTGTCATACCAATGGCAATCTTCACCAAATGATAACGGACCATGGTCTGATATTCCTGGTGCTACAGATGCCTTCTTGGAAACTTCTCAATCAATAGCAACCTATTACAGAAGAGCAACAACTTGTGATATAGCTTCTTCAACCGTATTTGATTTTCCTCTACTTGTTGGCGGAGAAGGATGTTATTGTACTTCATTAGTCGTAAATGAAAATGCAATTGGTATAACGAGTGTTTCCTTAGAAGGAACAACCAATTCGTCTTCAAGCACACCTGCTTATACAAATTTTACAGGATTGCAAATTGAAGTAGAACGTGAAACTATGGTTTCTCTTTCAGTAAATGTAAATACTATGGGCGGAACAAACTATACGATGGCATGGATCGACTGGAATCAGAATAGTGAATTTGAAGCTAGTGAATCATTTGAATTGGGTTCTGTAACAGGAGGAACTAATGTGAATTCTGGAATAGTAGCTACCTTCGAAGTTCCTGCAGATGCAGCGTTAGGCTCTGCTATCATGAGAGTTAGGACTAAACAATCAAGTTCCTCAGATTATCCATCACCATGCGATTCTATCGAAAATGGTGAAGCAGAAGATTATACTATAGTGGTTACTGAAAATTTAAGCATTGGTGATTTTTCACCGTTAAAAGGAAATGTTATTATAGCTACTAATTCAAATGGTATTCATTTTAAAGGTTCTGAAGAGTCAATTCAAAAAATTGAAATTTACGATTTGAGTGGAAGAGTAGTAATGAGTAAAAATGTTGCCGATGAAATTGAATTTTCTGTAACAGATTTTAATCAAACACAACAACTTTGGATTGTAAAGGTTAGCTTGACAAACGGACAACAAATCGCAAAAAAAATAATTTATTAAAAAAAAATATACCTACTAATAGTTTACTTAAATAATATTACGATGAAATTTAAATTTATTTCTAAAATAGCTTTTTTGATATTGACCTTTCTTGTTACAATAACAAGTTCGGCTCAATGTAATGAACCTTCTGGCATAATAGTCAATAATATTGATGCTGTTTCAGCTACACTTACTTGGACCGCATCAAGTTCTGCACCAGGAATTGGTTATAGTTTTGAAGTTAGAACATCTGGAGCTCCAGGTAGTGGTGTACTTGGTTTAGTAGATAGTGGTTCTTCGTTAGATGATGTTTTAACCTCACAAATCACCGGTTTGTTATCCGATACGATGTATTCTGTGTATATGCGTTACCAATGTAGTGCTGCTCCAGATGTGTTTAGTAGTTGGACAGCTGCAACAGTTTTTTCAACAACTGCTTTAGCGGCTCCAATAGCAGGTGTGCAATCTGGACTTTCTGATACTTTTTTTACAGCTCGTTGGATTGCTGTGCCTGGTGCTACAGGATATAGATTGGATGTGAGTACAGAAAGTGATTTTTCAATTTTGTTACCTGCTTATTCTAATTTATTTGTATCATCGGGCTTAACAACCAAGTTGGTTTCTGGTTTAGATCCTTCTACAGAATATTATTACAGAGTGAGAGCCGAAGGAAATAGTGGAAGCGGACAAGTTACCAGTGATAATTCTAATGTGATTATGGTTACAACTCTAGACGAACCCTCATTTATTGCAGTTTGGTCTGAGGGTGCGTGGTTAAATGATATTTTCCCAACAGCAGATCATGATGTGTTTTTAGATGATGATTTTGTTTCAGATGAAAATAATGAATATATGTTCGAAGTAAAAAGTTTAACCCTAAATGAAGGATATACATATACAATAAAGCCAAATTTTTATCTTTTTGTTTATGAAAATGTTGTCAATAACAGTACGCCTGATTCTTTTGTAGTAGAAAATAATGCAAGTTTGTATTTTGCAGATGATTTTGCTCCTGCAAATGAAGGTGAAATTACAGTCAAAAGAAATAGTTCAAATATTTTTAGATTAGATTACACTATGTGGTCTTCTCCTCTTACGGGTTCACAAACTTTAAAAGATTTCTCTTCTCAAACGGCGGATAATCGTTTTTATGATTACAATACAACAAACAACAACTTTTCTGTAAAAGACCCGTTTTCAACAACGTTTACTGCCGGTAAAGGTTACTTAATTAGAGCACCAAATAATTTTGTTTCTAATAATGGAACAAATTTACCTCAATCATGGACAGGTAGTTTTGTAGGAGTACCAACAAATGGAGAGATATCGGTTGCATTAAGCACGGCAGACCAAGGTTATAATATGGTAGGAAATCCTTACCCAACAGTAATCAGTGCAGATGTATTTTTAGAAGAAAATTTAAGTAATGTTGATGGAACTATTTATTTTTGGAGAAGATTAAATAATCCTACAGGTGCAGGAGATTTAGGCTCTTTTTATGCTTCATATACCGAGTTTGGCGGAGTTGGATCTGATACAAGTGATGCACCAAATAGTTTTATCCAAATAGGACAAGGATTTTTAGTAAAAGCATTATCTTCTGAATTGGTTTTTAATGCAAGTATGAGAGTTCCAGATAATTTTGAAAATCAATTTTTTAGATCATCAAATTTGAATGAAAGCGAAAAGCACCGTATGTGGTTAAGCTTAACAAATGAAAGTGGTGTTTTTAGTAGAATGTTAGTGGGATATGCAGAAGGTGCAACTGATGATAAAGATCGTTTAGATGGTAGTTATATCAATGATTCTGATGTAGCACTAACTTCGTTAATCAACAATGAAGAATATTCAATTCAGGCTAAAGCATTGCCGTTTAAGGTAGAAGACACAATTCCACTTGGTTTTAAAGTTGTAGTTGCTGGAGAATATACCATTTCATTAAGCAAAATGGATGGTTTGTTTGAAGCAGGTCAACTAGTTTATTTAGAAGATACCTTTACATCAACTATTCACAATTTAAGTGCTTCAGATTATATATTCTCTGCAGAGTCAGGTGATTTTAAAAATCGATTTGTATTGCGTTTCACAAATGAAGTATTGAGCATAGATCAGCCTTTGGATGTAAATGCAGTTGCTGTTTTTGTAAGAGATAATACAATCAATATAAACACAGGTAATGTTCAAATGCAATCAGTAATTGTCTTTGATGTTCAAGGAAGAAAGTTGTTATCTCAAGAACAAGTTAATTCATCTGAATTAAACATTAATTCTTTAACTAAGAGTAACAACGTCTTAATTCTTCAAATTAAAGATGAAAATAATAATACAGTAGTGAAAAAATTAGTTTTCTAGTTTTTGCATGAACAAATTGTAAAATCTAAATCATTACATAAATATAATTTAGAAAAAATCAATTTTAATTAATAGAGTTAGAAGCCTCCAGTACAGGAGGCTTTTTTTTATTAGATTTATCCCCATTTCACCTAAAATTTTGAATTAAAAACAATACATTTGAAAAAATTTTTTTTGAAGATGAGTAAAACAAAAAGCGAAGAATGGTTATTCGAAATTTCTCCAAAAAAAGCAGCTTTTGAAATCAATTTTAAAGAGTTGTGGCACTACAGAGATCTTTTGATGTTGTTTGTAAAAAGAGACATTGTAACTTTTTATAAACAAACTGTTTTGGGGCCATTATGGTTTATCATCCAACCTTTGCTAACCTCAGTCATACAATTCATAATTTTTAGTAAAATTGCAGATATACCTTCCGATGGAGTGCCCTATTTTTTATTTGTACTTGCAGGTAATATTTTGTGGTTTTATTTTTCAGATTGTTTAAAAGCTGTTTCAGAAACTTTTACCACTAATCAAAATATTTTTGGAAAAGTATATTTTCCCAGAATAATAATGCCTCTAAAAGTTATTGTTTCAAATTTGGTAAAATTTAGTATTCAATTTGTTTTCTTTATCATTGTTTTGATTTATTACATATATCAAGGTTATGATATAAATCCATCTTTATTAGTGTTAATTACTCCAGTTTTACTATTTATGATTGCTATTTTAGCAATAGGAACTGGTATGCTCATATCTTCATTAACTGTTAAATACAGAGATTTAAATTTTGTAGTTACATTCGGTATCTCACTCTTTATGTATATAACGCCAATCGTTTATCCAACGACGTTAGTTTTAGAAAAAATTAATCCAAAATATCATATATTAGTTTATTTAAATCCATTGACGGGTATTTTAGATTTTTTTAAATATGCTTTTTTAGGATCTGGTTCAATTGATTTGATTTATTTGCTCTATTCTTTAGTATTCGGATTGGTTGTTCTTTTTTTAGGCGTTTTGGTATTTAATAGAACAGAAAAGAGTTTTATTGATGTAATTTAATTTTGAGAATGAATTTAAATGAGTGATATAATATTAAAAGTCGAAAATCTTTCAAAACAATACCGGCTTGGAAAAATAGGAACCGGAACGCTAAGTCACGACCTAAATCGATGGTGGCACACAGTTAGAGGTAAAGAAGATCCCTATTTAAAAGTGGGCGAGGTTAACGATAGAAGTTCCAAAGGAAACAATCAATATGTTTGGGCATTAAAAGACATTAATTTTGAAGTTCAAAAAGGTGACGTTTTAGGAATTATTGGAAAGAATGGTGCAGGAAAATCAACCTTATTAAAAATTCTGTCACGAGTAACTTCTCCAACAGTTGGAAGTGTTAAAACAAAAGGCAGAATTGCAAGTTTGTTAGAAGTAGGAACAGGTTTTCATCCGGAAATGACAGGAAGAGAAAATATATTTCTAAATGGTGCCATTTTAGGAATGACCAAAAAGGAAATAGCATCCAAATTAGATGAAATTATTGAGTTTTCAGGTTGTGAAAGATATATAGATACTCCTGTAAAAAGATATAGTAGCGGAATGACAGTTCGGTTGGCTTTTGCAGTAGCAGCTCACCTTGAACCAGAAATATTAGTTGTTGATGAAGTTTTGGCTGTTGGTGATGCCGAGTTTCAAAAGAAAGCTATCGGTAAAATGCAAGATATTTCCAAAACAGACGGAAGAACCGTATTGTTTGTTAGTCATAATATGGCAGCTGTTAAAAGTCTATGTACAAAAGGAATTGTTTTAGAAAATGGCGGGATAACTTTTAGCGGATCAAGCGATGAATCCATTAATTATTATTTAGAAAATTCATATAAAAAAAGCGAAATAAAATTAAGTGATAGAATAGACAGAAAAGGAAATAGAAAACTAACAGTTAAAGAAATTTATGTAAAAAACAAAGACGGAGTAATTGTTGGTGAAATGCACAGTGGAGAGTATTATAAAATCATTTTTGAGTTTGAAAAGGAAAAGGAAATAGATCCAAAACAATTAACAATTGTTCTTCAATTTAAAAATGAAAATGATGAATTGGTTACAACAATTGCTACTGATGAATTGGGAACTAAGTTTCTTGAAATAAAAAATGAAGGTACTCTTGAAGTAGAAATTCCTCGATTACAGTTCAGAGAGGGAAGATATTCTCTACAGTATATGATTAGTGAAAAATTATCATTTAACACGCCGCATCAAACAATTGATTATTTACAAGATGCTTTTACCTTGACTGTTATTCGTGGTGATTATTGGAGTTCAGGGGTGCTAAACAGACCTAAGGGATTTATTCAAGAAGCAACTATTTCAATCGTAAATGAAAAATAATAATTTGACTTTTTTCATCCAAGCCAGAATGAAATCATCCAGACTTCCTGGAAAAGTTTTATTAAATTTTGATGAACAAGATTCTATTTTATCAATAATTGTTTCAAAATTAAAATTAAATTTCCCCCAAATTCCAATTGTGCTATGCACATCAAATGTAGAAGAAGACGATTTGATTGAAGCGTTTTGTAGCCAAAACCAAATTCAGTGCTTTCGCGGAAGTGAAACAAATGTGTTAAATAGGTTCATAAAAGCGGCTCAAAATTATGAGTCAGAAACTATTATTAGAATTTGTGCAGATAATCCTTTTCTTGATGTGATTTTTTTAAAAGAATTAATCGATTTTTATCAGAATAATCTAAATGCAGATTATTGGAGCTTTAAAAATAGAGAAGGAACGCCGGTTATTAAAACACACTTTGGACTTTTTGCAGAAATAACAACAATTGAGGCTTTAAAAAAAGTGGAAGCTACAACAAATGATAATTTATATTTGGAACACGTTACAAATTTTATCTACACCAATTCTAACTTTAAATGCCTATTTAAAACCTTACCAAATTATTTAATAAATAGAGAAGATTTACGATTTACTATAGATGATAAAGAAGATTTTATAAATTTACAAAAAGTATATTCAATTTATAAACAAAACTCTTTTTCAATTGAAGAGACAATTCAGTTTTTAGATAGTAACAATGACTATCTGGAGAAAATGAAAATTAATATAAAAAAGTATTCCAAATGACCTATATTATTGGTGAAATAGGACAAAATCATAATGGCTCTGTTGATTTGGCAAAATTAATCATCGAACTAATTTCAAGAGAAATTAAAGACGATGTGTTTGGCAATATTCTAAAAGGTATGGACGCCGTGAAACTTACCAAAAGAGATTTGAAACAAGAATTGTCACAATCTCAAATGGATAAAATATATGATTCTCCTCATTCTTTTGGAAAGACCTATGGTGAACATCGCCAAAAACTTGAGCTCACAGACGAGGAGCATTTTGAGGTATATAAATATGCAAAATCAAAAGGGTTAGATTTTGTAGAAACCCTTTGTGCAATTGGTTGTTTGTCTTTGTTGAATTATTTTAGTCCTGATAAATTAAAAGTTGCCAGTCGAGATTTAACAAATTTACCTTTGCTAGCAGCTTTGGCAGAAACAAAAATTCCTATAATTGTTTCAACCGGAATGGCCGGAAAAAAAGAGTTAGATGACGCCATTGAAACAATCACAAGGTATCATTCAAACATATCAATTCTACATTGTGTTTCTCAATATCCAACAGAGCCAAAAAACGTAAATCTTAATACTATAACTTATCTTTTAAAAAACTATAAGGATTTTGTGATAGGTTATTCAGACCATACAATCGGAATTTCAACACCGGTGGCAGCAGTTGCTATGGGTGCCAAAGTCATCGAAAAGCACATTACACTCGACAGAAGAATGAAAGGCACGGATCAAGCTGGTTCGTTAGGTCCTGATGGCGTTCATAGAATGGTGCGTGATATTAGAATTTTAGATCAATCTATGGGAGTAGAAGATATTTTTATTGTGAAAGATACCGAAACAGCAAAAATAAAATTAGAACGTTCTATCGCAACTAAGCGAAATATGCAAGTTGGTGAAATTATCACAGAAAACGACATACATATGCTTTCTCCGGGTGATGGATTTAAATGGTCGGAAAAAAATGAAATTTTAGGAAGAAAATTGATTAGTTCAGTTTCGGAAAACGAAGTTATTTACAAACATTATTTAGATTAAAATGGGAATAGAAATCAAAACAATTGCCTCTACTAATGAATTAGATAAGCGAAACAATTTTCTTGAGTTATATAAAAATGCACCTATTCCGGATAATGAAAAATTATCTAATACAGGCTTGTTTGTTAAGCGTCAAGATTTAACAAAGCAATTGTTTTTAAATGATTTGTACACCAAAATAGTAAACACGCACGGTGTGATTATGGAATTTGGAGTGAGATGGGGACAAAATCTCGTTACTTTAAATAATTTGAGAGGAATACATGAACCCTATAATTACAGTAGAAAAATTATAGGTTTTGATACTTTTCAAGGCTTTGCAGAGGTGGATAAAAAAGATGGTGATCACAGTATTATAAAAAAAGGTGCTTTTTCTGTAACTGAAAATTATGAAGAATACCTAGCTGCTGTTTTAGAATATCATGAAAGTGAATGCCCTTTAGCACATATTAAAAAAAATACGCTTGTTAAAGGAAATGCACCGGTTGTTCTACAGAAATACTTAGATGAACATCCGGAAACAATTATTGCTTTTGCTTATTTTGATTTTGATGTGTATGAACCTACTAAAAAATGCTTAGAAATTATTAAGCCGTACTTAACAAAAGGAGCAATTATTGGTTTTGATGAATTAAATGACCCACAATTTCCCGGTGAAACAGTTGCATTAAGAGAAGTTTTTGGAACTGAAAATATTTCGATTCAACGAAGTAAATACAGCGGAATTCAATCTTTTATGATTTATCAATGAAATTACCAAAACTAATACTAACAGACATTGATGGCGTTTGGACGGATGGCGGAATGTTCTACGACCAAACAGGAAATGAATGGAAAAAATTCAATACTTCTGATAGTGCCGGCGTTTTGTTTTGTAAAAAATTGAATATTCCTGTTGGAATTATAACTGGAGAAACAACAGAAATTGTTAAGCGAAGAGCAGAAAAACTTAAAATAGATTACCTTTTTCAAGGGATAACAACCAAACTTCCGGTTGCCATATCGCTTTGTGAAAAATTAAATATTTCCTTGGATGAAGTTGCCTACATTGGTGATGATTTAGGTGATATTGCATTACTAAAAGCAGTAGGAATAAGTGCTGCTCCAAACAATGCACCAACCTACATAAAAGAAATCGTAAAATTTAGTACTCAAAAAAATGGGGGAGATGGAGCTTTTAGAGAATTTGTAGAAACAATTATCGGACAAGAAAGACTAAAGAATATTTTGCAAGACTTTGAATGAAAAACAGAGAGGATATAAAAAACTACATACTGAGCATTGAACAACAATTTCCTGTTGATTCATGGAAAGTCAATCATCTTGCAATTTGGCCAATTCTCAGAATAAAGTTGTTTTTCTATTTAATTAATGTTGTTGAAGCCGGAAATAAAGTTCAAATTAAAAAAGTAAAAAAACTATCAATTCCTCAAAAACTTAAAGCAAAGCTAAAAAAACTGGATTCCGTTGTTCACTATTTTTTTTGGCTTAGAAAGTTGCCTTCAAAAAAATATTTGTTTGTTGGAGCAGACGCTCATCGGGTAAATTTTAAATCAAAGCGATTTAATCGTTATTTCGACATATTAATTGATAAATATCGAATTGAAAAAGATTCACTATATTTTGAATATGGTCCCGATACTAAAAATCAATTTAATTCTAACTTAATTTATACTTTCAATAAAGCTTTGAAAGGATATCTATTATTAAAAAAAAGCTCTCCAATTAAAACACAATTTTCAGGAAATCAATTTGATGATTTTTTGAATTTCCTTAATCAAGAAAGTTTTAATCAGAATTTCTTACGAACTCACACTAAATTATATTTCGAAAAATGGGCATCTGAAACTTTTTTCCCTAAGGTAAATTTTTTTACAAAAACGCTTGAAAAAATAAAACCTACTCAAATTATGATTTTATGTTACTATATAGAAGATAATTTTGCATTAATTGTAGCAGCAAATCAATTGGGAATAAAGACAATCGAAATGCAGCATGGTCCACAAACAGACATTCATTTAAGTTATGGAAGTTGGACCAAAATTCCATCAGAAGGTTATTCCATGATACCAAACGTTTTTTGGAGTTGGGATGAATACAGTGAAAAGGTGTTGAATAAATGGATTAAAAACAACACCAATTATTCGGTGATCAATATCGGAAATCCTTGGGTTGATTATTGGAAAACGGCAAATTCTGATTATGAATATAAAGATTATATTTTCTACAGTCTTCAACCTAATCCAATTACAATTGAACAATTATTTCCCGAACCAATTTTAAATTTTATAAAAAACCAACCTTATCAATGGTTTATTCGATTGCATCCAAGACAAATGCATGATCTTCAAAACATTAAAAACTACTTAAAAAACCATAATGTTTTACATTTAGTAAATATTGAACAAGCAACAAATGATGCGTTGCCACAACTGCTAATTAAATCGGCCATTCATATTACTCATTCATCCGGTTCAGCTTTGGAAGCTTCATTTTTAAATGTTTTTACTGTTTTGATAAATGAAATTGGTCATTTGTCTTTTCCGGAATTAATTTCTTCACAAAAGGCTGTATATTTGAATCCTGATGATTCTGATTTTCAACAAAAATTGACCATTATAATCCAACAGAAAAAGAATATACCAAGAGATATAAATTTAACTTCTTTTCAAGAAAATTTATTTACATAAGAATGAGCTTCTTTAATCAAATTTTATTAAAAATTAAAAATCGTTTAGATAAAGTAAACACATTAAGTTCTGGAGTAAAAATTCCAAATAAAGCTATTGTTGTAGGTTCTAATTTAAAAGGAAAGATTGAACTTTCTGATGATAGTATTGTAGCGTCTAGTAATTTAAAAGGTAAAATTCATATCGGAGTTAACACTAAAATTACAGACAGTATTTTGAAAGGGGAAATTTTAATTGGCGATAATAACAAAATTCAAGGAGCAACACTTTTGGGAAAAATTAAAACCGGTAATTTCACATCATTATGGGGACCCAACTTAGACATTTATTCTGATCAAGAAGCAGGGGTTGAAATTGGAAATTTTTGTTCCATTGCCCGTAACGTAAGTTTTCAAACCTTTAATCACAATTTTAAAAAACCAACTAGCTACTTTATTGGACAAAATTTTTTTAATGAAAAATGGGAAAACGAAAAAGTTTATAAAGGAGATATTGTTTTAGAGAATGATGTTTGGATTGGTGCTCACTCTGTCATTTTAGGTGGAATAACAATTCAAAATGGGGCAGTAGTAGCAGCTAATAGTGTTGTAACAAAAGATGTTCCTCCCTTTGCAATTGTAGCAGGAAGTCCAGCAAAAATTATAGGTTACCGATTTGAACCACATATGATTAGTACACTTCAAGAGTTAGCCTGGTGGAATTGGTCTTCTGATAAAATTAAAAAAAACAAATCGTTTTTTGAAAATGAATTGACAGAAACTGTATTAAATACTATTATTCATGAATAATGCATTGATTTCAATAATTATTCCAACCTACAACAGAGCACATTTAATTAGTGATACGTTACAAAGTGTTTTATCACAGACTTATGCAAACTGGGAATGTTTAGTTATTGATGATGGTTCTACCGATGAAACAGAAAAAGTGGTTGCTGAATTTTGCAAAAAAGACCAACGATTCAAATTTTATAAAAGACCTGATTCCATGTTAAAAGGAGCAAATTCATGCAGAAACTATGGTTTTGAATTAAGTTCTGGAGAATTCGTCAATTGGTTTGATAGTGATGATATGATGTTGGAAGATTTTTTAGAAAAAAAGATGTATGCATTTACTCCAGACATTCAATTTGTAATAGCTTCGGGTTATTATTGGAATCCTACTGATGATTCCAAAACTATTTTACAAATGGAACAAACAAATAATTTGTATGCCGATTTTGCAATGTGGAAGTTAAAAATTTTGACTCCATCTGTTTTGTTTAGAAAAAGCTTCTTACTAAATAAAGAGTTATTTAATACGGAAATGAAAAGAGGGCAAGAAGCAGAATATTTCACCCGATTATTTTTTGATTGTGTTGCATCCGATTACAAAATAATTCCTGAATTCGGATTTCTTTACCGACAACATGAGGATACAAAATCATCTAAAAATGAACTTTATAATAAAGGTTACAAAGAATCATTGTTCTTTTTTTTATTTGAAAATTTTAAAAGAAGCGAGCAAATAAAATCAACTGAATTATTAGATTTTTTTTATGATAAACTTATAAAATTAACCATTTCAAGTAACGAAAATAATCACAAAGAAGTAACTTTATCAATCATTAATGAGTTTTTTCCAAAATTATTGAAATACGATAAGTTAAAAGCAACAGAATTAATTTTATTGGGACGATTGATGTATTATTTTAAAAAATCGCCACAAGTACTACGAAATAGATGGCTAAAATTCAGATTTAATTGGAATGAATGATTTATTATCCATCATAATACCAACGTATAATCGAGCAAATTTAATTAGTAAAACACTCGAGAGTATTCAAAATCAATCCTATAAAAATTTTGAATGTTTAGTTATTGATGATGGTTCTACAGATGAAACAGAAATAGTTCTTCAAAATTTTATCAAGTCAGACCCCCGTTTTCAATTTCACAAAAGACCTTCCAGTAGAAAAAAAGGACCAAATGCCTGCAGAAATTATGGTTTTGAAAATGCCAATGGAAAGTTCATTTATTTTTTTGATAGCGATGATTTTTTGAAACCTCATGCCTTAGAAACCTACCTCAGTAATTTTACAAGTGAAACAGATGGTGTTCTCGCTCAAGTAGAGAGAGTAAATCGCCAAACCGGAATTTTGCAAGACATAAATACAATTGAATCCAACAATTTAATTGAAGATTATTTTACTTATAAAGTTTGTTATTTTGTGTGCGGAATACTTTGGAAGAAAAGCTTTTTAGAGCAACAAGATGAACTTTTTGATGAAACTATTGGTAATCATGACGAATGGGATTTTAACTTAAGAATGATTTATGCTCATCCCAAAATTGTCAAAGTCAAACAAGCCTTAGTGGTCTATTATCAACATGATGAGTCATTTAAAAATGAAGTTAGAAAAGGAAATGATAAAGCAATAAAATCATCTTTTGAAGCAAGATTTAAGCACTTAGATTTACTTATAAATCAAAATCCAAAGAATAAAAATAAATATACTAATCATATTGCAGATTATTATATAAAAACAGTTAGAAATAAACTTCTTTTTGAGCAATCTAATTGGTTTCAATACTATAAGAAAGCGGTTTTTTTGAAGTTTAAAACAAACTCATTTTTGTCTATTGTTAAATTGACTATTGGGGTTATTTCTTTAAAATTATTAGGAAAAGGATATTCTTTTTTTGAATAAACGTTCACTTTTTTAGTAAAAATGTTAAAAGATAGATTTTCATTTGCAATAAAAAGCTATTTTTACACTTAGCTACTATGAATTTATTGGTGTAATGATAAAAAATAAAAAGATTTTAGTAATTGTTACTGTATTTCCATCTACTACAGAGACGTTCATTTTAAATCAAATTACAGATTTAATAGATAGAGGAAATGATATTACTATTTTCACATATAATAAATCAACTGATCAAATTATTCATAAGCTTTTTACAGATTATAATCTTGAAAGTAAGACCATTACCCATTTTAAAAATCAAAAAAGTAAAGGGGAGGTTTTTAAAGAGGGATTTTATTTTTTTAAAAAGTATAGAAAAAATATAGATTTTAAAAAGATATTCTCATTGTTAAATCCACTTGAATTTAGGGTAAATCTAAGAAAACTAAAAATCTACTATGATTTACCTATTTTATTGTTCAAAGAAAGTTTTGACATCGTCCACTGCCATTTTGGATTTAACGGAAAAAAAATGGCAGATGCCTACAAGATTGGAGTTTGTAGTTATCCAAAAGCAATTTTGTCTTTTCATGGGTCTGATTTAACACCTTCCAAAGTTGAACTTTATAAGAATCTGTATAAAGATGTTTTTAACTATTTCAATGCTTTCACAATAAATTCACTCTATTTACAAGATATTTTGGTAAGAGTAAATCCTGATTTAAAGAATTATTTTTTAATCCCGGAAGGTTTTAAAGTGCAAAATTTAGAATCTTATTTACAAATTGAAAAAAAAGATAGTACTACTTTTGATATTGTTTTTTGTGGTAGATTAATCAACTGGAAAGGTCCGGATAGAGCAATCCGAATGGTAAAAAAAATGATCAATTTAGGTTATTCTAACATTCGTTTGCACATCATAGGAAATGGTGAAATGTTGTCTGATTTACAAATGCTCGCAAGTGAATTTGAAATAGACAAGAATGTTATTTTTCACGGTTCTTTAACTCAGCAAAATGTATTTAAAATCATGGCCAGTTCGTCGGTGTTTCTATTACCAGGAATTGCTGAAAAAAACACTCAACGTTCTGAAGCACAAGGATTGGTTTTGCAAGAAGCTCAATATTTTAAATTGCCAGTAATCACATCAAATGTTGGTGGAATAAAATATGGTATGATACCAAATGAAACCGGGTTTTTAATTGAAAGTGAAAACGAAACAGAATTTGTTGAAAAACTGATTTTACTTTATAAAAATGCTGATTTGAGATTGGAAATGGGAGAAAAAGGGCATCAATTTGTGATGAAAGAATTTGAAAGTAAAGTTGTTGGAGAAAAATTGACTAAGGTTTTTTCTTCTTTTTAGGTAAATTTATTCTCTAAAATGAATCTTTTTTAAGTTGATATTTTTGTTAAATTGTCTCAAGAATATTCTCAGTTTTGTTTTTTCAAAATTCTTGAAGAATTCAAATAGAATAAAGAAAAAATCTGTAATTTTATACTCAAACAATTTAGACATGAATTTCTTGTATTAAACTGATTTTAAGAGTTTTAAGTGTGATATTCTTTTTTCTTGCCAAATTTTTCTGTTTTTGTAATCCCTTTGTCGAACTAAAATTGAATTATTTATTTTAGTTTGATTTCTATTTTTAATTTATTTATTATTATATGTGTGGTTTTCTCGTTGATTTTAATGCTCCATCGGTACTTTTAAAACAAGATTTTATTAGCCTACTTTCTAAATCTAATCATCGAGGACCAAACGACCAAGGCTATTGGAGCAACGAAAGTAACATACAAATGGGGTTTAATCGTTTATCTATTTTAGAACTAACAGAAGCTGGTCATCAACCCATGGATAGTTTTAATAAACGATACACACTCGTTTTTAATGGTGAAATCTATAATCATCTTGAACTACGCAAACAATTAGATTTTCAAAAGTTTAGAGGTTCAAGCGATACAGAAACCATAACAGCTTGTTTAGAAGAATGGGGTATCAACAAAACTATACGTTCTTTAGACGGTATGTTTGCCTTGGTGCTATATGATCACTTAACGTCAGAATTGCACTTGGTGAGAGATTTTGCAGGAATTAAACCACTGTTTTATGGAAAGAAAGGGCGACAAGTTGTGGCCGCTAGTCAATATGATCAAGTTCACCTTCATCCAAGTTTTGTAAATGAAGATGTGAATCCAGAGGTTTTAAAATTGTATTTGCAGCAACATTTTGTTCCTGCACCTTTTGGATTATATGAAAATACATATCAGGTATTTCCTGGTGAGCATATCATTTTTTTTCCAGATGGTTCGTCAAAAAATGAGATGTATTGGGAGTTTCCTGGTTTAGGAAGTGATTTAATTACGAATGAAAAAGAGGCTATGCAGTTAATCGAAGAAACTCTTACTTCATGTGTGCAAAATCAATTACTATCAGATGTTCAGGTTGGAGCTTTTTTGTCAGGAGGTGTAGATTCTCCTTTAATTTGTGCAAAAGCTCTATCTTTTTATCCCGGTCTTCGCATGTTTTCAATAGGGTCTGATAGTAAAATTCATGATGAATCAGCTCGTGCAACTTCTTTTGCAAAAGCTATGAATAGCTCACATTCATTATGGAAGTTAACAGCAAATGAAGTACTTCCTTTTTGGAATGAAGTGATGCT
This sequence comes from Flavobacterium sp. T50_26, assembly GCF_057652995.1. NCBI lineage: Bacteria > Pseudomonadati > Bacteroidota > Flavobacteriia > Flavobacteriales > Flavobacteriaceae > Flavobacterium > Flavobacterium sp. T50_26. The sequence continues at coordinate 92,587 of NZ_JBYFCC010000005.1, forward strand.
TTCGCTTCACGAACCAATGGCAGATTTTAGTATTGTACCTACTTTTTTAGTGTCAAAATTAGCTCGCAAAGAGGTAACCGTTGCATTAAGTGGTGATGGTGGTGATGAGCTGTTTTTTGGTTATGAACGTTTTTGGAGCGTAGGAAAAAATGCAAACTATCAACAATGGCCACCGCTTTTTAAAAAAGCACTATATGGCACAAATAAATACCTATTAAAAACCAAAAAAATAAATAGCAATTTATTAGCTAGTAGTCAAGCTAATTCGCATGAAAATCTACATTCAAGATTTAACAAACATTTGTTGCAGCAAATTGCACCGGATTTAAAAAGTACTTCTTTGCCATCAGAATGGAAAGTGTATTCCTATCCAAACACAAAGGACGAAAGAGAGTTATTGCACGCAATGCAAAAAGCAGAGTTTTATGGTATGATGCAAAAAACCTTGCGAAAAGTAGATTTAGCAAGTATGCAAAACAGTTTGGAAGTACGAGTGCCTTTTTTACAAAAAAAGATGATAGAAACTAGTTTGAGAATTGATCCTTTTTTAAACGGTGGTCAAGGAAAACAAAAGCAATTGCTCAAAAAAATACTGAGTCAACATTTTCCATCAATTCCTGAAGAAACGCAGAAGAAAGGATTTTCCATACCTTTAACCCAATGGATTAGAGAAGACTTAAAGTCAGAGTTCTGTCAAACCTTGTTAGAAAATGATTTATCCAATTGGGGATTTGAAAAAAAGGCAGTTGAGCTATTACTACAAGACCATTTAAAAGGAAAATTGGATGCAAAATGGCCTTTATTTACTTTATACAGTTTAGTAAAATGTTAAGTGTTATTATACCTATTCATAACGGAGAGAAGTATATTCCCGATTTAGTCAGTCATTTAAAGGAAGTGACCTATAAAAATTTTGAAGCTATTTTTATAGATAATAATTCAACAGATAAATCGGTTTTAGTATTGCAAGAGGCTTTAAAAGATGTGCCTTTTTCATCTAAAATTCTTTCTGAAGAAAAGCAAGGTGCAGGTTCTGCCAGAAATACTGGAATTAAAAATGCTAATGGTACTTATCTAGCTTTTTTAGATTGTGATGACAAGATACATTTATCAAAATGGGAAGAAGATATTTCAATTTTTGAAAGTCATAATGTGGATTTTGTATTTTGTAGAACTCAAAAAAATTATGATGACGGAAGAGTTGTTTATAATCCCATTAAAGGTTTTATTGAAGGAGTAAATAACCCACCAGGTTTAGGATACATTTGGTTGAAACATTATTTTTATCTCCAAGGAACTGGTGCTATCATGATAAAAAAAGAAATAGTGGAGCAATTAGGTGGTTTTCATTCAATTAAAACAGGAGAAGATGCATTTTTGTTTATAAGGTTAGGTTTAAAATATACAGGCTATTTTTATAATAAGATTTATTTTTTTTATACAAGGCATTCAAAATCAACTACATCTAATACCAATGCAATCCAAGATGGCACATTATGGTCTTATTTTAATCTTAGAAAAAATTTATATAATGATGCTGTTGTAAAAAATGATTTAGAAGCTTTTAAAACTGTTCGCAAACAATTAAATTATGACGCTCTACTTTTACATCGTTCAGGAAACAGTTTAAATGAAATTTTAAATGATAAACTTTTAAAAGACTTTAAAGTAGATTTTTTGCTTTTCAATCCTATTAGTTTGTTTTTCAATCGATTATTTACCAAAAATAAATATAATCCTTTCTTACAGGTATGGAAAAGAATAAACTAAAAATCCTATTCACAATTCCTAATTTTGATACTGCCGGTAGCGGAAAGGCTCTTCTTAATTTGGCATTAGGACTCAATAAAAATAAATTTGAAGCACATATTTTGTGTTTAAATGAAAAAGGAGAATTTTTTCAAACAGTTAAAAAATCTGGCATTCCAGTACATGTTTTTGATTATTTGCCAAAAGAAAGACCGTTATGGAAGTTGTTCTTTTCATGTTTTGAGGTAGCAAAAAAAATTAAGAAAATTAACCCTGATGTTGTACATAGTTTTCATTATAATGCTAATTATACAGAAGCCATTTCAGTAAGAATGGCAGGTGTACCATGGGTGTTTACAAAGAAAAACATGAATTGGGGAGGAGCTTCAAAAAATAGTTGGAATTTGCGTTCGTTTTTAGCAAATAAGATAGCTGTTCAAAATACTTCCATGCAAACAGAATTTTACCCCAAAAGTTCAAAAACAGTTCTTATTCCTCGTGGTGTATCATTTGAAAAGTTTAAACCTGAAAAACCTTTAACTGAAATAGGAACTTTAACAGATATATCAACCAAAAAAAGAATTATAATTTGTGTTGCTAATTTAGTTCCTGTAAAAAATATAGAAGTTCTTCTATCCGCTTTTGATAGTTTGTCTTCTGATTTTTCAAATTGGGAAGTTTGGATAGCTGGAGATGACAAAAATGAATATGGTTTATTTCTAAAGGAGTTTGTTCGCGAAAAATGTTTAGAAAATCAAATTAAATTTATTGGTAAAATTGGTGATGTTAGACCTTTTTTAAATCAAGCTGAAATTTTTGTTTTACCAAGCAAGAAAGAAGGATCTCCAGTTGCATTTCTTGAGGCAATGGCAAATGGAAAAGTGGTTTTAGGTTCAAATATTCCCGGAATTAGTGACCAATTGTCGGAATTCAAAGAGTTTCTTTTCGAGTCTGGAAATTCGGTGGAACTGAGCACTAAATTGAAAAACTTAATGTCTCTTAGCCCAGAACAACTTGAAGAAATAGGACAAAAATTTAGTCAATATGTTCAAAAAAATTATGATATCTCAATAGAAATACAAAGACATGAAGAATTATACTTATCACTTTTTAAAAAATAAATAAATGAAAGAGATAAAAACCCCTATAATCCCTTTTAAAACTAATTTTGTAGGAGAAAAAAATGAAATTGATTACAAAGCCATTTGTGTTTTTGCCGCTACAGGTTTTTTTCTTGACACTGATTCTTATTATGTTGGTCAGAAAGCTTTACGACCTTCAACAAAATATACCATAACTTCTGATAATCAAACTGTTTTAACTGAAGAAAAATATTTTGAATGGCATTATAGTCCCAAAGAAAGACCTTTTGAACAAGTTGTAATAGAGTTTGCTGCTCTTTTTGAAACAATTATAAATGAACAAGTTCAGGATAAAAAAGTTATTTTACCTCTCTCCGGAGGATTAGACAGTAGAACACAAGCAGCAGCGTTACATTATTTAAAAAAAGATGTTCAAACGTATAGTTATGAATTTGAAAATGGATTAAATGAAACTTATTTTGCTCAAAAAATAGCTAAAGTATGTAATTTTCCATTTGAAAAATGGATAATTCCTAAAGGTTATTTGTGGAAAGATATTGAGAAAATTGCAACCATAAATCAGTGCTACACAGAGTTTACTCATCCACGTCAAGCGGCTGTTTTAGATAAATTTTCAAAAATGGGTGATATTTTTTGTCTGGGTCATTGGGGCGATGTTCTTTTTGATGATATGAAAGTGGATAATCACCTTGAATTTGATGCACAAGTTGATTTAATGTTTAAAAAAGTGTTAAAAAAAGGAGGTTTAAATTTAGGAAAAAAACTGTGGGAATCATGGAGTTTAGAAGGAGATTTTGAAGCCTATCTAAAAGACAGAATACGGATTTTATTAAATAAAATAAACATTCCAGATAATGCAAATGCACAAATTAGAGCTTTCAAAAGTTTGTATTGGGCTCCGCGATGGACAAGCGTAAATCTTGCTTTTTTTGAATCTGAAAAACCCATTGCATTACCTTATTTTGACAACCGAATGTGTGAATTTATTTGTTCGGTTCCAGAACAATATTTAGCAGGAAGACAAATTCAAATTGCGTATCTAAAAATGCGTAATCCCGCTTTAGCAAAAATAGCTTGGCAGGACCACAGACCTTTTAATTTATACAATTATCGATGGAACAAATCTCCGTGGAATTTACCCTATCGTTTATATAAAAAAATAGATAGAGAGTTTATTACCAAAAACAAAGTGGTTAATAATTATGAAAATCAATTTAAAGGTAGTGATAATGACAGTAATTTAAAGTTTTGGCTTTTTCAAAATAAAGATTTTCAAAATTTTATAGATCCAGTTATAGTACAAAATGTTTATAAACAATTTAAAGAGAAGAATGAATTAAAATATTCTCATCCTCTGAGTACCCTGTTGACATTGTCTTTGTTTTCTAAAATCAAAAATTAAAATAAATATACTAAATTTGGAAAGTGATAACTAAACAAAACAAACTTCAAATAGGATTAGTACTTCCAAATATACCTGCTTATTCTGAAACTTTTTTTAATTCAAAAATAAAAGGTCTTCAGGAAAATGGGTTCGAGGTTATTATATTTTCAAAAGGCAAATTAAAGAGTAAGCATTCGTCTTGCAAAACTGTATTTGCCCCCGATTTTTCAATAAAATTAACTCTTATATCAGAGTTATTTAAAATTTTTAAAAACTGTTTATTCAACTTAAAACCAGTTTTAAAACTATATAAATTGAACAAAAAAGATCAATTTTCATCGAAAAGTGCATATAAAAATGTATTGATAAATAGTTATATTTTACCCTATAAATTAGATTGGTTACACTTTGGTTTTGGTACAATGGCCTTGCAGAGCGAAAACGTGGCAGAAGCAATTGGAGCAAAAATGGCAGTAAGTTTTCGCGGATTTGATTTTTACGTTTATCCTATAAAATTTCAAAATTGTTATAAGCAGCTTTTTTCTAAAAAAGTTAAGTATCATCTGCTTTCTAATGCCATGAAAGAAGAGTTAATTAAGCATGGTATTTTGCCAGAAATGATTCATAAAATAGCACCGGCCATAGATTGTGAATTCTTTAAAAATCAAACCAATTATCAAGAGAGTTCTCAAATACAATTTATAACAGTTAGTCGTTTGCATTGGATAAAAGGATTAGAATATACCTTAGAAGCATTTTCAATCTTAAAAAATAATAATATTCTTTTTCATTACACAATTGTGGGCGATGGTGCAGAAAAAGAAAAGCTTATGTTTATGGTGCAACAATTAGGACTTACAGAATGTGTAAGTTTTATTGGTAACATTTCTCACGATGAGGTGAAAAGTAATTTAGAAAAAAGTAGTTATTACCTTCAATATAGTTTGCAAGAGGGTTTTTGTAATGCAGTTTTAGAAGCACAATCCATGGGACTTTTGTGCATTGTGAGTGACGCTGATGGATTGAAAGAAAATGTTTTAAACAATCAAACTGGTTGGGTTGTTTCCAAAAGAAATCCGTCTTTATTAGCTCAAAAAATAACAGAAGTAATTAATTTAAATGAAAATGAAAAATTAAAAATTAAAGAAAATGCAATGCTAAGAGTGAAAAAAGAGTTTAATTTAGCCAATCAAAATAAATCATTTAAATCATTTTATTTAGATTAATTTTTTAAATGCTATTACAATAGAAATGATAATATGATTTTTAATTTTCTAAAATATACTCAACCAATTTGGTATTTTAATCTGAGGTCTTCAACAGATTTTGGTTATTTTCCAACAGAAGAACAATTGATTAACGCAGGTTACAAACTAAAAAAAGACACTCGATTTATATCAAAGGAAAGTGAACAACGTGACATAGCTTGGGCAGCATTCCAGTCTGGGTTTATCAACAAAAATGATGAATCAGGTATGAATGTTTGGAGTAAAATCGATCTGCCAATTGAGGATGAATATTTATTTCTTAAAAAAAATAGTCACAAAGCCTGGGTAATTTATGTTCTTTTAATTAGGATAATAACATTCCATAATCCTATTAAAGAAATAGTGGCTTTTTTAAAACATAAAAATGTTAAACGCCAAGATTATTCTAAACAAGTTTTTGAATATCCTGATTATGATAGCTTTCAAAGCAATTTGATAATTTCAAATCCATTAGTTTCTGTTGTAATTCCAACATTAAATCGATATCAATATTTAAAAGATGTTTTTAAAGATTTAGAAAATCAGAGTTATAAAAATTTTGAAGTAATTGTTGTAGATCAAACAGATAATTTTAATGAAGAATTTTATAAAGGTTGGAATTTTGATTTGAAATATTGGTTTCAGCCGGAAAAAGCTTTGTGGAAAGCACGAAACGAAGCCATAAAATCGGCAAAAGGCGATTTAATTTTATTATATGATGATGACTCTTTAGTAGAGCAAAACTGGATTGAAGAACATTTAAAATGTTTAGATTATTTTAATGCAGATTTATCTTCCGGAGTTTCAATTAGTGTAGTTGGTGCAGAAGTTCCCAAAAATTACAGTTATTTTAAGTGGAGTGAACAATTGGATACAGGAAATGTTTTAATTAAAAAAGAAATATTTTATAAGATAGGTTTTTTTGATTTACAGTTTGAAAAACAACGAATGGGTGATGGCGAATATGGATTGCGTTGTTATTTGAATGGATACAAAAACATATCAAACTATAAAGCAAAACGAATTCATTTAAAAGTGAGTGAAGGTGGCCTAAGACAGATGGGAAGCTGGGATGCTTGGCGACCAAAAAAAATATTTGGACCACGACCAGTGCCAAGTGTTTTATATTTATCAAGAAAGTATTTTGGTAATGCAAATTCAATATACATGGTTATACCAGCCGTATTTCCCTCATTAATTCCTTATAGATATAAAGGAAACAGAATTTTGAAATTTATTTCATTATTTTTTATTCCACTTCTTTTGCCTTTGGTTGTGGCACAGGTTTTACTTTCATGGAAAGCATCAGGAGAGAAGTTAAAAATTGGATTTTTAAGATAATTTAGAAATACTAATGATTATGAAAGTTATTCACGTTTTTATTAGTTCTTATACATCTCACTTAAATCAAATTTTATACTCATTAGTTGATTATACTTCAAATAATAAGCAAAAGCTCTCTATTATTTATGATAAAGAAGTTAAACACAATTGTGTTAGAATTGAAAACAATGGAATCACCTATTTGTTAGACTATTCTGATGATTATCTTTTTATAGACAACCCCTCTAATTATGATTTTTATTTCAAAAGATCTTTGCAGGAAAAGTCAGTAGGAAATACTATTAAACCTTTAAATTTTCAAGTAAATATCGCAACTAATCCTTTGAAACTTTTTGCTCTTTTGCCAAAGGATATTAATTTTATAAAGAATAATAAAGTTGAAATAGCTAGAATGTTTGATTTTTTTGGCTTACTGAATATGGGGCATTATGCTATGATTTACAATGATATTATAAAGTTTAGAGAAGTAAAAACAGATGGAAAAATAATATTCTATACACGATTATGGGATCCAGATAACAACAATAATGCAGAAGAAAAAGAAAGAAGGAAGATTCAAAATGATTTCAGAATTGAAGCATGCAATAGTATAAAATCTAATTTTAAAAACTCAACTGTAGGAATTTTTGATTCAAAATTAGCACGAGAAATTTGCCCAAAATTGATATTTCCCAATAAAATAATTTCAAAAAGACAGTATTTTAAAGAATTGTCAACTTCGTCTATATGCATTGCAGATGATGGATTAAAAGATACACCAGGCTGGAAAATAGGGGAGTATGCATTATTTGGAAAGAGTATAATTTCTACACCTTTAAATGTTGTCATCGAAGGATTTAATGAAAATGAGAATTACTTGAAATTATCTAGTCGCAAATCATTTCTTGAAATACCAGAAAAAATTGAGCAACTTCTTGTAAACGATTTTCACTTAAAAATGTCTAAAAACAATATAAGTTGGAGCGAAAAGTTTATAAATCCTATCAACTATATAAAAAGAATACTTGAAGAATAAAAAACATAAAATCATTTTCCAAAAAAGAAATCTTTTTCAAATAGTAATGATGTGTTAAAAATCAATTATATAGGATTCTAGTATAAAATCATTACTTTTCCGGTCGAAATCAAAAATGACACTTTTAGTGAAAAAATAAAAAACTAATGAAAATTGAATTTCTTAAAAAATTAGACACATCTATTTATATATTAATAATTGGATTTATAGTACTTCTAAAATTCATTTCTTATGTCGTATATCCTTATGTTGGCGGAGACGGTGTTTGGGCTATGAGTCAAGCATTTTCTTATTATAACGGCTTAACAGATAGTAGTATTTTTGCTCATGAGTATCTGGGAAACATTTTTACTATTCATTTACTCGATTTTTTTTATTCAATTTGGTTTAAATTATTTGGTGTAACCACATTCTCATTCATTTCTCTGGAATTTTGTATAATAATTCTAATAATAGCATTGTGGGCTTATTATGCCTATAAAGTAGAAAAACTTAGAAATTTGTTTTATTTATTAATTTTAGGATACATAGTTTCTAATTATACATATGTATTTAGACCTGAAAATTTTTGTATATTGATAATTTCAATTGCAATTGCCTTACAATTATTAGATTTAAATAAAAATTTAAAAATATTTCTATTTGCTCTTTTGTGCGTCTTTTGCGGTCTAATTCATCATATTGGAGGTTTATTTTTCTTGATTCTAATGTTGTATTATTTTTTTGGCAAGGAAAAGAAATACCTAGATTTTTTGAAATTTTGTTTTTTTGGTATTGTAATATCATTAATTTTAACAAAAGGAGAAATTTTTAATTATTTATTACTGCCCACAAAGTATAAATCGGAAGTAAATAATCATCTTTCAGGAATTCATTTTAATTTGTTTTTTAAATTTCTGGTATATTCCGGACCAATTATAGCCCTTGTTCTTTATTTGTATAGAAAATTGTTTACTAAAATTGATTTTCTTTTCATATTTTCAGTGATTATTTTATTGTGCTTTTTCGGACGAAGTTATTACATGCCGTACCTATATACCTTGCTATTATTTTTGGCAGTTTTCAATTATAAATCCACCAACAACCTAGCCTTTTCAAAACATAATACTTTTTCTATTATTTTAACGACTTCATCTATTTTCTATTCGTTTTTTATTCTTTTTTTCATTCCGTTTTTGTTGATTTTTTGTACACCCAAAACAAGTTCAACTTGGAAAGAAGTTGCAAAAACGATGAAAGAGGAAAAAACATATTGGAAAGAAAATAATAAATATTTCGTTCCAACTGAATTGTCATTAGATGTTTACGATAATAAACAATCAAGATTGCTATATAATTTTATGTCGCAAAATGATGGAATACAAGATGTTTCTAACAAAGTTTTCTATATTACTAATAAAGATCAATTAAAATGGATAACAAAAAATTTTGAAACCACCTCAAAAAAATGTAAAGTTGTAGATTTAGTTGAAGAAACTGAAGGACATATTGTGGTTTCGAGTATTTATAAATTCAAAATAAAAAGACAATACAATATTGGACTTTGGAAAGTTGAATTTATTGATTAATTCAATTAGTTGAATAGTTAGAAAAACGAGCTTAAAATAGTATTAAAAAATAAGTTGAAAAAAATTACTTTTATAACATCAGAATTTCCACCTTTACCCGGAGGTATCGGTAACCATGCCTATTTTTTATCTAAATATCTTCAAAATGCTGGTTATAGTATAACTGTATTAACAGATTTTAGAGAACCAAATGCAGATAATGAGTTTGATAAAAATCAAATTTTTAAGGTAGAAAGAATTCAACGAAATGCATTTACTTATATAAGTAGAATTGTAAAAGCTTTTAAATTATCCTATGATTCAGAAATTATAATTGTATCAGGAAAGTTTTCTTTATGGTTGGGAGCATTGTTAAAATTAATCTTTTTGTCAAAAAAAGTAATTACTGTAATCCATGGTTCAGAATTAAAAGCAGGTGGTAAAGTTTCTAAATTGCTGACTCAATTGAGTTTAAAAAAAATGGATAAGTTAGTTGCTGTTTCACAATTTACAAAATCTTTAATTTTACAGATAAATCCAAAATTAACTATTGAAGTAATTAATAACGGAATAGAAATCGAAGAATTAGAATTTGAACAATTGCCCGAGTTAAATTTTGAAAGTAGAATAAATTTAATAACTGTTGGTAATTTAACCTACAGAAAAGGTCAACAAAATATTATTAAAGCTTTACCATTTATTAAAACTAAATTTCCCTCAATTCATTATCATTGCGTTGGCATTACCACCGAATTAGAAAGTTTTACTAGTTTGGCAAATAAATTAAACGTTTTGGAAGACATTACATTTCATGGAGTATTAACAAATGAGAAAAAGAATAGTCTATTAAAAAAATGTTCAATTTTTTGTATGTTAAGTAGTGTTTTAAAAAACGGGGATGTAGAAGGATTTGGAATTGCGGTTTTAGAAGCAAATGCTTTAGGATTACCGGCAATTGGTTCAAATGATTCTGGTATTAAAGATGCTATTGAAAATTATTCCAGTGGTATACTAATAAATCCAACCGATGAAGCTGCGTTTGCAAAAGCGATTCATGAGATTATTTCTAATTATAACGATTATAGTAGTAATGCAAAAAAATGGGCAAAAAAGTTTCAATGGGATGTAATTAGTAAAGAATATGAAAAAGTTATAAACTCATGAAGAGAAATAAATTGGTAATAATCTCTCACACAGAGCATTATCTTAAAGATGGTGAATATGTAGGGTGGGGGTCAACTATTAACGAAGTAAACTATTTAGCCGATTATTGGAATGAAGTAGTTCATGTAGCTTGTTTACACAAAACCAAAGCACCAAACAGTTCGCTTCCTTACACAAAAAATAATATAAAGTTTTCACCTATTCCAAATTATGGAGGAGATAGTTTTTTAAGTAAAGTAAAAATCATTTCAAAAGCACCAAGAATTTTATATACTATTTATAAAAATTCCAAAGGAGCTTCAGAAATTCAGTTAAGGTTACCAACTTCAATGGGGCTTTATTTATTACCTTTTTTTAAATTTTTTATGCCACGAAAATTTACTTTTTGGGTAAAATATGCTGGTGATTGGGGACAAAAAAATCCTCCATTAGCCAATAAAATTCAACGCTATTGGTTAAAAAAAAATTGGTCTGATTGTAAAGTTACAATTAATGGTTTTTGGCCAAATCAACCCAAACATTGCTATTCGTTTGAAAATCCTTGTCTAACGCAGAGTGATATAACTGCGGGAAGAATAATTGCTCAAAACAAGAATTTTTCTAAACCCTTTACCTTTTGTTTTGTTGGAAGATTTGAAGATGTAAAAGGAGTTTCTATACTTTTAGAGGCGTTAAAAAAAATCCCAACAGAAATGATAAATAAAATTCATCTCATTGGTGATGGTCAAAAAATGAATAAATATATGATAGAAGCTCAGGAACTAGGCAACAAAGTTATATTTCATGGGTTTTTAGAGAATAAAGAGTTACATCAGTTTGTATCCAGTTCTCACTTTTTACTCCTTCCAAGCAAAGCAGAAGGATTTCCAAAAGTGGTTGCAGAAGCAGCTTGTTACGGAACTATTTCTATTGTTTCAAATGTTGGGAGTATTAGTCACTATATTGACAAAAACAATGGCTTTTTATGGGATATAAATGACAAATCTGTAAGTTTTGATGATGTGTTTACTAAAGCAATTTATACAACCCCAAATGAATTAAAACAAATATCTATTAATGTGATTAATTTAGCTGAATTATTTACTTTTGATAACTATCTAAATAAATTAAAAATAAATATGTTAAAATAGAGAATTTTAATAAAAGAATGACTTCACAAGATACACCTATATTATTAAAACCTGCTAAGCATAATTTCTATTTACTTAAGGATAGATATCATTTTATATTGATTTGTTTGATGATTTTTTCCTATTTCTATAATCTTCCGGTAATTGGTTATAGCGTTTCAGGAGATAATGAACTAAGGTTATATGATATTTTAGGTATATATGTGTTGTTTATTTTTGTAATGAATTATTCATTTTATAGCCATGTCATCAAAAAAACACCAGTCTTTAAATGGTTTTATTGGTTTGTTTTATGGTGCTCAATCACAATTTTAATCACTTTTTTGTTTAGTATTTTTAAAGATAGACTTTTAAGATTTTTACAATCGGTTTTATATTTATATCATTTATGGGTATTTTTTGTAACTGCAGTCTTATTCTATGTAATGTCTTTTAATCGTAAAAACTTGATTCATTTTGTTTATCTATTACTTTTTTGTTCGTTATGTTCTGGTGTAATTATAATTTTACAAAATTTGGGTTTTATACCTTTTCTTTGGAATAGATCTTATGAAGTTTCTTATGCTGGATTCTTGTCAGGAACGTTAGGTCCAAATAAGATTGTTTCAGGAATGTATTCTATGATTATGGCAATCTTTTCTGTAGGTTTACTTTTTAATAAAAAACATTCCGTTAGTAAAATTTTGCTTATCGCCGTAATCATCGTTAACCTTTACGTGTTATTGTTATCCGGTTCAAGAACTAGTTATGTTGGATTAATTGTATTTATTGTTTTCTTTTCTTTTTATAAAACGTCTGGATTTTTATTTTTCGCCATATTTTTTGGTTCTAGTTTTATGTTTCTTCTCAATGTTAACGAGGGAATAAATGAAAAAGTTATGGAGGTTATTGAAGGAAGAGTTGTGAATAAAATTCAAAGTGAAGAAGATTTGGAAAATGCAAACGTTGAAACTTTATATGAAGATCTTGGCTCAGGAAGAAGTACATTGTCTTTAAAATACATCGACTATTTAGGTAATAATCCTGAAATTATTCCCTTTGGACAAGGTTTTAATAATCGATTATTAAAAGGATTTTCTGCTCATAACATGTATTTAAACCTAATAAAAGAGCTTGGCTTGGTTGGTTTCGTTATGTTCTATGGATGGTTAATTCATTTTCTTCTAATTTCCTTTAACAAGAATAGCGGATATTCATTAGCTTTAAAGGGATTAGTGCTCTCTATGCTTGTTACTTTATTTTTTGGGGAGCATTTGTATATTTACAGACCATTATTTGCTATTTTGGGGTTATTTTTAATAGTTACAACAGCTTTAATTTCATTTCTCCATAAAAACGAATTTAATCAACAACAATGAAAAATAATGTTGCAATAGTAATACCTTTTTACAATTCATCTAATTTAATTTTGGAAGTTGTTAAAAACATTCCGGACTTTATTAGATATGTAATAATTGTAGATGATTGTGGGAAAGAGGAAATTCCGAAAGAACATATTTTAAAGCTTAGCAACCCATTGACAGAATATGTTTTTTTAAAAAATGATATAAACTTAGGGGTAGGTGGAGCAACTAAAACGGGCTTTGGTAAGGCTATTGAGTTAAATGTAGATTTGGTTGTAAAAATAGATTCCGATAATCAAATGGATTTAAATTATCTGCCTTTAATGATCGAATCAATCATTAATAATCAAGCAGATTATGTAAAAGGAAATCGGTTCAGAGATTTAAATGCTCTAAAAAAAATGCCTTTTGTTCGCAGAATGGGCAACTTAGTGCTTTCATTTTTAATTAAAATTGCTACTGGTTATTGGAATGTTTTTGACCCAACAAATGGTTATTTTGTCATAAAATCTTCCTTTTTAAAACAATTGGATTTAAGTAAATTATCCAATCGATATTTTTTTGAAACATCATTAATTGCAGAACTATTTTATCTAAAAGCAAGAATAAAAGATATAGCTATGCCCGCAATTTATGCAGATGAAAAATCAAGTATGAAGGTTTGGAAAATGCCAATAATATTTTCTTGGAATCTATTGAAATTATTTATAAAAAGAATCATTAAACAATATTTTTTATATGATTTCAACATAGGGTCTGTTTATCTTTTTTTTGGCTTTCCTTTGTTTTTTTTCGGAATAGTGTATGGTTTTTATAATTGGGTGTATTATTCAAGTCTTAATATTTTAGCCCCCACCGGAACCATAATGTTGGTAACACTTTCAATAATATTGGGTTTCCAACTACTTTTACAGGCTATACAATACGACATAATTCAATCTCCAAAAGTAAATCAAGAATGACAGTAAAAAGGTGGCTATTGGTTATTATTCTAAACTTGACCATTGCATTTGGTTTTTTTTGGGAACAAAGAAATGCTGGAGTAGATGAAATTTCTTCTGATTTAGCTAACATTATTCCAGTTTGTCAAAAAATTGACAATCCGGAATTGTTTAAAAATGATTTATATTTAAGTGAATTAGATGATGTTCGTTACTATACTCCTTTTTTTGTGCAAACTTTGCGAGCAATAAAACATAGCTTAAATGTGGATTATATCCAAGCTCTCAATGTTTTGTCATTTTTTACACATCTTTTTTATGGGATTTTTTGGTTTTTACTTTTCTATAAATTAAAAAATGACTTTTGGTTAGCTCTTCTATTTTCCCTTTTTATTAGAGGTGTTCTCTGGCCTCCGGGTGGAGAATTGTTGGGTATTTCAAATCTTTGGACAATAATGCCAAGAACTCTTCATATGGCTTTTTTACCAATTCCTTTTTTGCTTTATGTTTCTCTAAAAAAATATAATCTCTTTTTTGCTTTTTTTGCTTTGGGTCTAATTTTTAATTTTCACCCTGTAACAGGTCTTGGCACTGTTATTTTAGGTTTTGTAGCATTTATAGCCCAAACATATTTTGATAAAAAACTTTTTTCTAAGGAGTTTTTCAAAAGTTTAGTTATTGCATTTTGTGCATGTTTACTAGGAATGCTGCCCTATTTGTTGACCTATTTTGGAAAAGTTGAAAATGATGTTGTACTTGATGAAGTGATTTTTCAAAAGGCTTTACGAGCCAGAATTTCGAGTAAATTTTTTGATCCTATTTTCTTTTTAAAATTCTGGCACGGTCAGTTGTTATATTTTTTTGTTGCTTGTTTTGCACTCTATTATTTCTTTGATAGTTCAATAAAAAAAAGAAATTTTAAAATTTTGTTTTGGATGGCTTTGAGCGTATTTGTTCTCTCCAATCTATCAGTTTATGTAGAACAAGTAGTAAATGAATGGTTCGGAAAAAGCTTGAGAATGTCGTTCCAATTGATTCGCTTTCAAAAACTAATTTTAGTAGTTTTTCAATTAAGTTTATTCTTTTTAGTAGTTGAATTGTTTCAGCGATTTAAATGGAACCAGAAAATTAAAACAGGTTTTTTTGTTGCTTATCTGTGTATATTAGTTCTATCTTCTTCAAAAATTCTTTCTGGAGTTCCACTTGTTTCAGATGATTTGACTACTTCGATTTTGCCAAGAAGCTTTCATCTAAATAATAATTTCAAACCTGATTACGATTTAAATGAAATGATGAAATATATCAATCAAAACACAAATCAGGAAAGTGTTTTTTATGGACCCTATCTCATTAGAACAGGAGCAGAAAGAGCTGTGGTTTTAGATTCTAAAGGAGCAAGCATGTTAATAGAAGGAAATATTCAAAAATTGTCAGATTGGTACCTAATGCTACAAGAATTTAAAACACACAAAGAACCAAAAGATAAAGTCGATTTTTTAAGAAAAAATAAAGTTAATTATATTTTAGATAATACTGATTTTTGGATTAATTTGCCCGTGCAAAAGCAAATAGGAAAATATAAATTGTATCACATAAATTAATTCCTTTAAATAACTTTACATGCTCAAATATAAATTGTAAATGAATCCAAAGGCAATAAAAATTCTCTACATAGGAAACATATTATCCAAACACGGATTTTCTGCCACAACAATTGAAACACTTGGTCCTTTATTAGAACAAGAAGGTTTTGATGTTATTTATGCTTCCTCAAAAAAAAAGAAGCTGTTTAGATTTATAGACATGTTGTTTAAAACGATCGAAAACGCAAGAAAAATAAGGTATGTTTTGATAGATACTTATAGCACTCAAAATTTTTGGTATGCCTTTTTTGTTAGTCAGTTATGTAGAATTTTGAACCTTAAATTTATTCCAATTCTTCATGGAGGCAATCTTCCGGAGCGAGTTAAAAAATCAGTCTTTTTCTCAAAAATGATTTTTAATCATGCTTATTTTAATATTGCTCCATCTAATTATTTACTAAAAAACTTTGAGCAATTTAATTTTCCAAACCTGATCTTAATTCCAAACTCTATAGAAATTAAAAATTATTCTTTTAAACAAAGAAAAAACGAATCAACACCTAAATTATTGTGGGTTAGATCTATTGACGCGACATATAATCCGGAAATGGCACTCGAAGTTCAACATAATCTAAAAGCAAAATTTCCTGAGGCTAAATTGACTATGGTCGGGCCTTATAAAGGTATAAGCGAACAAAATTTTGATGTAATTATAAAAAAATACAATTCTGATGTTACAGTCACCGGAAAATTATCAAAACCAGATTGGCATAAACTTTCAGAAAATTTCAATATTTTTATAAATACAACGCATTTTGATAATACTCCCGTTAGTATTATAGAGGCTTTAGCACTCGGATTGCCCGTGGTTTCTACAAATGTTGGCGGAATTCCTTATTTAGTTAATCATAGAGAATCTGCTTTATTGGTAAACGATTCTGATAGTCAGGCAATGGTTAATGCTGTAAATGAATTATTAGAAAATCCAGAATTAGCTCAAAAATTAGCTAGTAATGGGCGTAGATTGGCAGAACAATTCGATTGGCAAATTGTTAAAAACCAATGGAAAGAAATTTTAAAATAGCTGATAAAATCCTCTTAAAATTGTTAAATTGCACACTCAATCTAACAACAAGAACATAGAATGAACGGTAAGAAGAAAATTCATTTTGAAGTTTCAGAGAGAAAAATTCTTCTCAGGATTTTTGACGTCCTATTTGTGTTGTTAATGCTCTATATAGTTGGAATAATTTTTAATTTCGATTATTTTTCAATCACTCCCTCCAATTTTTATTGGACAATAGTTTTAGGTGTTTATGTTCTATTAGTTGGATCTGTATTTGAAATGTATAATCTTCAAGTTGCTAGCAATCAATTTCAAGTTATCAGAAGTATTGTCTTAACCTCGTCAACAACAGTATTGTTTTATCTGTTGACACCTTTTTATACGCCAATTCTTCCTTCAAATCGTATTCAGATTTTATATTTTTTCTTAGCAATTTTTTTGGCATTATTCCTTTGGCGAATGTTTTATCAAAAATATTTAGCCTCACATCGCTTCGAGAAAAAAGTTATCTTGATTTCTGAAAAGGAAATGGCAGATGAGTTAATTTCCGGATTAAAAAATATTGATCCACATTATAATATTATTGCTTTTGTTAACACAGATCAATATTCTGATTTTAAAATAAAGAACAAATTTGTTTCCGTACTATCTGTAGAAAATCTTGAAAATTTTGTTTCGAGTAATTCAATTTCAGAAATTGTCATTGCAACGCAAAGAACAGAAGAAATAACTGTTGAACTGTACAACAAACTTTTATTACTCTTAGAGAATGGTTTTACAATTAGAGAATATACGCAAGTGTATGAAAATTTAACACAAAGAATTCCAGTTCAATTTGTAGCCAGAGATTTTTATAAATATTTTCCATTTAGCCGAAGTAATCAAAATCAGTTGTATTTACTTTTTGTGCGTTTTTTTGAAATCGTAATCGCTTTAGCAGGTATTACTGTTGGAATTGTTTTATTACCATTTATTTTGATAGGAAATGTCTTTGGTAATAAAGGTGGACTATTCTATACACAAATTCGAGTGGGTAAAAATGGTGAAGAATTTAGAATTCTCAAGTTGAGAACGATGATCAAAAATGCAGAATCTGCCGGAGCTGTTTTTGCAACTACAAATGATACCAGAATAACACCTTTTGGCAAGTTTCTCCGAAAAAGCAGAATTGATGAGTTTCCTCAATTTGTTAATATTCTTCTCGGACAAATGGCTGTAATCGGACCAAGACCTGAACGTCCTGTTTTTGTAAATGAAATTGCCGAAGTTATGCCTTTTTATCAAACGCGTCACGTTATCAAACCTGGGCTAACCGGTTGGGCTCAAGTGAATTATTCCTATGGCGATTCAATTGATGATAGTTTGATTAAACTTCAATATGATTTATATTACATCAAACACAGAAGTATCTTTCTGGATATTAATATCATGATTAAAACCATTAGTACTATTCTGTTTTATCGCGGACAGTAATTACGATTTCAGAAGCCGAATTCTTAATCGTAAAAGAATCAATACAACCAAAATCATAATCGGAAGCATTAAAAATAAATGAGCTTTGTTGAGTATGAATAGGAGGTAAGCCACAAAACAAAATAATATAAAGTAGAAAAATCGATTAAACCAAACTACATTTTTCTTTACAAAAGAAATTACTATTCCAATCAAAAAAGGATTAAACAATAACACATTATAATTCTGAGAAATTTCTCTGTGTAACGAAAAGAATCCCACCGTAGAAAGAAAAATTCCTAGTAGACCTATAATCACCAGAAAAGTTAGATAAACTTTATTTTTGTTGGAAATTAAAATCAGAACCAAAAATAAAATAAATGTATAAATCGAATTCCACCACGATTTTGAGTGCAATGATTTATCTTGTTCAAACAAAACAATTGAGTTTTGAGCAATGCGTTCGTTATTACTTTTTGATACTTCTAAACTTTTTAATAATTCTATTGGTAAAAAAAGTTGCTCGGCCGCTTTATCCGTTCGATAGCCAAACATGATATTGATTCCCAATTTTTGATAAAAAAGATTATCCATAAACGGATTCAACACATGACGATAGCTTTCGGTTGTGTTACCAACTTTCGCTATACTCGGTTTTTCTAATTGATTATTGATTTGATCCACCACCATTGTAGTGCAATTTTTATCAATAAATTTATAGATGTAAAATCGTTCATCGGAATAAAGCATTTTTTCTAAATTGTCAACTAATTGCTGCTTTTGAATTGGTGAAAGATTTAATTCTTGTTCATAAACGCTTCTGTTCTCCATTCTATAGGAATACATGAAACCTTCAAAAGAACCTTTACCAACATAATATTCTAAATCACCTTTTACAAATTTTAGATAAAAATTGGGTGTATCAAAATCAAACATACCAAAATTATACACCGCATCAACACCTCTTGAATTATCTTGAATTCGAATGGCAGTATGACCAAAAATGGAATGTAGTTCTTCACCACTTCCACACGTTAAAACACTAATTTTTGCTTCGGAAGACAATGGATAATTCTGTCCGAAACTCAAAAAACTGCAAAATAAAAGAAGGAGAAAATGTAATTTTATTTTCATTCAAATTATCTAAAAATTCCTAAATCAACTTTTATCGAAAAAATATTGGAATACAAGGCTGCACTCTGGTCGCCAATGTCTGTTAGAGCATAATCAACCTGAATTCCTTTGTATTTAAAACCTAATCCAATGTTGGGTTGAAAACCAATTTTTTCAGTATTATCAATCTGCATTACGTTTTGAAAATTTCCAACACCGGCTCTAAGGAAAACCAAATCGGTATAACCAAATTCAAATCCCAAAGCGGGGTCAATACTCACAAAATCGGTAGAAATAATATCGTTGGTTTTAAAAAACTGCATGTTTAAGTTAAACGCAGCTAAAATGGAATAATCATAGCGGTATTCAAATTTTCTGGAAATTCCGAGTTGAGCTTTTGGTAAGGTAATTTCGGTGCTTTCGGGCAAATCTTGATTTTCTCCGGGAATTGCATTGGAAATTTTTTCAAATTCTTCTTCGTCAATGTTCCAAATGTTATAAGTGGTTGTAATATCACGAACCATTAACCCAACTTTCCAATTATCGCGTTCAAACTGAATTCCCACATCAAGTCCAAATCCCCATGAATTGGCAAAATCGCCAATAATTCTCCTGATTACTTTTGCGTTAACACCATATTGCCATCCCGGAACTTGCAAACTTCGTGCATACGAAAACGTAGCTCCATAATCGGCGGTAGAAAATTTGCTTATTCGGTTGTAATCAATATTTCCTTCACTATCAATTAGTTGGGTTGTGTTTAAAATGTCATCCACACCAAATCGAATTAAGGAAATTCCCCACGCACTTCGGTCATCAATGGGCATCGCAAAAGCGGCATAGTCATATTGGGCAATGTTTGCAAAATAGCTGGCGTGCATCAAAGCTCCTTGACTGTCTTCTAAAAAAACCAATCCTGCCGGATTCCAATAGCCTGAATTCACGTCAGAAGTACTTGCCGTAACTGCATTAGACATTCCCAAAGCAGCAGCATCCACACCAATACTCATAAATTCGTTTGAGTATTTTCGGACAGCTTGACTGTTAGCCAATATAGGAATAAGAAGTAAAGCAAAAAATAAGTTTCTTTTCAAAGCAAAATTTTATTTTTCAAACTGAAATTTGCACAATTTTTTCCAAAAATAGGAATTTTTAGCCTGTTTCATTACAACATTTTACGAAATAAAAAACATTGAAATTGCGAGCCTAAAAATATCAATTAAAAAACGCACTTGTTTCTCACTTATTGTATTAAATTTGTTTTAAACCTTAAAAGATGAATATAAAAGCAAAAATCCCTAATTTTATAACGTTACTTAACTTGTTATCAGGCTGTATAGCAGTAGTTTTTGCTGCCCGAGATCAGTTTGAATTGGCTTTTTTCTTTGTATGTTTAGGTATATTTTTAGACTTTTTTGATGGTTTTTTTGCTCGTCTTTTCAAAGTGCAAAGTCCGTTAGGCGTGCAATTGGATTCGTTAGCAGATATGGTTACTAGCGGTCTTGTTCCCGGTTATGTAATGTTTAAAATGATTTTTAATTACCAAAATCAAGGTGTTTCTTCCTTAGATGAATATTTTCCAACAAACCATATTTTACCGTTAGTTGGTTTTTTTATCACTTTAGGCTCTTGTTATCGATTGGCAAAATTCAACATAGACACCAGACAAACCGATTCTTTTATTGGATTGCCAACACCTGCGAATGCACTTTTTATATTAAGTATTCCATTAATTATTGCTTCTACTGAAATAACTTTTCTCAAAGAAGCTCTAACAAATCCTTATATTTTAATGGCAATATCGATGCTGAGTGTTTATATGATGAATGCAGAAATTCCGTTGTTTTCTCTTAAAATGAAAAATTTCTCATGGCAAAACAGCAAATTTCAAATTATATTTTTGGTTTTAGCAGTTATTTTATTGATAACACTAAAAATTGTTGCATTGCCATTAATTATTTTGCTTTATGTTTTGATGTCGGTTATTCAAAATAAAATGACTTCTTAAACGTTTTGTTGTTCATAAAGTATGGCAAAGCAAATTAGACGAAAACCGATCACAAGGCGAAAACCATCCAAGAAAAAGACTTTTTTCTCTGGAAAAGTTATAGGTTTTAGTATTACATTTTTAATTTTATTATTTATAGGAATATCAGCGTATCATTATCGTGATGCATTGGCCTATTATTTTAGTTTTCGTTCCAAACATCAAATAGAAAATGACAATGCTACAAAAGTAGAAGAAGCCAGAATTTTTCAGGTTTTAAAACGTCATGAAAAGAAAGTTTTTGGTTTTGATGTTTCCGAATACCAAGGAAAAATAGCTTGGGAAGAAATTAAAACCATTGAAGACACATTTCAGTTGAAGTTTGTTTTCATCAGAGCTACCGCCGGAAATAACAAAGTAGATAGCCGATTTAAGCAGAATTGGAAAAATGCAAAAGAAAATGGTTTTGTGCGAGGAGCTTATCATTATTATAGACCAAACGAAAATTCTATTGAGCAAGCCACTAATTTTATTAAAACAGTAAAACTGCAAAAAGGTGATTTTCCACCGGTTTTGGATATTGAAAATTTACCAAAAACACAATCAATTGATAGTTTAAAGGTAGGATTGAAGCGATGGTTAACTAAAGTTGAAAATCATTACAACGTAAAACCCATCATTTATTCCGGCGAAAGTTATTATAAAGACTTTTTAGCCGATGAATTTGAAGGCTACACTTTTTGGATAGCCAATTATAATTTTTTTGTAGAAGATATTAAAGACCATTGGGCTTTCTGGCAATTTACAGAAAAAGCGACAGTTCCCGGAATTCAAGGTCCGGTTGATGTTAATATTTATAACGGAACGCCAAAGATGATGAATTATATGGTTTTGCATTAATTAAGAAAGTTGTGAATCCACTTCTTCTTTTAATTTGGGTAGATGATTTATTAAAATAGACCAAATATTTTCATCAGAAACATTGTCATAAATATGAATTACGTGATTGCGTAATCCAATAATTGATTTGCAATCAGTAATTTTTTCTAGATAAATTGATTCTTTTTTTACAATTCGATTTAATGCTTCGCCAATTATTTCTAGATTTCTTTCTACAGCTCTTTTTTTCATAGTATTTCTTTTATACTCTGAAAAGTCATAACCGGATTCAAAGAAAAAAGATTCAATTTCTTCAATAGCTAATTTGATGTCATAAAACCATTT
This sequence comes from Flavobacterium sp. T50_26, assembly GCF_057652995.1. Lineage (NCBI taxonomy): Bacteria > Pseudomonadati > Bacteroidota > Flavobacteriia > Flavobacteriales > Flavobacteriaceae > Flavobacterium > Flavobacterium sp. T50_26. The sequence goes on from NZ_JBYFCC010000005.1 coordinate 114,979, forward strand.
TTCAATACGTTCATCCATAAATCAATTGTTTATTTTTTTCTATGGATCGAATCAGAACTGGGTTTTTTAAAGATTGTTCTTCCACTAAATCAATTTCTCGATTAAGTATTTTTTTTAAACTTTCTCTAAAACTCATATAATTTTGAAAATATAATTTTAAGTCAAAAGTTTTAAATTTTACCAAGAAATCAACATCGCTATTGTCGTTAAAGTTGGCTGTGTTTGCGGAACCAAAAAGATATAAAGTGTCTACTTTGTGTGTTTTACAAAGTTTAGCAATGGCTGATTTATGTTGATTTACAGAAAACATAGACCAAAGGTAAAAAATAAATAATAGTAATTGTGTAAGATTTAGAAAGTTTTAAAACTCCAATTTCTTTTTTCGTAATTCGAAATTTTGTCCTAAATATACTTTTCTCACCATTTCGTCGGCAGCCAAATCTTCAGGAATTCCAGCTTTTAGGATTCCTCCTTCAAACATTAAGTAGGTTTTATCAGTAATGGCTAATGTTTCTTGAACATTGTGATCGGTGATTAAAATTCCAATATTTTTATTTTTCAATTGAGCCACAATTCGTTGAATGTCCTCTACTGCAACAGGGTCAACTCCGGCAAAAGGTTCATCTAAAAGGATAAATTTTGGATCGGTTGCTAAAGCTCGTGCAATTTCAGTACGTCGACGTTCACCTCCCGAGAGTAAGTCACCTCGATTGGTGCGAATATGTTCCAAACTAAATTCGGCAATCAAACTTTCCATTTTAGCTTCTTGCTCTGCTTTAGAAAGTTTAGTGAGTTGTAAAACACTCAGAATATTATCTTCAATACTCAATTTTCTAAAAACAGAAGCTTCTTGTGCCAAATAACCAATACCGTTTTGAGCACGTTTATACATTGGAAAATCAGTGATTTCCATGTCATCCAAGTATATTTTACCGCTGTTGGGTTTTACCAATCCAACAATCATGTAGAAAGAAGTGGTTTTTCCGGCTCCATTTGGGCCCAATAAACCAACAATTTCTCCTTGATTTACTTCTACAGAAACGCCTTTTACAACACTTCTGCCTTTGTAGGTTTTAACGATATTTTCGGCTCTTAATTTCATAGTTTAATTTGTCAATTTGTCAATTTGTCAATGTGACAATTGAGAAAACAGTGTGTAAAAATAGAAATTTTATTTTCAGTTCAAATTTTATTGTTTTTTGATTAACATTTGGTAATGTGTCAATTTGATAATGTGTCAATTAGCCAATTATTCAAAGAATTGAAAAATAACTCTAATGAATCAGGTATTCAATTGCCACATTGCCTCATTGTCAAATTGCCTCATTGGCACATTATTTCTCTAAAGCTTCCCAGAATTCATAAGCTCTTCGCAAATGAGGAATTACAATCGTGCCGCCAACCAAAGTAGCAATTCCCATAGCTTCCATCATTTCTTCTTTAGTAATTCCGTGTTTGTAGCTTGTTTCTAAATGGTATTTGATACAATCATCGCATCGCAAAACAGCAGAAGCAACTAAGCCTAATAACTCTTTTGTTTTTACATCCAACGCACCTTCAGCATAGGCATTGGTATCTAAGTTGAAAATTCTCTTGATGACTAAATTATTGTCAGCCAACAGTTTTTCATTCATTTTAGAACGATAATCATTAAATTCCTGAACTAAATCTGACATATTTACTGTTTTAAAGTTGATTGTTTAATTTCTTTTTTAACAACAAGTGCACTAATTAAAATACTAATTTCATATAAAACCATAATAGGGATTGCTACAATTACCTGACTAATAACATCCGGAGGAGTAATTATGGCAGACAAAATCAATACAATTACCAATGCATATTTTCTATATTTTCTCAAAAAAGAAGGTGTAACTAATCCTAATTTTGTTAAGAAGTAGATTAATATTGGCAATTCAAACAATAATCCACAAGCTATAGATGAGGTTTTTATCATGCTCGTATAGGATTCCAAATTAAACTCGTTTACAATTTCTGAGCTGGCACTAAATGACCCAAAAAAGAACACTGATAATGGCGTGATAACGTAATATCCAAACAAAACACCAAGAAAAAATAATAAAGACGAAATTATAATAAAAGCTTTAGCATATTTTTTTTCTGTTTCATATAACGCCGGACTAATGAATTTCCAAATTTCCCATAAAACAAAAGGAAATGCAGCAATAAATCCAACCGTTATACAGGTCCAAATTAAAAAGGATACTTGCCCGCCCATATTCGTGTTTTGAATTATGAAGGGCATTTTTACATTGCAAATATCAACACTTTCTAAACCAAAAAACTGAGTAATTTCGCAAAAAAATTGATAGGTAACAAAATTTGGATCTTTCGGAGCAAACAGAATTTGTTCAAAAATAAAATCACTTACAAAAAAAGCCGCACTTGCAAGTATCAATATGGCAGAAGTACTTCTGATTAAGAGCCATCTCAACTCTTCCAGATGGTCTAAAAATGACATTTCTTTCGGACTACTAGTTGCCATTATACAATTCCTTCTTTTAAAATGTCATGCAAATGTATTACGCCTTTATAGGAATTGTCTTCTGCTACAATTAATTGTGTAATCGAAAAATCTTCCATGATATTTAATGCTTCAACCACCATGTCGTTAGGTTGAATCATTTTTGGATTTTTTGTCATAATATCTCGAGCGGTAATTCCGGTGATGGTTTCGGTTTTGCTCAGCATTCTTCTAATATCGCCATCAGTAATTATTCCGATAATTTTATCATTTTCAACTACGGCAGTTACACCAAGTCTTTTTTCAGAAATTTCAAAAATAACAGTCTGAACATTTGATTCAGGAGAAACAGTTGGTTTTTTAGATTCATCCAACATGTCTTTCACACGAAGCAAAAGTTTCTTGCCTAATGCTCCTCCGGGATGATATTTCGCAAAATCTTCACCTTTAAAGTCTCGCATTTCCATCAAACAAACAGCTAAACAATCACCCATTACCAATTGTGCAGTAGTGCTGTTGGTTGGAGCCAGATTGTTCGGGCAAGCTTCTTTTTCCACAGTTGTATCTAAAACAAATTGAGAATTTTTGGCTAAGAAAGAAGTCAGATTTCCTGTCATTGCAATTAAAGTATTGCCAAATCGGTTCAAAATCGGAACCAAAATTTTAATTTCAGGACTATTTCCACTTTTAGAAATACAAATCACAATATCATCCGGTTGAACCATCCCCAAATCCCCATGTACAGCTTCAGAGGCATGTAAAAACATAGACGGAGTTCCGGTAGAATTTAAAGTAGCTACAATTTTTTGAGCAATAATGGCACTTTTTCCAATTCCGGTAACAATTAAACGGCCTTTTGATTTGTAAATTAACTGAACACTTTCTACAAAATCATTTGTAAGTAAATCAGCCATTTTTGAAATGGCTTGACTTTCAGTTAAAATGGTTTCTTTTGCAGTCGCTAAAATTTTTTCTTTTGTAATCAAAACGGATTGTATATAAAATTTGTATGAATAAAAGAAAGTTGTATCTTTATGGATGCAAATTTAAAATAAAATACCCATACATAAGAATGAATCCCAACGAAATTGACATTCATAAGGAATTAAAGAAGTATTTTGGTTTTGATCAGTTCAAAGGTCTTCAAGAACAAGTTATCAAAAGTATCCTGAATAAAATAAATACTTTCGTGATTATGCCTACTGGTGGAGGTAAGTCATTGTGCTATCAACTACCGGCATTATTTCAAAATGGAACGGCAATCGTCGTTTCTCCATTAATCGCTTTAATGAAAAATCAGGTGGATGCCATACGAAGTGTTTCTTCTGAAGATGGAATTGCCCATGTATTGAATTCATCGTTAACTAAAACAGAAATTAATCAAGTAAAAAAAGATATCGTTTCTGGTATAACAAAGTTATTGTATGTTGCACCTGAATCATTAGCAAAAGAGGAATATGTTGAATTTTTAAAATCAGTTCCCATTTCATTTGTAGCTATCGATGAAGCTCACTGTATTTCAGAATGGGGTCATGATTTTCGTCCGGAATACAGAAATCTTAAAAATATAATCAAACACTTAGGCAATGTTCCTGTAATTGGTTTAACAGCTACTGCAACTCCAAAAGTGCAGGAAGATATTCTCAAAAATTTGGATATGTCCGATGCCAGAACATTTAAAGCATCGTTCAATCGTCCGAATTTGTTTTACGAAGTACGTCCGAAAACCAAAAATGTTGAGTCAGATATTATTAAATTTATAAAACATAATAAAGGTAAGTCCGGAATTATTTATTGTTTGAGTCGTAAAAAAGTTGAAGAAATTGCTCAGGTATTACAAGTAAACGGAATTAGTGCCGTGCCTTATCATGCCGGTTTAGATGCCAAAACCCGTGCCAAACATCAGGATATGTTTTTGATGGAAGATGTTGAAGTGGTTGTCGCCACAATTGCTTTCGGAATGGGGATCGACAAACCGGATGTTCGTTTTGTGATTCATCACGATATTCCAAAATCACTCGAAAGTTACTACCAAGAAACCGGTCGTGCAGGACGAGATGGAGGAGAAGGACACTGTATGGCCTATTATTCCTATAAAGATGTTGAAAAACTAGAAAAATTCATGTCAGGAAAACCTGTTGCTGAGCAAGAAATTGGTTTTGCATTGCTTCAGGAAGTCGTGGCTTATGCCGAAACATCCATGTCACGCAGAAAATTTTTACTCCATTATTTTGGCGAAGAATTTGATAACGAAACCGGCGAAGGTGGAGATATGGACGACAATGTGCGAAATCCAAAACCAAAAGCAGAAGCAAAAGATAATGTCGTTAAAGTCCTTCAAGTGGTTCGCGATACCAAACATTTATATAAATCAAAGGAAATTGTTTTTACCTTAATGGGAAAAATAAATGCCGTAATCAAAGCTCATCGAACAGATACTCAAGACTTTTTTGGTTGCGGAAGCGATAAAGATGAACGCTATTGGATGGCTTTAATTCGTCAGGTTTTAGTGGCCGGATTATTGAAAAAAGATATTGAAACATACGGAATTTTGAAATTGTCTCCGGAGGGTGCTGCTTATATAAAAAATCCAACTTCGTTTATGATGACAGAAGATCATGAATATAGCGAAGAAGAAGATGAAGCCATTGTAACTGCTGCAAAATCAACCGGAACTGCCGACGAAGCGTTGATGGCTATGTTGAAAGATTTGCGTAAAAAAGAAGCCAAAAAGTTAGGCGTTCCTCCGTTTGTGGTGTTCCAAGATCCATCATTAGAAGATATGGCTCTAAAATATCCAATTTCAATTGAAGAGTTAAGCAATGTTCACGGTGTTGGCGAAGGAAAAGCAAAAAAATACGGAAAACCTTTTGTCGATTTAATCGCTCGGTATGTTGATGAAAACGACATTATTCGTCCGGATGATTTGGTTGTAAAATCAACAGGAGCGAATTCTGCCAATAAATTATACATCATTCAAAACATTGACAGAAAATTATCCTTAGAAGATATTGCTAAAGCAAAAGGTTTCACAATGGATAATTTGTTGAAAGAAATGGAACAAATTGTTTATTCCGGAACAAAATTAAACATCAAATATTGGATTGATGAAATTTTGGATGAAGATCAACAAGAAGAAATTCATGACTATTTTATGGATTCTCAAACCGATAAAATTGAAGATGCTCTAAAAGAATTTGATGGCGATTATGATATTGAAGAACTTCGATTAATGCGAATTAAATTTATTAGTGAAGTAGCAAATTAGTTTTCAGTCGCAGTTTTTAGTACTCAGTTACTGAACACTAAAAACTGCTCACTGCTCACTAAAAATTTCTCCTCGATGAGGTTTCAAAGCATCCCGAACGGCAATCATATTTTCATCGGTTACAACCATAAAAGCGATGGCTTGCATTTCATTATAGATTTCAAATCCGGTAATATTTAATTGCAATTTTTCGGCTTGAATGAATTCTTTTAAATGAATTTCATGATGTTCCGCCGTTTTTGCCGAAGCCGGACCTCTAAAGTCCCAAATTAATTTTATCTTTCTAGACATTTTTTTTATTGCAAAAATAAATTCATTTTATGAAAAACTACTTCTTTGGTTTACTTTTATTTTCTTTTGCAATGAATGCACAAAAGCTTTCGTTGGAACAAGCTAATCATTTAGCAACGCTTCCGCTAAAGTGTTTGCAACAAGAATATCCCAATAAGTTGAATCAGTTATTACTAGATTCAACCGAAATTCATTCACCCAAAAAATTGCATCCTTCTTTTTACGGTTGCTTCGATTGGCATTCGTCTGTGCATGGACACTGGAGTTTAGTTTATTTGTTGAATAATTTTCCGGCTTTAGCAAATAAAAATGAAATTATTGATAAATTAAAAACCAATTTATCGAAGGAAAATATCCAAACAGAAGTGAACTATTTTTCAAAAAATCACGAAAAATCCTTTGAACGCACTTATGGTTGGAATTGGTTGTTGAAACTGCAATTAGAATTAGAAATCAGTAAAGAACCTTTCGCAAAAGAATTGGCTCAAAATCTCAAACCATTATCCGATTTAATAATTGCTCGGTATGCTGAATTTTTACCAAAGCTACTATATCCGGTTAGAGCAGGAACACATAATAATACAGCATTCGGACTCACATTTGCATGGGATTATGCGGTTTATTCAAACAATAAAGATTTTCAAAATTTAATTTCTGAAAATGCCAAACGTTTATTTCTAACAGATGAAAACTGTCCGTTAAATTGGGAACCAAGCGGAACTGATTTCCTTTCACCTTGCATGGAAGAAATCGGAATAATGAGTAGAATTTTACCTGAAAAAGAATTTTTAATTTGGTTGAAAAAGTTTAATAAATCGATGTTCAAGAAAGATTTTTATTGGGAAGTTGCCCGAGTTTCAGACAGAACCGATGGTCATTTGGTTCATTTGGATGGATTAAATTTTAGCCGTGCTTGGAATTTTTATCATTTGATAAAGTTATATCCAAAGCAATTTAATCATCTAAAACCGCTGGCTGAAAAACATCTAAATTTTTCACTTCCTTCCGTTGTTGATGGAAATTATGAAGGTGAACATTGGTTGGCCTCGTTTGCGTTAAGAGCATTTGCGGAAATAAAATAAAAAATTAAACTTAATTATTTATCTTTGAGAAAAAATAAACCCTATGAAAAACAAATACTTATCAAAAATTTTTCTACTTTTTTTGTTTGTTGCAAGCAGTGGAGTTTCTCAAACAAATTACACGGTTTCAGTAATTCCGTATGAGGTTTACACAACGGCCGCAACACCAATAACTACAAGCGATGACTTGTATTCAGGAGTAATTCCAATTGGTTTTGATTTTGATTATTTCGGAACTGTATACAATCAATTGATAATCAGTACAAATGGTTATGTTGGATTTAATTTAGGTTTGGCAAGCACCTTAAGTCCATGGAATCTTAACACTCAAATTTCTCAACCAAACTTTACAATTAGGAACTCAATATTTGCCTGTTATCATGATTTAAATAATTCAAATCAAACTGGTTCCATAACCTATTCTATTGTTGGTTTTGCACCTTACAGAAAATTTGTTGTCATGTTTGAAAATCAGCCACATTTCCAGTGTTCACAATTAACAAGCTCTTTTCAATTGATTTTATATGAAACATATAATTTTATTGATGTACAAATAGTTGAAAAACCAATTTGTAGCACATGGAATGCAGGAAACGCGTTGGTAGGAATAATTAATCAAGATGGTACAAGTACTTTAACACCTCCCGGAAGAAATACCAGTTCTTGGTATGCTACTCTTGAAGGATGGCGGTTTGCAAGACCTATTGAAAACGAAATCTATTTGTATACAGTTTGCGATGATAATCTAGATGGATTTGAATCATTTAATTTAAATTTAATCAAAGAAGCTATTAATTATGAATCACCGGAAAATGTAACAATTCATGAAACACTTTCCGACGCAGAATTAGGCGGTAATTCTCTATCTGGAATGGATTATTTTAATATAAACCCTTATTCTCAAACACTTTATGCGGCTTTTAATGGAGATGTAACAGCAATTGCATTAACTGTAATTAATTGTCAAAATGATTATGATTTAGATACTGTTTCTACCGATTTAGAAGATGTTAATGAAGATGGAAATTTAGCCAACGATGATACAGATGGTGACGGAATTCCAAATTATTTAGATAATGACGATGATGGCGATATGGTATTATCTGCTTTTGAATATGTATTTCCCGCAGGAAGAAACTTAGATCAAATTACAAATGTTGATACAGATTTAGACGGAATTCCAAATTATCTAGACAATGATGATGATGGTGATGGTGTGTTAACAATTGACGAAGATTACAATGGGAATAATAACCCAATGGATGATGATACAAATTCAAATGGTATTCCCGACTTTTTAGAAGAAAATGTTGCCTTGAGTTTAACCGATGCAATCCAGTTAAAAAAGGCAATTGTAATCTACCCAAATCCTTCTGAAAATAGGATTAACATCAATAATGGAACTGCTTTTTCAATTGATAGCTTCAAGTTGTTTACTGTCAATGGAAGTTTAGTAAAAGAACTAAAAAACACAGATTCCTATCAAAATATCGATGTAAGTCAATTGCAATCCGGAGTATATTTTATAGCTATTGAAGTGAATAATCAAAAGCTAAATTACAAGTTTATCAAAAAGTAAAGATGAAAATTTCTAATATAAAAGGTTTGGCAATTGCTGAACCTTTTTTTATGCGATACAAATTAAAAAAATTACTTTTGCAAAAAGAATAGTATGCCCAAAGAACTTCTCATTCAAGTTGCACCCGAAGTTGCTGCCAATGATTTTTTATTGAAAGATCAAGTGGCTAAGATGATTCGTGTTTCAGTGTCAGAAGTTGAGCATATTTCAATTGTAAAACGTTCGATTGATGCCCGTCAAAAAGCAATCAAAATCAATTTAAAGTTGATGATTTTTTTTCAAGGCGAACCTTTTTCTGAACAAAAAATCGAATTACCAAACTACCCGAATGTTGCCAATCAACAAGAAGTAATCGTCATTGGTGCCGGTCCTGCTGGACTTTTTGCCGCTCTCCAACTAATTGAAGTAGGTTTAAAACCAATTGTTATCGAACGCGGAAAAGATGTTCGCGGTCGTCGTCGTGATTTAAAAGCTATCAACGTTGACCATATCGTAAATGAAGATTCGAATTATTGTTTTGGCGAAGGTGGAGCAGGAACGTATTCCGACGGAAAATTGTACACTCGTTCCAAAAAACGGGGTGATGTTGACAGAATTTTAGAATTATTAGTCGGTTTCGGAGCTTCAGCGGAAATTTTAGTCGAAGCACATCCACACATCGGAACCAATAAATTACCACAAATTATTCAGGACATTCGAGAAAAAATCATTGAAAGTGGTGGTCAGGTTTTGTTTGATACTCGTGTAACCGATTTTATCATCAAAAGCAACGAAATACAAGGCATCGTTACCCAAAAAGGAGAAACTATTCCAGCTAACAAAGTTATTTTAGCCACCGGACATTCCGCTCGTGATATTTTTGAATTATTAGATAGAAAAAAAATCCTTATCGAAGCCAAACCTTTTGCACTAGGCGTTCGTGCCGAGCATCCTCAAGAATTAATTGACAGTATTCAATACAGTTGTGATTTTCGAGGAGATTATTTGCCACCGGCACCGTATTCCATTGTCAAGCAAGTAAATGGTCGCGGAATGTATTCGTTTTGTATGTGTCCCGGCGGCGTGATTGCTCCGTGTGCAACAAGCCCGGGCGAAGTGGTGACAAATGGTTGGTCGCCATCCAAAAGAGATCAAGCTACAGCCAATTCCGGAATTGTGGTAGAGTTAAAATTAGAAGATTTTAAACCTTTTGCCAAATTCGGACCTCTTGCAGGAATGGAATTTCAAAAATCCATCGAACAAAAAGCGTGGCAATTAGCGGGTAAAACTCAAAAAGTTCCGGCACAACGCATGATTGATTTTACACAAAATAAAATTTCTTCATCCATTCCAAAAACGTCTTATGTTCCGGGAACAACTTCTGTAGAAATGGGACAGGTTTTCCCTGGTTTCTTAACACAAATTATGCGAGAAGGATTTTTACAATTTGGTAAATCAATGAAAGGTTATTTAACTAACGAAGCCATTTTGCACGCACCGGAAAGCAGAACATCTTCACCGGTTCGAATTCCACGTGATGCTCAAACCCTAGAACATCTTCAAATTAAAGGGCTATATCCGTGTGGAGAAGGAGCAGGGTTTGCGGGTGGAATTGTTTCTGCAGCGATTGATGGCGAAAAATGTGCGTTGAAAATTGCTGAGGTTTTACAGTAATTTTAGTTGTTGTAAAAAGGATTTCCACCTATTAGTACAAGTTCACTTGAAGAATTTACAGGATTATTAAAAATTCCACTAAATGCTTTTGTAATTGTTCTTCCGTCATCGTAGTTTAGAATAAGCGTAAAATTATCAATTTCATAAGAGCCAATCCCCGGAGCCCTATCAGGATTTTGATAAGGCATCGTGAAATTGGTTAAAAAAGCCCCCAAATCGAGAAAAGAACCATCTTGAAAAAACTCGATCATGGGTTGAAAATCATTTGTAGCATAAGGATAGTTGGGAATTGTTGACCAATTTGGAATAGTATTGTATTTGCCGGAAAGAATTAATCCATTCACAGAAGAAAGTTTGTAGATATGATTTGTATAGCCCACAATTTCCATTTCAGTATTACTAATCTTATTTACATGGAGTGTTTCATATTGATTGGTAAAAGTTCCTGAATTGCCATTCGTAGCAAAAGTTCCCCAAGTTCCCCCTGTTTGATTTTCTGAAAAGTTTAGAAATCCTTCAGTTGGTAGCTGATTAAAGTATTTCCCATTGGGCAATACAACCATCCATCGTAAATTAGAAAAATTACCAGTTGAACCTGTTTGTTGTCCCATCCAAATAGTAAAAGGAGAATTGTTTGAGTTTTCTTCGTTTGTATCGCTGTTACTGCAAGAAGCTATTATTGTTAAAGAAATAATTATTGTAAAAAGATGTTTTTTCATGATTTTTTAATTAAGAAAATTTTATTCAAGTTTGTAAGCAATTATACTGTTTTCATTAAGATTTCCGCCGATTTTTAATAAAGTGTCTGTTGTGTTAATTATATGTACATTTCCTGCTACATAATAATATGTTTTAGGTAAAGAAGATGTATTGTTTATGATGATTGTTCCGCTTAAAAGAGAAAATAAACTTGAACCGGGTAAATTACCGCTAATAAGCCTTCCACCAAGAATATCTGTTGATGAAACAGGATTTATACCAGAACTATCCGAAAACGTAGAACGCAACCAAAAAGAGGAATTATCTGGAGTTGGAGTGCCCGTAGTATTTGTTAAAAGCATCGTCACATTTATTGCAAATTTTCCTGGTGGTAACGTAATTGAAGCCCCGGTTTGTAAAAAATTTGCAGTTGTATAAGGAACACTTATTCCTAAATTAGTAAGTGAAACATTTATGTTATTTATACCAACTTTTTGCCAAGTACCAACACCATTTGCGTCGGAAGTTAAAACTTTTCCAGTTGATTGATTACCATCTGCAATTTTAACTCTTCCGGCTATGTCGAGCATTTCTGATGGATTATTTAAGCCAATACCAACTCGATCGGTTAAAGTAGAAGGGAAAAGATAACCTGTACCTGAATTTCTACTCCATTTTTCATCAACATTGGTTTGAAGTTTTACCCATATTGTTCCATTCCAATAATAGTAACCCACACCATTTCCTCCAGCAGTTGATGCATTAGTGTTATATACTAATAAACTAACTGCCGGGGAATTTATTGGTGAAGATCCGTTAGTAATATCGGATAAACTAACTCTAGGAATTAATAAACCTGTATTATTTGAATTAATATCAAGGATTGAAGAACCATCTGGACTTGTAGTGCCAATTCCTACTTGAGAAAAAGTTGAAATTGAAAATAGGATTACAACTAACAAAATGATTATTCTCATGGTATTGCATTTATCTACATTAATTTTGAGCATATAAAATATTAGCACCATTCATCCAGGATGAAGCAGAGTGATTATAACATCCGTACCAATCATTAGCAGCAGGAGAAGAAGCATTGCCATCGCCATTTGTATCTCCACCATAAAAATCATCTTTTATAGAAGTTAGAACAGCCGATGGACTAATTGATGGGTTAGAAATGTTTAATCCGAAAGTGTTTCCCGTTGGAAATTTCATTACTACTCCAGCACTAAGTGTAAATGAGCCAGTACTTTTTTGTAAATACCCATCCATTACAAATGGAACCTCAGTTTCGGTTTGATTAACATTTACATTTGTGCCACCATTTGGATACATCCAGATACAATTTCTGGCATTTGTTTCAAAAGGGTTTTCAGGATTGCTATAACTGTTATTTGCATTAATAGAATAAGTAGCATTCAAATATATTGGATAATAATTCTCATAAAAAACATTGTTTACAAATTCAGAAACTGCAGGATCCCGCATATTATTTCCACCATAAAATGCAAATTGACTTGTAAAATTTGTTCCATTGGCGGTATGAGCAAATACACAACCATCAAAAACAAAGTTAGAACCGGTTCCGGAGACTACTACTGCACAACGATAGCCACCATCATTTCCACCAGCGTAAAGAAAATCACAATTTATAAATTGATTTGCACCACCGTTTAAATAAAGATTAATCCAATCACCTTTTTGTGGTGTTGTTGTATTTCCATCTCCATTGGTGTCACCACAAAAAGTATCATCGGCTAAAGAAGTAAATATAACTCGGTTAGTTTCTGTTCCATAAGCAAATAAATTTCCTCCTGCATTTACTCGAATTCTACCATTCTCACCAAGTTTTACAATTACTCCTTGATGAATGGTTAATACTGATGTAATAGTTATTTCACTATTTATAACATAAACATTTCCAGTTTCCCAAATGGTTGGTGTTGTAATATTGTGGGTAACATTTACTATTGGACAACTTAAAGTTGTAAACGATTTTGTTTCACCATAAACAATTCCGTTTGCATTTACAGCATAAGCACGAAAGTAGATAATAGTGCTTGGGGGTAATCCTGATATATCATATGTTTCACTGAAAGAACCGGTACCACTTCCTAAAATATCTGTATAAACATCAGGTAAATCAATTTCCAGGTTTGGATGTTCAGCCATACAAATACCACGTTCAGTAACAGGACTTCCGCCATCAGTAAGTACTTCTCCACCAAGAACAATGGTAGTAGCTGTTAGACCTGTTGGTTCAATTGTATTTACAGTTAATAAGCTTGGTGTTTCATTTTCATCAGAACAGGATGCAAAAAACACCAAACTAAAACAAATAATGAGTAGGTTTAAATTTTTCATAATTATGTTTTAATAATTGGTTACTATTTGAATAAAATTTGATGAGATAAAATTAGTATGCCTAAATAAATAGGTTATCCTCTTTACTAATGATTTTAAATATCCTACTTTTATAGGATAATGAAATGGTATTCTTTGAGTTACTTTGTTATTGATTTAAAAAATAAAAATGAAGAAAACATTAGTTAAAGTAATTGTATTTTTTTCGGTTGTTTTAGGATTTTCACAACAACGTGAATTGGATAGCATAAAACAACTTATAACTACTATTGATAAACAAAAGCCAGACACAACTCAAGTTAGATTGCTTAGTCATTTAGGTTATGATATAATTGAAATTGACAGTACTCTTTCTAAAAAACTTCTGGAGGAAGCATTAGCTAAAAGTGTCAAATTAAAAAACAATTATGCTATTTCAAACAGCTATCGTTTTTTAGGACTTTGGTATAGCAATTTTAATGATAAAGCAAAGGCATTTGAGTTTCAAAATAAAGCTTTAGACGCAGCAAAAAAAGACAATCATATCTATTTAATGGCTGGTGCAAATTTTAATTTAGGAAGTATAAAATATGAAACAGGCGAATACGACAAATGCATAGATTATTTTTTAGAAGCTCAAAAAATATTTGACAATCCTGAAATTTTGAAAGTCAAAAAAGTAACTACAAGAATTTTAGATAAAAGAAAATCGGATTTATATTTTAATATGAGTATTGTCTTTAGTACGATAAAAAATTTACCAAAAGCCAATGAATATATTGATAAAGCATTAGCGATAGGAAATAAATACAACAACCAAACCGTAATTGCTTTTTATACTCAACAAAAAGCTGACAATTTTACAGAAGCTGGAAATATCGAAAAAGCTCTAAAAATCCGGTTAAAACATTTACCAATTCTTGAAAAAAGTAAAATAGAAAGATCCTACTTGTTTGGTTACTATCACAATATTGCTCAAGAATACTTGTTGTTAAAAAAAGTAGATAATTCTAAAATATTTGCTCAAAAAAGTTTTGACATAGCAAAGGAAATAAATAGTTCTAGCGGAATAGCAGTTTCAAGTTTACTTGTAGCAAATATAGCTTTACAAGAAAAAAAATATTCTGAAGTAGAAAAATTTCTCAACGAATCGGAAGCATACTATTTGCAAACTGAAAATCCAACCGAAAAAAGAGATTATTTTAAAGTTTTGCATCAATTTCTATACGAAACCAAAAAGTACAAACAAGCTTATGAGTTTTTCAAACAATATGCAGATGTTAACGATGAAATAATTACTAGCGAACAAGCAAAGCAATTCTCGGAACGTGAAGCCAGATACCAATCGGAAAAAAAGGACAAGAACATTTTAATTTTGGAGAAAAAACAAATTCAAAGCAAAATTTTTATTTATTCTTTAATAGGAGTTTCAATTGGTTTATTACTTTTTAGTTATTTGTTATACCGAAATTATAAAGCTCGAAAAAAAATAACGGAACAAAAAATAAAGCAACTTCAGCAGGAAAAACAAATCGATGCAGCTCAAAACTTAATTCAAGGGGAAGAAGCAGAACGAACACGATTGGCAAGAGATTTACACGATGGTTTAGGCGGAATGTTGTCAGGTGTAAAGTTCCAACTAAATAGTGTCAAAGGAAATGTAATTTTGTCTGAAGAAAATGCCAACGCGTTTAAAAAAAGTATTTCACAATTAGATAGTGCCATTGCAGAAATGCGGAGAGTTGCACACAACATGATGCCAGAAGCTCTAATAAAATTTGGGTTAGATGATACTTTGAAAAATTATTGTAATTCGGTTTCCGAAAATTCGGGATTAGAAATTGTTTATCAAAGTTTTGGTTTGAAAGAAAGATTTAACCAAACAGTTGAAATTGTGTTGTACCGAATTGTTCAAGAATTATTAAACAATACAATAAAACATGCAGATGCTACTCAAATACACGTGCAACTTTCTAAAAATAACAACACCATTTCGTTAACAGTTGAAGATAACGGAAAAGGTTTTGATGTTAATTCGCAAAAAAAAGGAGGAATAGGATTAGGTAGTATTCAGCATCGTGTAGATTATTTACAAGGGAAATTAGATATTACATCTGATAATAACGGAACATCAACTCATATAGAATTTGAAACCGAATAAAATGAAACACAAAATTTTTATAGTAGATGATCATCCAATGGTTATAGAAGGTTTTAAAACACTTTTGTCGCAGAATGAAAATATTACGATTGTTGGAACTGCTATAAATGCTTTTGAAGCGATTGCTTTTATCTCTAAAAATGAAGTTGATATTGCATTTATCGATATTAATTTACCTGATATTAATGGAATAGAACTGTGTGAAAAAATTAAAACCGAGTTCCCTTCAATTTTATGTCTAGCTTTAAGCACTTTTAACGACAGAAGTTATGTTGCTAAAATGATTGAAAACGGAGCCAGTGGTTATTTGTTGAAAAATTCGAGTAAAGAAGAAATTTATAAAGCCATTGATGATGTTTCTAAAGGAAATATGTATTTTAACGTAGATTATCAAACGCAAAACACATCAAAATACAACCAAATACCAATAATAACTCGCAGAGAAAAAGAAGTTTTAGTGCTAATTGCAGAGGGTTTAACCAATCAACAAATTGCAGATAAACTTTTTATCAGCATCACAACTGTAAGTTCGCATCGCCAAAACTTAATGCTAAAACTGGAAGCCAATAACACTGCTTCCCTAATTAAAAATGCTGTAAAATTCGAGTTAATTTAATTTTTAGGAAATAATACAAAATGTAAACATAACTGCAATGATTTCAAGTAAAATGTGCGTTGAGAATTAAGGAGAGTTAGAATTCATAACCTTCTTCAACACCCGTTAAACTTTTCACAAATCCATATAAATCAAAATAAAAACGAACTTTTTCTTACCTTTGAAAAGCTATAAAAAAGCTATGACAGAAGAAAAAGTAATTTTAGTAAATGAAAACGATGAGCCCATCGGTTTGATGGAAAAACTCGAAGCTCACGAGAAAGCCGTTTTGCACCGTGCCTTTTCCGTATTTATTTTGAATGATAAAAACGAAGTGATGTTGCAACAACGTGCTCATCACAAATATCATTCGCCAATGTTGTGGACCAATACGTGTTGCAGTCATCAACGGGAAGGCGAAAGTAACATAGAAGCCGGAACCCGAAGATTGCATGAAGAAATGGGCTTTTCAGCCGAATTGAAAGAGTTGTTTCATTTTATATATAAAGCTCCGTTTGACAACGGATTAACTGAACACGAGCTTGACCACGTGATGATTGGTTATTATAACGAAGAACCAAAAATTAACCCGGATGAGGTTGAAAATTGGAAGTGGATGAGCATCGAAGCCATTAAAGACGATATTCAAACCCAATCTGAAAATTATACAGTTTGGTTCAAAATTATTTTTGACGAGTTTTATCATTACCTTGAAGAACACAAATTATAACCTTTTACCAATTACCCAAAACCAATTACCATGAAAGTAACCGTTTCCAGAAAAGCACATTTCAATGCTGCTCATCGATTGTATCGAAAAGATTGGTCGATGGAAAAAAACGATTTGATTTTTGGAAAGTGTAACAATCCGAATTTTCATGGTCATAACTATGAATTGATAGTAAGTGTAACGGGAGAAATTGACCAAGAAACCGGTTTTGTGATGGATGTAAAAATTCTTTCCGATTTAATTAAAGAACACATTGAAGAGGCATTTGATCATAAAAATTTAAATTTAGATGTTCAAGATTTTGCAGATTTGAATCCAACTGCCGAAAATATTGCCGTTGTGATTTGGAATAAATTACGTAATCACATCAAAAATTCATTAGAATTAGAAGTCGTTTTATATGAAACACCTCGAAATTTTGTAACCTATAAAGGAAATTAAAATGGCTCTAAAAGTTGGTGATAGTGTTCCTAATTTTACTGCAAAAGATTCCAAGGGAAATGTTTTTGAAAGTGCAACAGTAATTGGAAAAAGACCAGTTGTTATTTATTTTTATCCAAAAGATGATACTCGCGTTTGCACCGAGCAAGCGTGCAGTTTTAGAGATAGCTATCAAGATTTTACTGATTTAGGTGCTGAAGTTATTGGTGTTAGCGGTGATTCAGCTACTTCGCATCAAAAATTTTCAGAAAAGCACCAACTTCCTTTTACGCTTTTGTCGGATAATGATAAAAAATTACGCAATTTGTTTGGCGTTCCTACCACTTTATTCGGACTCATTCCGGGTCGTGTGACGTATGTGATTGACGAAAAAGGAATCATTCGATTGATTTTTGATAACTTATCAGGCAAAATTCACATTGAAAAAGCACTTCAAATGCTTAAAAAGATAGTATAATGATTTGAATCGAAGTAGTATCAATTCAATTGCTTATTTTTGACGTTTCAATTAAATGAATGAAATCACTATATCCACTCACATTTGAACCCATTTTCAAAGAACGCATTTGGGGCGGAACCAAGTTAAAAGATTATTTGAACAAGCCAATTACTTCTGAAGTTACCGGAGAAAGTTGGGAATTGTCAACCGTTCCCGAATCAATAAGTGTGGTCAATAATGGTGAATTGAAAGGGAAAAACCTCAATGAATTAATCGATTTATATCCGAAAGAGCTTTTAGGAAAAGAAGTGTTTAAGCAATTTGGAAAACAATTTCCGTTACTTTTTAAATATTTGGATGCTAAAACAGATTTGTCTATTCAGTTGCATCCGAATGATGAATTGGCAAAAGCACGCCATAATTCGTTTGGGAAAACCGAAATGTGGTATGTCATGCAAGCTGATGAAAATGCTCGTTTGATTGTGGGTTTCAAAGAAAATTCATCAAAAGAAGCGTATTTACAAAAGTTAGAATCCAACGATATTCTTTCGTTATTAAATGAAATTCCGGTTAAGAAAGGCGATGTTTTCTTATTGGAAACCGGAACAATTCACGCCATTGGTGCAGGAATTGTGATTGCCGAAATTCAACAAACAAGTGATATCACTTACCGAATCTATGATTGGGATAGAGTAGATGCTAACGGAAATAAACGTGAACTACATACTGAATTAGCGGTTGATGCTATTAATTATAAGACAACTGCTGCCAAAAAAGAGTATTCTGCTTCGGAAAATAAAAGTACTTCGCTAGTAGATTGTCCTTTTTTTAAAACGAATATTATTCCGCTTAACGGAGAAATTTTGATTGATAAAAATGATGACTCTTTTATGGTTTTGATGTGTACGGACGGGAGTTTTGAGTTGCATTTGAACGAGGAAAAATATCTTTATCAAACCGGAGATACTGTTTTGATCCCGGCTCTACTCACTTCATTTTTATTGAATGGAAAGGCCACTTTATTAGAAATTACTTTTTAGTTACAATAACTACTTGAATTTTTTGCCACGAATTTCACGAATTTTCACTAATTATTGACGTTAACAATTTGTGCTAATTCGTGTAATTTTTGGCTTTTAATGAATTCGTAGTTGTGATAATGAAATTTTTGCCGCGAATTTCACCAATTTTACGACTTAGTGTAGATAACAATTTGTGCTAATTCGTGTAATTTGTGGCTTTTAATAAATTCGTATTTGTGATAATGAAATTTTTGCCGCGAATTTCACCAATTTTACGACTTAGTGTAGATAACAATTTGTGCTAATTCGTG
>NZ_JBYFCC010000005.1:134177-169397 GCF_057652995.1 Flavobacterium sp. T50_26
TAATTTGTGGCTTTTAATAAATTTTTGCGTACTTTTGCACCGCAATTAAAATTTAAATAAAAATGGCAAGTATTAGAAATTTGAAGAAAGACATCAATTTTGTGATGGGCGATATTATCGAGGCGGTTTATATCCATGAAATGACTACAACAGGAAAACCAACTGAGAAATCAAGTGCGTTAATTGATGAGACCATCAGTACTTTTGATGCTTTAATCGCTAAGTTAAACGATAAAAAAGTAGAGAACAGAAGAGCACATTTAAAACAACTAGAAAAAGATTTAGAAGCGTCTGCTATTCAATTAGTTGAAAAAGTAAACGCACTTTAATCTATTTTTTTGATAAAAAAAGTGCCTTTTTCTTTTGGAAATTTGATTTTCAAAATTATATTTGCACCATAAACGAGTTCACTGAACACCAATTAAAATAAATGTTAAGTGAAGTAATTGAGACGCCGGTGTAGCTCAGCTGGCTAGAGCAGCTGATTTGTAATCAGCAGGTCGTGGGTTCGAGTCCCTCTATCGGCTCAATTTTTTTGAAAGGATAACTTCGGTTATCCTTTTTTTATGGTTTAAAGTTAGAAGTACTTTTGTATTAATTTCTAATAACCTTTTTATAATAAGCGACTTTTGCAATGTAATTAAGTAAATCTTCTTTTTCGTCACACGAAGGGATTCGTGCGACAGCGGAGGTTAATCATATAGCCAAATATTTATTTTATCTGATGGAATTGGATGTTCAATTTGCTTTAGAAGTATTTTAAATGTTTCCTGGATTTCTATTTCATCATCAATAGATAGCATTAAACGTAATAATATCCAAAACTCAACCTGATCAGCGGTTAAATAAAATTCTTTTATTATTTCTTCTCCTTTTAATAGCTTTATTTTGAATTTTCTTTCAATAGAATCAAACTCAAAATTTATTTCAAATCTATCTTTGTCATCAGTTATTTTAAATTCATACCATACCGAATTAGATTTTCCTGATACCGAGCGTATAAAAAGGTCAGCAACATCTAAAGCTTCTTTGACTTCTACTATGCTTGGTTTTTGATAAAAATGCTCTAATTTATTTCTTAATGTTCTAAATTTTGAAATTATTAAGCTAGGTGCAAGGTTTAATGCATTTATTATTTGGAGTTTAATAGGTATATCAGCTTCAAATTCAAAATATTTAAGAAAAACTTTTACTATTGGATTAAAATTGTCTGAAGAATTTACTAATATTTCAAATATTTCATCAATTTGACAATCGATTGCTCGCTTTGAGTTTGTTAAGCTATTTATATAACCACGGTCATTATTTTCTTTTAAGTCTTCTTTTGCAAATCTTAAAAAATCTTTTGGTGAAATATCAAATTGTTGTTTTTCAAAGCTAGTTCCCTTTTCTCTTGAAATATATAATTCGGTCAAATCAAGTTTGGAATAAGTAAGAATTTCTAATATTAATAAACTCATAGTATTGTCATTTTGGGCTCTTATCGCCTAACGTTTGGTATATGGGCTGTGGCGTATTTCGGCACAGACTTTTCCTGATAAAAACTGGCTTTGGAAAATCCGCAGGATTTTCCAAGTGTGGACTGACCAAGCCATAGCTTATATACGGTGTTGCCACATGTTTTTATTTTTTTTCCATTACTATCATTCCGTAAGTATATTTTCCTTTCGGCAATCTGTCACGAAACTTTGTAAAATTTTCCCAAAGATTAAATTCAGAGTTAATTGATTTTAATATCTCACGAACTTTTAGGACTTCGGGAATTATTTTGTCTTTATAATAATAATCAGATTCAGGTTCCCAATATGAGTAATTCCGTTCAGTTGCGTTTTTTATTACGGAAAATGAGATTGTTGTTCCATCCAATCCTTGAATGCAATTCACAACATCTTTGCAATCTGGAATATTTTCAAAATCCTCACTTTTTAATTCGGTCATCAGTTTTTCTACTGTCGAATTCGGGATTTTTATTTTTTGAGTAATTAATTTAGTCCGATATTCTTTTCGATTTGCTTTCCAAACAGAGTTTGTCAAACTTCCATTAAATTCTCCATTTTTAAATTCAGTCAGTTCTACAATTTGGTAATCGTCAACTTGAATTCGATAAATTCTTGTATATAAAATACTATCATATTCGGTCAGTTTTAATTCCGATTTCCAATCTGTTTGAGCAGACGAAAACATTGAAGTTAAGACTAAAATTGTCAATATGTAAACTGTTTTTCTCAAATGTGTGGCAACTCGTGTATATGTATAACAAAATCATACTATTGCACCCAAATTCGGATAGATTTGTATGATAATCATCGTACTCTATTATAATGCAATATATTAAATAAATTTAGAAATCAAATCTCTTTCTATCACAGATTTGCGTGAGGGATAGCAGCGGAAAGCCCACAGCCACGACGGAGCTTGCGGAGTTGTGGCGAGGACTTGCAGCGAATAGCCCGACCCGGAGCTCGCGGAGGGGCACGCCCAAGTTTTTGGTGGGGAGTTGATAGTTTTTAGTAGGGAGTTGGTAGTTTGGAGTTAGGAATTTCTGGTTTCAAGTTTCAAATTTGCTTCGCCAGTCGCCTGATAGGCTCGTGTCAAGTTGAGAAGTGTTAAGAAGGAGATGTTTGCCAAAATGAAATCCTTTTCAATCCAATATAGCGAAGCTATCAAAATCCGTGAAAATCTATTTAATCCGTCAAATCTGTGTTCCATTAAAGCGAAGCGATTTCAAGAGTTTCAAGTTTTGGGAATAAAAAAAAGAGAAAACATTTCTGCTTTCTCTTTCTTTAAATTTTTTATTGTTCGTCTTTTCGTCGTTCTTCAATGAATTTGGTGAGCATTTTGCCGTATTTGGAATTGGCTACTTTGGGCGACATTGATTGCTGAATGGTGTCTAAGTATTTTAGGTTGGCATCGTGCACTTCTGATAACGCGATATAGGGACTTACTTCGTAATCCTTTTGGGTTAAGGCAAAGTTGATGGTGTATAAATATTTGCGTTTGATTAGTTTTTCGTTTGCAATTTGAATGCTGTCTATGCGTTCTTGGTTGCTTTCTTGGGTGGCTTTGATTTCTTTTTCTAATAGCACTAATTGTTCGTTGGTGAATCGGGAATTGATTTTGAGGAAATCTTGCAAAAGGTCATGGTTTTTGGATCCTTTTACTTGGGCATTGGCATAGAATGTTTCTAACGAGGTTTCGATAGAAATGTTTCCGGGTTCGGCAAAAACCACTAAATTATTGTCTAACGAGTTCGACTGTCCGCGGTCTAAAAACAAATACAACATTTCGGGCGAATCGATTTTTAAATGGCTTTCAAATTCTGATTTTCCGTCGAAAATGATGGAATCCATAACCACTAAAGTGGAATCTTGAAGCATTTGGATGTATAATTTTCCTTGTTTTATTCCTTTTACATTTCCTGTAATGTGGAGGTTGGCATCGCTTTTGGTTTCTTCTTTTTTACAAGCGATAAACAGAGTGAATGCTACGAAGAGCAATACGGATTTTTTCATTTTTTATTGAATCGATTTTTGTTAGTTTATTAAATTGGTGCTGCGATTTCCATGAGATATGCCGAGAGTAAGGCACCGTAGGTTCCAATTACGTAGCCAAATACAGCCAATAAAACACCAACACTGGCTAAGGATGGATGAAAGGCTGAGGCAACTATGGGTGCAGATGCTGCTCCGCCAATATTGGCTTTGCTTCCCACGGCGAGAAAGAAAAACGGAGCTTTGATTAGTTTTCCGACGATAACGAGTAAAAGTACGTGAATGGCCATCCAAATCAGACCCACAACTAATAGTCCGGGATTGCTGAGGACGGAACCTAAATCCATTTTCATTCCGATGGAAGCGACTAAAATATAGATGAACACACTACCAATTTTGCTTGCACCGGCACCTTCGTATTCTTTGAGTTTGGTGTAGGACAATAGAATTCCTAGAACTGTGGCGAAGGTAACCATCCAAAAGAAGCGGTCACCGAACGTGGAAACGAAGCTAGTTGGGTCGTTAACGGCTTCAAAATTTGCCTTTAGAACATCTGAAATAGAGTTACTTCCCCAATGTGATAGTCCGACAGCCGTGAAAGCAATTCCCAAAATAATCATTAAATCGGTTAAACTTGGGTTTCTGGTTACGCTTGCGGCATAGGTTGATACTTTATTTTTTAATTCTTCTATCGAACTGTTATCGGCTTTAAACCAATTGTCAATTTTTTCTTTTCTTCCAATTCCGAAAAGGAGAACGGCCATCCAAATATTTGCAACGACGATGTCTACTAACACCATTGCTCCATATTTTTCTTGATTGTATTTAAAAACTTCGAGCATAGCAGCTTGGTTTGCACCACCGCCAATCCAGCTTCCTGCTAGGGTGGAGAGTCCACGCCAAACGGCATCAAAACCTGCACCACCAACGGTTTCCGGTGAAAAGATGGACACGATTAATATGGCTATTGGTCCGCCTAAGATGACGCCAATTGTTCCGGTGAAAAACATGATTAGTGCTTTTGGACCTAATTTGAACATGGCTTTTAAGTCGATGCTCAACGTCATTAAAACTAAAGCAGCGGGTAATAAATAGCGACTGGCCACAAAATAGATGGATGATTTTTTGGTAACGACTTCGCCATTTTCACCAATTTCACTCCATTCCGGCGAAATGATATTCAGCGAACTAAATATAGAAGGCAGCAAATAGCACATTAACAACGACGGGAAAATAACGTAGAATTTTTTCCAAAAACCTTCTTTGATGGAAGAAGTGTAAAAGACAAATGCCAATAAAAACAGTAATAGTCCAAAAACGATGGTGTCGTCTGTAATGTACGGTGCGTTTTTCATTCTTTTAATTTGGGTGCAAAATAGGTATTTTTTTGAAAATTATAGGGTGTTTTTTTTAGTTAGTTGTAAAAGTTGGCCACGAATTCACAAATTAAATTTGCATACAATGAATGTGATTTGTTCCTATTCGATAAAAATTAATTGAAATCAAATGTGAAATATAATAATTCGTGAATTCGTTGTAAATGTGATTAGCTAAAAAAAAATCCCTGAAACTTTTGCTTCAGGGATTTCTATAAATTTATTTTTTTTCATTTTTAACCTTTTAGCCAAGCTTCGCGAAGTGCTTTTTTAGATTCGTCGGTGGCTTGATAACCGTCTATTTCATCCATTGGTAATTTTACAGTTCCTTTTAAGGTTAGTTCTTTGTCTTCTCTTTTGATTACGAAAGTTACCGGATCATTTTCTTGCCAAGACATGCTTCCGATAATCATATCGTAGATATTGTCAAGATTGTATTTAGTGTCATTAATTGAAACAATGATGTCTCCACCTTGTAATCCGATTGATTTCATAAAGTCATTTAATTCAATTCCGGGAAGAACGATGATTTCTTTGGTGGTTGGGTTTACTGTGATGTATGGTGATTGTCCTTTTAAGAAAATATTACCTGGAACTTGAATCTTAGTTTTCGATACACCTACTTTTCCAAAGAATTCTTCATAATTCAACGGTGTACTTCCTGAAACATATGTATCTAAAAATGTTCTGATTTCAGGATAGGTCACGGATACAATTTTATCAAACAATTCGCTGTCTTCAAATGGTTTTTCGTTACCGTATTCTTTGGAAAGTTTTTGCATTAAATCTAAGATTCCGCGTTCGCCGTTGCTTAATTCTCGTAATTCAATATCTAAACACATGGCAATTAAAGCACCTTTTTCATACACATTTAAGTAAGCATCTTTGTATTCTTTTTTCAAAACTTCGGCACTCATTTTAGTGAATGGCATTGTGTCACTAAATCGTTTAGAATTAGTTATTTTTCCAGCCATTCGTTGATAGAATTCATTTTCATCAATTAATCCTTGATTTACTTGAAATAAGTTTGCAAAATATTCAGTAATTCCTTCATACATCCATAAATGTTGCGACATTTTTGGCGTATTGAAATCGAAAAAATGAATTTCTTTTGAATGAACACTCAATGGTGTAACGATATGAAAAAACTCATGCGAAACTACATCTACCATACTTTGATTTAATTGTTCAGCATCCATTGCTTCAGGAAAAACAACAACTGTGGAAGTGTTGTGTTCTAACGCTCCAAAACCTTTGGCGTCTTCTTTTTCATAATCGGATAAATAAAGCAGAATGGCATATTTTTTTGTGTTGTTGATTGGTCCTAGGAATTTCTTTTGAGCCTTCATCATTTTTTCCATTGCCGGTTTAAAATCTTCGGCAGAATAAAGACCGTTTGGTGAATGAACACTGATAATGATTTCCATGTCATCTACCATAAAAGAAGCACTTTTGTTTTTGGTGTACATAATTGGATTGTCTGCCAATTCTGCATATCTGGAAGCTTTAAAAACATCAACTGCATCACTTTTATCTAAATCTACCATAGCAGAAGCACCATGTAAATTAGTTGGTTTAGTGATGGTTAATTGATAAGGGAGTTCGTTCAAGTCTTTGAAATAGCCCACAAAGGCGTGTGTGTTAATCACAAAATTTTCGCCTTCTAAAATGTTGGTTCCAGCTGGTGAAAAAATATCGCCTTGACCAAATTCGGTTCCGGTTTCAGAATCGTAGGTGTCATTGATAAAGTAAGTTACTTTAGCAAGTTTTTTAGCGTCTTTAATTACCCATGAATTCTCGTCCATTTTGGCAACAGAAAGTTCTTTTCCTTTGGCATCATAGGCTTTGAAATTTTCCACATAACGCCCGTAGTCGTCTTCAGAATAGGTTCCGGGAACAATTTTAGGAAGGAAAAAAGTAGTTTCGTTGGTTTTAATTTTTGGTGGAGTAATTGTAACAGAAACCCTGTCATTGTTGACTTTAACTAAGTCTAATGCAACATGAATTTCGTTTTTTTTGTTTTGTGCTAAACTTGCACTGACATTTATTAATAGAAACGCACTTGAAAGCACAAGTGATAAAAATGATTTTCTCATGAATGTTAATTTAGTGTATGAGTAGGTTATAAACTTATTTTGTTACAAATAACAACAAAAAACGCCTTATTAAAAAGCGTTTTGATGTTAATGGTTTGATAAACTTATTTAGTTTGTACTAAAATCCAATCTTTTATATCGGTTAAAACTGTTGGTGAGAAAGTTTGTTCGATAGAACCATATTCTTCGGTTGAACCGGTTACAGATTCCTGAAAAAGATGATTTAATTTTGGATATTCTTTAAATTTTACTTTTTTGTTTCCGGCTTTATCTAAGGCATTTTTTATTCCGAGCATATTTGATTTTGGCGGTACTTGTAAATCATTTTCTCCATTAAGTACAAGAACCGGACATTTCACTTTTTTTAGATATTCTTCCGGTTTAAATCGTAAAAAATTTCTAAACCAAGGAAAGGAAACACTTTCAATTTGTTGATTAATCATTTGATTTTTATCAGTATCACTCAAATTGGCAAATGACGGATCGTTCATAAATTGAGTTTTAAAAACGTTTTCTAAACCGGATTTTAATTCATCATTGTTTTTGTCACTTTTTACCAAATCATAAATAAGTTTATTTGTTTTTTGAGTTTCAGCAATTTGATCTTCCGTTGCACCACTTACTTTGGTAATTAAATAGGTTTGTTCCATAAGCAACTCGTCACACGGAATTCCTGGAGCAGCAAGAAGCACAATAAAGTTGATATTTTTGTCTTTGGAAGCAACAATTGGAGCAATCATTCCGCCTTCGCTATGGCCAATTAGACCAATTTTTTTGAAATTTACGCCCTTTTTTGTTTTGATAAAATTCACAGCCGCTTCGATATCAGTAGCAAAATCATGCGTAGTTGAAGTGGTAGGATCTCCGCCTGATTGTCCAACACCTCTGTCGTCTATTCTTAAAACACTAATGCCATTTTTAGTTAAATAATCGGCGATTACCCAAAATGGTTTATGTCCTAAAATTTCAGAATTTCGGTCTTGTTGACCACTTCCTGAAATTAAGATAGCAACCGGAAAATTATCCAATTTAGGAGAAGTTAAGGTTCCGCCTAATGTAATTTTGTCTTTTTCATTTACAAAAGTGATTTCTTCAACTTTATAGTCAAAAGGAGGTTTTGGTTCTTGAGGTCGTTTTGCTTTTTTAATTTCAGTTTTATTTCGACTTAAATTCAATGGTAAATTTTGACCATTTTGAGAAAAAATACCTTCAAATTCATTGGAAGCATTTAGCTTTCCGGAATAGGAAAAATTGGCTTGATCGAATTTGAAAACCAAGGTTTTATCTGCAAAAGTAACAGATGAAAGCGGAATTCCTTTTGCATTTTGTTGTGGAATATCCATGGTTCCGCTGTAGATTGAATTAGTTGCAATGAAATCAAAACTAAAATGAAGTTCAGATCCCATGACGCTAATTTTTCCATACCATTTTCCGGAAATGTCCTGAGAAAAAAGTGTTGAAGAGAGTAAAAAGCTAAGAAGAATTAATATTTTTTTCATTTTTATAATCATAAATAATTGAGATTATAAATTTATAAAAATGATTACGTTAAAGCTTCTTTTTATGTAAAATTATCTTTTAGAGATTTTATTGTGGGTAATTTGTCGTTGCAACGTGCATTTGAATCGATCAATTCCGCTTTCACGCAATTTAGCGTGTTTAGTTGTTCTGCCTTGTACGCGTTCACGCCACATTTTAAAACTAGACGATTTCATTTCTTTTCGCATAATTTCGATGGTTTCTTGTTCAGAAATTCCGAATTGAAAAGTGATGGCTTCAAACGGAGTTCTGTCTTCCCAAGCCATTTCGATGATTCGATCGATTTGAATGTCGTTAAATATTTTAGTAGTTGGCATGACTTTATTTTATTACAACAAAGAAACATTTTAAATAAAAAAACTCTTGCTGAACAAGAGTTAAATTTTTATTAATCAAATTTATTTTTGATGTAATATTTTCCTTCTAAATCATCATCAAAGTCGTCGATGACAGGTTTTGGCTTGGGTTTGCTGGCCGTTACCTTTTTTTTCCACAGCTCAAAATTGTCTTTTGATAATTTTTTACGCATAATTTCGGTTACTTCATTTTCTGAAATTCCGAATTCAACTTTTAATACTTCAAAAGGTTTTTTTTCCTCTTGAGCCATACTAACTACTCGTTCGAGTTCTTCGTAAGTCAGTTCCACTCTTTTACTTTTTTTCATTAGTTCAAAAGCACAATTAATGTTTGTTTTTTTAGTTTCATTTTATCAATCAATATTACTAAAAAAATAAATTACTTTTTCAAAAGACGTCATTTTTTTTTAGTTAAAGTTCAGGAGAACGTGATTTTTGAAATGGAATTTTCAACAAATTCATTAATTCATTGTTTTCTTCCGGTTTCATATGTGTATCAACTCCGTAAACAATTTTATCTCTTTCGAGGTACGAATATGTGCCAAAAATTCGATCCCAAACAGAAAAAATATTCCCGTAATTACTGTCGGTGTATGGTAATTTGTAATGATGATGCACTTTATGCATATCCGGAGAAATTATGAAATAGCTCAATAATTTATCTACTTTTTTAGGCAAAGGTATATTTGCATGGTTAAATTGTGAAAAAACAACTGAAAGCGATTGATAGAGAAAAACCATCCACATCGGACTTCCAACAATCAAAACGCCAAGAACTGTAAATATAAATCGAATGACGCTTTCACCGGGATGATGTCGATTGGCAGAAGTTGTGTCAATCCAAGTATCGGTGTGATGAATGAGGTGAAATCGCCATAAAAACTTGACTTTATGTTCAATTAAATGCACTAAATAGGCTCCGATAAAATCTAATAATAACAGTCCGACTAATGTATATACCCAAATATTCATCTCAGGCAACCATTGTAAAATTCCGAAATTTTGTTGAATAGCAAGGTCAGCAGCTAATAATAAAATGAAAGCCATCACAAAATTAACAACAATGGTGGTTACGGTAAAAAAGATATTAATTCCGGCATGATTTATTTTGTTGTATTGAAATTTGAATAGCGGAAAAGCATTTTCAATCAACCAAAAAACGGCAATTCCACCAACCAAAATTAATCCTCTGTGAAGGGATGGAATGGTTTCAAAATAATCGATAAGCGTTGTCATTGAAATTTTTTTACTAAAGTAACGAAAATATCAAAATTATTTAATGATTCTAAAAGTCAAATTAACACGTTCTTTAATTGGCCTTGCTGTTTTTGGGATTTGATGTTTCCAAAAATGTTGCGTAGTTCCTTTCATTACTAACAAACTGCCGTGTTCAAGAGTGATTTTTAATTTAGCATCTTTGATTGAATTGTGTTGCAAATGGAAGCTTCTTTCAGCACCAAAACTCACAGATGCAATGACGGGATTTCGACCTAATTCTTTTTCATTATCGGAGTGCCAACCGTTACTGTCTTTTCCGTCACGATATAAATTCAATAAAACGGTTGTGAAATTTTCTTGACTAATCTCTTCAATTTCATTTTTAATATACATCAATAACGGATTCCATTTGTGAGGATGCATCACGATATTTGAGTAGGAATAGGTTTTTCCATCATTACCATACAAAGCGGTGAGTCTAGGCTGAGGATGAGTTTTACCGAAAACAGTAATAGTATCTTGCTGCCAAGGAATTTCGTTTTTTAATTTTTCGAATAACTCATTTGCTTTTTCCATAGAAAAAAAATCAGGATAATATTCTATCTCGGCATCGGGCAACTCAAAAATAATTTTCTCTTTGGGAAAAAGTGATTTCATTCCGTAAATATAAAAAAAAGCGACAGAAATATCCATCGCTTTAGAGAAATCTTAATATTGAAATTTGTTAGTTTTCGTTGTTTTGTAATACGTTTTTATATATCAATCCGGCAACTACCGCCCCTAAAATGGGTGCAAGCCAGAATAACCAAAGTTGCATCAAAGGTTCACCACCGGTAAAAATGGCTTGAGATGTTGATCTTGCGGGGTTTACAGATGTATTGGTGATTGGAATGCTGATTAAATGAATTAAGGTTAAAGCCAAACCAATGGCTATTCCGGCAAATTTTCCATTTGCAAATTTGTCAGTTGCTCCTAAAATCACTATTAGAAAAAACATTGTTAAAACAAATTCTGCAACAAAAGCAGACGCCATCGAATAGCCTGTTGGCGAAAAAGCACCATAGCCATTGGAAGCAAAGGCACCTGCTTTAGTATTGTCAATGCCTAAGAAGCTGTCCTGTCCGTTCATGATAAAATATAAAGTTCCTGCGGCAGCTAATGCTCCAATGCATTGAGAAACAATGTAAGGCACTAACTCTTTTTCATCAAAACGTCCACCAGCCCAGAGACCAAAAGAAACAGCCGGATTGAAATGCCCGCCTGAAATATGACCAACGGCATAAGCCATGGTTAAAACGGTTAAACCGAAAGCTAATGCTACACCGGCAAAACCAATTCCTAAATCTGGGATTCCGGCTGCAAAAAGAGCACTTCCACAACCGCCAAAAACCAACCAATAGGTTCCGAAAAATTCTGCAAATAGTTTTTTCATAATTGTTTGTTTAGTTAATTAATTAGTATAGAGATATGCCCAAAATAGCAAGACGAGTTGAAGAGGTAGTCGGATAAAACGCACCCATTTAGGTAAACCTAAACCTGCTTTATCATTTTGGAACATATATAAATTGGCGGGAAAAACCGCTACTAGCAATAGGATAATTCCCCACGCAGCTATTATAGATGTTTGAGGAATACAAAGAAGAAAACCCAATATAATTTCTGCAATGCCGGAAATTGTATTGAGTAATTTTGGTTTGGAGAAAAAGGGAGGGATGATTTTTAAATACAATCTTGGATTGCGAAAATGATTAATTCCTGCAACAACATATAGTGCTGCCATAACATACAAATGCCAAGATAAATTCATAACTCAATCTTAAGATTAAAGCGAAATTATGAAAATAAATGTTAATATTTTAAATTAGTAGAACTAATTCTACCAAAATACATCAATTTTATTTTTTGAAATTGATATTCATGATTACAATTGCAAGAATAATCATTACAATACCAATCCATTGAGATAGAATTACTGTTTCGCTTAATAAGAAATATGCCATTAAAACAGAAACCGGTAATTCAATGGAAGCAACAATACTACCTAATCCAATTCCTGTATGAGGAAATCCGGCATTTAAAAGCATCGGTGGGATGATTGTTCCGAAAAGAGCCAAAATAATTCCCCATTTCAAAAAGATTTCAAAATTAAATGGTGTGTTTTGGGTTATCAAAGCAAAAATAAAAACAATAACTGCTCCACCTAAAAGCATATACAAACTTCGTTGTGCCGATGAAATGCCTAATGAAACTCGATTAGCGGTAAACATCGTGGTTGTAAAAGAAGCGGCGGCTAAAATTCCCCAAAATAAACCTCTCCAGTCTAATTCAATTTCATTTTTTAATAAGTTGGTTGCTAAGACAGTTCCGAATAAAACGATTATGACAGCTACTATTTTTTGAAGAGAAGGAAGTTTTTTATCTAAAATCATTTCTAATAAAACGCCCATCCAAACGGTTTGCATTAATAAAACAATTGCGATTGAAACATCAATGTAACGAACACATAAATAGTAAAAAACGCTTGTCATTCCCAAGGAAGTTCCGGCAAGCATTAAGTGAAACATATTCTTTTTTGTTGCTTTTACAGCGGTGTTATCATTTTTAATCCGTTGAAAAGAGTTGATAATCAAAACACCAATGATACCCAAAACAAATTGAGCGGTGGTTACTTCTGCAGTGGTGAAATTTTCTTTATAAGCAAGTTTAACAAAAGTGGCCAACATACCATAACTCGTGGCACCCAATCCAACTAAAAAAACTCCTTTTAAAACACTGTTTGTCGACATAATTTAATTTTTGAAAAGCCGGCAAAGATATGGAAAAGTTGTTAGTTGCGGTAGGAAAGTTTAAGGTTTCAGGTTTTGAATTGTTACATTCAAGCGAAGCGTCTTTGTGCTCTTCGCGAAATCCTTTGTGGTCTTTGCGGTTAAAAATTAAGGATCATGTTTTTTGTATAGATAATACTATTTCGAATAATTTTAAGTTACAATAAAAAAGTCTATGAAAAAGTTACTTTTACTTTTCGTTTTAAGTTTGGTGTGTTGCAATCATACGCAACCAGTTGACGTTACAAAAGATTACACGTCCATTCATAACGAAGCATTGACTTTTTGTAAAGAAAATCAAATGAATCAGGATTTTTATTTTTTTATTGATATGAGTATTCATTCAGGTAAGAATCGCTTTTTTGTCTATGATTTTAAAACGAAGAAAGTCAGCCATCAAAATATAGTAACGCACGGAACTTGTGATGTTTTTGAAGCCAATTCGGAAAAATATAAAAAAGCCAAATTCAGCAACAAACAAGACAGTCATTGTTCAATGAAAGGCAAATTCAAAATAGGCAAACGTGATTACAGTTCGTGGGGAATTAACGTTAAATATTGGATGCACGGTTTAGAATCTTCTAATAGTAATGCTGTAAAAAGAGTGGTGGTTTTGCACTCGTGGCCTGCAGTTGCTAACGAAGAAATTTATCCGAGATATTCTCCGTTAAGTTGGGGTTGTCCTGCCGTTTCAGATGAATTTATGCAGCTTTTGGATGAAAATTTAAAGGCAGTTGAACAACCGGTTTTGATGTGGATTGTGGAATAATTCTAAATCCATGAGAATTTTTCGTTCATTATTTTTGCTTTATTTTTCAACAAATAATCAGTAAATGCGGTTGCCACCGGAGAGAGATTTTTTTGTTTTAACCAGATTAAACTCCAAGTCGATTTTAATGGCAATCCTTTGATAGGGATAATATGTAAATCTCCATTATTTAACTCATTCTTAATTCCAATTAATGGCATAATCGAACATCCCAAACCGGCAATAACAGCTTGTTTTACAGCCTCATTTGAAGTTAACTCCATCTTTTTGACCAATTGAAGCTTGTTGGATTCTAAAAATCGCTCCATCACTTGTCTGGTGCCGGAACCTTTTTCTCTATAAATGATAGGAATATTTTCGATAATCGATTTATCATTCATTTTTTCCGAAAAAATATACTCTTTGTTTCCTACAAAGTAGAGTTTGTTTTCCATCAAATCAATTTTTTCAAAATCCATATTTTCAGGTAGAATGGAAACTAGAGAAAAATCTACTTCATTATAATGTAAACTTTCGATAACTTTTAGTTTGTTAGTTACATCAAGTTCTAGTTCTACAGCGGAATTTTCTTTTAGAAAGTCGGCAATGAAATAGGGGATTACATATTTTCCTGTAGAAACCACAGATATTTTTAAACGCCCCGATAATTGTCCTTTAAACGAGGAAGTTTTATAGTTTATCGCTTGAACTTCATAAACAATTTTTTGTGCTGCAAGGGCAATTTCTTTACCAAAATCGGTTACATACAACTGTCTGCCAATTACTTCTGTTAATGGAATATCAAACTGATCCTGAAATTTTTTCAATTGAATAGAAACAGCCGGTTGGGTTAAATGCAACGCCTCAGAAGCTTTAGTAATGCTTTTTGTTTCTGTAATCTTTAGAAAGATAATTAATTGATGTAAGGTATAATGCATAAATATTGTTTATGTATTTCATTACAAATATAAATAAAAATATATGAAATGTTTTAAAGAAATTTGCACTATTAAATTTTATCTAATGAAAAAAATAATTAGTAAATACGGTTTAATCTATGCTTTAGTTTGGCTTTGTACAGGTTTAATAGCAACCTTGTTGCAACCCAACAATATTATTTTAAATTTTTATTTAGGACTCGGAATCTTGTTTACACTCTATTTTTTCAAGTCCAAGAAACTAAAAATTGAATAATCGAATACTCTAAAAATCTAATAATCGAATAATTTAAAAACACATCACAATGAAAACAAATTTAAACTTCGATCTCATTAACGGAACATTTCAACCTGCAGAAGCCAAAAATGTTTTGTTTACATTAATTAAAGATAAAATCAATTTTCATGAGCTAGAAATGTTTAGTGCCTATGAAAGGTATGGAGTGGAATTACCTCATTCTAAAAAAAGAGTAGCTGAGCTAAAGGATGCTTTACTTAAAATTGATGAAACCATCAAAGAATTTGAAAAAGCAAATGCTGATATTCAAATTATTGGAGCAATTGAAATTATAGCTGTAGAAAAGAAGGAAAAACATGAAGTTTTTTAATGGTAGAAACCTCATCATTGCCACAAAACACCAAAAAGAAAAAGTGATTATGCCATTAGTTAAAGCAAATTTGCTCGTTGATGTTTTTGTGCCGTCGGATTATGATACGGATAAGTTTGGTACTTTTTCAGGCGAAATTTCCCGAACCACTAATGCGTTGGAAGCAGTGCGAAAAAAATGCCTTGATGCGATGAATCAATATGGTTATGATTTAGGAATTGCCTCTGAAGGTTCATTTGGTCCGCATCCAAGTTTGTTTTTTGCACAGGCAGATGATGAATTAATCATTTTGATTGATAAAAAAAATCATCTTGAAATTGTTGCTCGTGAGTTAAGTTTAGAAACTAATTTTTCCGGCGAGAAAATACAGTCTTTCGAACAATTGATTGCGTTTGCCAAACAAATTCAATTTCCAACACACGGTATAATTTTGAAAGATGATCAAGAACATTTCAAAATAATACATAAAGATATTTCTGATTGGGAACATTTGAAAATATACTATGATTCTCTTATCGAACATTCGAATGAAATTTGGGCAGAAAGTGATATGAGAGCCCATCGGAATCCAACCCGAATGATGATAATAGAGAAAGCAACACAAAAGTTAATAGAAAAACTCGCTTCACTTTGTCCAAATTGTCAAACACCCGGCTTTGATGTGAATAAAGTTGTTAAAGGTCTTCCTTGTAAATGGTGCAAATCACCCACTTCGTCAACATTAGCCTTACGCTATGCGTGCCAAAAATGTAGTCATACAACTCTTGAAAAATATCCAAATGGTAAAAACTATGAATCACCCGAATTCTGCTCTTACTGCAATCCCTAACAAAAAGGGGATTATAACAAAGTCTGTTAAAAAAGCGGCTTTTTACCTAAATAAAGGTGATGTAGTAGCAATGCCCACAGAGACTGTTTATGGGTTGGCAGCCTCCATTTATAATGAAAATGCTTTAAAAAAAATATTTGAAATAAAAGAGCGGCCCTATTTTAATCCGTTAATTGTTCACATTGATTCATTACAATCTTTAAGTAAAATAGCAGTCAATGTACCCGAAGTTGCCTACCGATTAGCCGATAAATTTTGGCCGGGTCCGTTAACCATGATTTTTGAAAAGAACAAATCAATTTCAAACTATGTTACAGGCGGCAAGAATACCATCGCTGTACGAATGCCTAATCATCCGCTTGCATTGGAATTGATAAAAACAGTTGATGTTCCTTTAGCTGCACCGAGTGCTAATCCATTTGGTTCTATAAGTCCAACTTCAGCCAAACACGTTGAAAAATATTTTAAAAGCACACTAGAGGTAATTCTCGATGGTGGTTCTTGTTCAAAAGGAATTGAATCAACCATCATCGGTTTTAAAAACAATGAAGTACTAGTTTATCGACTTGGTTCACTTTCATTAGAAATGATAGCGTCTGTGGTAGGTAGAATTATAGTAAGAAAGTATAATCAAAAGAACCCGATTGCCCCGGGAATGCTTGACAAACATTATGCTCCAAAAACACCAATGATTTTATGCGATAATCCCATCAAAACAGCATCAAATTTAATTGGGAAAAACATTGGCATTATTACTTTTGATAAAAAATCACTTTGTACAGATTATCAAATTGAAGTTTTATCACCAAGTGGTGATTTAGAAGAAGCAGCAAAAAATCTTTACTCAGCTATGCACAAATTGGACGATAAAGGCTTTGATTTACTCATCGCACAAAAGTTTCCAAATGTTGGTTTAGGAAGAGCCATTAATGACAGACTGATTAGAGCCTGTAAAAAAGACACCAATTTTACACCCAATAATATATTTATCTAATGAATTTAGATCTTTTACTACAAAACTTAACAAACCCGGCTCTACTTTTTTTTGTGCTCGGAATTTTAGCGGTACGATTTAAAAGCGATTTGGAAATTCCGAATAACTCTTCAAAGTTCATTTCATTGTATCTTTTGTTTTCAATCGGATTCAAAGGTGGTCAAGAATTGACTCATAGCGAATTGACATTTTCTGTAGTATGGGCTCTTCTTTTCGGAATAGTTGTTGCCTGCTTGATTCCGTTGTATACATTTTTCATTCTAAAAAGAAAACTGAGTATCGAAAATTCAGGAGCAATTGCCGCAGCTTATGGCTCAGTAAGTGCAGTAACTTTTGTAACAGCAGTTTCATTTTTAGAAATTCAGACGATTTCGTTCAGCGGACACATGGTTGCGGTCATGGCTTTAATGGAAGCACCCGCAATCATTATTGGCGTGATATTAATTCGCTTTTTCGGTTCAAAAGAATCTTGCAACGGAAATTTAGGTTCTATTCTCAAACATTCGTTTACCAACGGAAGTGTTTTTTTAATACTAGGAAGTTTGCATATTGGGTTTTTGGCAAGTGACAAAGAAGCCATGGGAATTAAACCATTTACAACAGATATTTTCAAAGGATTTCTAGCCATTTTTCTTTTGGATATGGGAATTGTATGCGGAAAAAAAATAAACGATTTTTTAAAAAGCGGATGGTTCACTGCTCTATTTGCCATTTTGATTCCTTTATTCAATGGCGTTTTGGTGGCAGTGCTGAGTCAATTTGTTACAGATAGTATTGGCGATCGATTTATGTTTGCAGTGTTAGCCGCAAGTGCTTCGTACATTGCTGTCCCGGCGGCTATGAAAATGGCGGTGCCAAAAGCAAATCCTGGGTTGTTTGTGCCAATGGCATTGGCGGTTTCGTTTCCATTCAATATTACTATAGGAATGCCCATTTATCTTTCAATAATTACTTGTTTCTAAAAAATAACATATAAATTTTAAACTATGGCAAGAGTAAAGCAAGCTAAGAACAAATTAAAAACAATCAAATAATAAATAATTGTAAAATCATGAAAAAAATAATCGTAACAACAGTAGCCGCATTTGGATTTTTAATAACCTCGTGCAATCAAATGACGGAAAAAGTGAAAGAAGAAGCACAAAATACAGTTACACAAACCAGTGAACAAGTTCAAAAAGTAATAGACGATTTAGGTTTGGTATATGTAGAAGAAGGTGCTCAAAACATCATAACCTATGAAGAAGTGAACGCTGCTCAACAAGCTTGGTGTGATGCTTTGGTTAAAATTGGTAAATTAAAAGAAGAAGGGGGTGATTACAAAGCTTTTGCAGAACAAGTTTTGTCAGACGCTTATAATTACGATAACGGAAAAGTATTTTTTAAGCCAACTTTAGCTTTTGGTGACCAAACCTTCAGAAACACAAAGCAAGGTGCTTTGGCTTATTTTGTGGGTGGTGATTCGGAATTTCCAAACGACAAAGGTTTTGCTTTAAAACCATGGGTAAAGGCTCGTTATGATAATGCCGGAGAGAAAAATGAAGGAATTCAAATCTATGGTTCAGTAGCCATTACAATGGGAAATGTTTGGGTAACAGATAAAGACGGTAACGAAGTGATGGTAGATAAAACGTGGGTTTTCAGAAAAGGGAAAGACGGTAAATTAAGAATTATTGTGCATAAATCTTCTTTGCCGTTTAGCCCCGGTAATTAGTTGTTAGTTATTGCAGAAAAGGCTGAAAGTAAACATTCTTTTGGCCTTTTTATTTTTATATCTAATGAGTTGATATACAGAGCTAAAACACTTACTTTAAGTTAATCAATTAGTACTTTCAATTATTTAATTCTTATCCACTAAATCCTTCAAATGCACTCGCAACGCTTTCACAGAAATACTAATTTCCCAAAATGAAATTCCTAACGAAATCAGTAAAGCCAATAAACTTCCTCCAAATAAAATTATACCCGGTAATTGGTATTCAAAAAACAAAACCAGCATCGCAAAAACCGACAAAAACAAACTCAACACACCGGCCAATTGCATATAACGAATCAACGTTAACCTTAGGTTTAAATTCGCAATTTCAATCAAAATGCTTTTGTTCTCTTTTTCGTCATACGTCTTTTTTAAACCACGTACAATTTGAGCAATGGTTAAAAAACGATTGGTATACGCTAATAATATCAACGAAGTTGCGGAAAAGAGTAGGGCGGGAGTGTCGATGGTTAGGGTCATAGTGAGGTTGCGGGTTTAAAGTTGCGGGTTTCGAGTTCAAAGTTCGTTAATCTTTGTTCAACATTCAACATTTAAATTGAAAATTACTTTCTGAAGCAACTGTGATCAAAGTTTTAAAATTTTATTTCACACTAGGCCATATAAATGAGCCAAATTCAAAATCAGATAATTTTGGAATACTATTTTTTAGATATGGAAAGTTATAAAATAAATTTTCATTTGATTCCGGATCTACTTTATTTATGTAAATTTTTTTATCTCGAAAGTCGATCTGTCTAAAATACCTAAAATAATCATTTTTATCATTTTCATTATAATAAAGTAAGTCAAAATCATAATTGTCATAAACGAAACTAAAGTAATAGCCAATTTTATTTCGGTGAAAAAGTAGTTCAATTGAATTGTCTTCTTCTTTATGCCCAAAAATTGCTAGGTAAAATTGTTCTGAAAAATTCTCTAAATTAACTGATTCAAAAATTAATTTTTTTGAATTACATTCCTTAATTATTTCATTTTCATTATAAAAATAAATTGTTATTTGTAAGGAAGAGTACCCTTCAC
Source organism: Flavobacterium sp. T50_26 (assembly GCF_057652995.1). Taxonomy (NCBI): domain Bacteria; kingdom Pseudomonadati; phylum Bacteroidota; class Flavobacteriia; order Flavobacteriales; family Flavobacteriaceae; genus Flavobacterium; species Flavobacterium sp. T50_26. Next base: position 153,993 of record NZ_JBYFCC010000005.1, read on the forward strand.
CTTTTTCTAAAGTACAATAAGCTTTATCCAAAGAACTATTTTTATCAAAATCATAACTAAATTCTCTAACTCTTGAAATTCCATACTGAGAAAAAGCATACGATGTCGATAAAAAATAGCAGAAAGCAATAATATATTTCATTTTTAAAAAGACTTAATATTACAATACGTTAAATATCGTAAAATATTGTAATAAAAAAACCTGCAAGTTTTCACTCACAGGTTCAGTCTTAATACTTAATACTCCAATCTTAATACTTAATACTTCCGTCTTAATACTTAATACTTCCGTCTTAATACTTAATACTCCAATCTTAATACTACTTTATCATCTCAAAACTCCTCTTCACAAAAGCAGTCAATTCCTCGCCTTTCAATAATCCTTGCGAGATTTTGGCTAAGTCCATTGCTTGTTTTACTAAATGTTCCTGAGCCGATTTGTCTTCTGTGGAAAGAATGGTTGTGGCTAAATTAGAATTGGTATTAACCACCAAATTATACATTTCCGGGAAGTTACCCATACCAAACATTCCGCCACCGCCGGACTGACTCATTTCTTTCATTCGACGCATAAATTCCGGTTGCGTAATCATAAACGGTGCAGCATTACTATCCATGGCTTCCAACTGAACGGTGTACGTTGCTTTTGGAACCAATTCCTCTAAAACTGTTTTCAGTTTAGCTGATTCTTCTTCCGATAACTTTGAAATTTGCGTGTCGTCTTTCTGAATCAATTTGTCAATATGATCCGAATCTACACGAACAAAAGTCAAGTTTTCATTATCGGCTTCTAATTTTTGAATCAAATGCGATACGATTGGGCTGTCTAACAATAGTACTTCGTAACCTTTTTCTCTTGCAATGTCAATGTAACCGTGTTGAGCTTCTTTATTGGAAGCATATAAAACCACTAATTTTCCGTTTTTGTCCGTTTGATTGGTTGCTAGTTTGTCTTTTAATTCTGCTAATGTGAAAAATTTATCATCAACTGTAGGATATAAAACAAAATCTCCCGCTTTTTCATAGAATTTGTCTTCCGAAAGCATTCCGTATTCCAACACAATTTTGATGTCATTCCATTTTTGTTCAAAATCTTCACGGTTTTCGTTGAATAAAGATTTCAATTTATCTGCTACTTTTCGAGTAATGTAGTTTGAAATCTTTTTCACATTTCCATCCGATTGCAAATAAGAACGTGAAACATTTAACGGAATATCCGGCGAATCAATCACTCCACGAAGCATCACTAGAAATTCAGGAACAATTCCTTCCACATTATCCGTTACATACACCTGATTTTGGTATAATTGAATTTTGTCTTTTTGGATTTGTAAATCCGCCGACATTTTTGGGAAATATAAAATTCCGGTCAAATTAAACGGATAATCCACGTTCAAATGAATGCTGAACAACGGATCTTCAAATTGCATTGGATACAATTCTCTGTAAAATTCTTTATAATCTTCGTCTTTCAATTCCGTTGGAGCTTTTGTCCAAGCCGGAGTTGGGTTGTTGATGATGTTATCAACCTCAATTTCTTCTGCTTTGAAATCTTCAGGAGCATCTTCCGGTTTTGGAAGTGTTTCTTTTTTAGTTCCGAATTTAATTGGCACCGGCATGAATTTGTTGTATTTTTTCAACAATTCACGGATTTTAAATTCTTCTAAAAATTCTAATGAATCTTCAGCAATATGAAGGATGATTTCTGTTCCTCGTTCAGTTTTATCGCTTGGAACTAAGGTAAATTCCGGACTTCCATCACACGTCCAATGAGCGGCCGGTTCATCTTTGAACGATTTTGTGATGATTTCTACTTTTGAAGAGACCATAAAAGCAGAATAAAATCCAAGTCCAAAATGTCCGATGATACCTGAATCTTTGGCAGAATCTTTGTATTTTTCTAAAAATTCTTCGGCACCTGAAAAAGCCACTTGGTTGATGTATTTTTCAACCTCTTCGGCTGTCATACCCAAACCTTGATCGATAATGTGTAATTTTTTGTTTTCCTTATCGATTTTTACTTCAATTTTTGGGTTGCCATATTCCACTTTGGCTTCACCAATACTGGTTAAGTGTTTTAGTTTTAAAGTAGCATCTGTTGCATTTGACACTAATTCACGAAGAAAAATTTCGTGATCACTGTATAAAAACTTTTTAATTAAAGGAAAGATGTTTTCTACAGAAACATTAATTTTTCCGGTTGTCATATTTTGAATTTTAAGTTAAACATTATTGGTTTCTCAATAAGCAAAAGCAATACCATTTGTGAAGATATGACAAATTGACGTAGAAATAATTGGTTATGAAATGTAGAATTAATTTGACAATAGAAAGTGGGAATTATATAATTTTATTTGGAAAAAATGGAAGTATCTTTGTAGCACTAACATTTAAATTAGTAGAAAATGAGAAAAATAATTTTTATCAGTATGTTGTCCGTTTTGTTTTTTTCCTGTAAAACAAACACTGCCACTAAGTTGGATAACAAGACCGAAGCTGGCATGAAAGGAAATTGGGTAATTGCATCCGTTAATTATCCCGGGTCAGAATACATTAAAGTGAATTCGTTTGATTTGGCCGACTCACAATGTTTTGTCGGAAGTACTTGGAAATTTGTTTCCAACAACAATAAAGGTGACATGGCTTTAACAAAAGAGGGTTGTCCGGCTTTTAGTTCGCCAATTACATGGTTTGTAAACAAAGATGGAAATTTTGTCATGAAAGTGTTGAATGCCGGTGAAAAAGCGAAAAAAGTGAAAGAAGGTTATGTGCTCAAAGTAGCCAATCAAACTGAAAATTCATTTCAGTTAGTGGATAGAATTAGCGTAGGAAATTCAATGACCGATGTGGTGTATCAATTTCAAAAAATAAATTAATTTAATAGAACAGAATATGAAAAAAATTATTTCAATAAGTATCGTTGCATCTTTTGCATTGGGTACACTTTTTACAGGTTGTGAAGCAGCAAAAAATACGAATAACACACAACGAGGTGCCGGAATTGGTGTTGCAGCCGGAGCGGTGATTGGTGGTATTTTAGGAAATAACCTTGGAAAAGGTGGAAATACAGCTCTTGGTGCTGTGATTGGTGGAGTTGTTGGTGGTGCAGCCGGTGGAATTATCGGTAATAAAATGGATAAGCAAGCAAGAGAAATTGAACAAGCTTTGCCAGGTGCAGAAGTTAACAGAGTTGAAGAAGGTATTGTATTGGTTTTAGGTGAAAATTCAGTGAATTTTGAAACCTCTAAATCTGTTTTAACTGCTACAGCCAAAGCAAATTTAGATAAAATTGTTCCTGTTTTACAAAGTTATGCAGATACAGATATTGTTGTTTACGGATATACTGACAGCACAGGTAGATTAGAATTTAATCAAAAATTGTCTGAAGATCGTGCAGCATCTGTAAGAAGTTATCTAGTTGGAAAAGGTTTAGCCTCTGCTCGTTTTAAAACTAAAGGAATGGGACCAAACGACCCAATTGCTTCTAATGAAACTGTAGAAGGTAGAAGCAAAAACCGTCGTGTTGAATTTACGATTACTGCCAACGAAAAAATGATTCAAGAAGCTGAGCAAGAAGTGAAAAACTAATAATCTCATTCAGAGTAATTAAAAGACCATCAATTTGATGGTCTTTTTTTTTGAAAAAACTTTAACAAATATTTTGTTTAAATAATTTTGAAAAAAGTTAAACAAAGCAGTATCTTTACAATCAATAAATTATGACCAATAATGACAGCAACTAAGAAAGCAGCAGCAAAGAAAAAGCCAATTACCGACGATGAAATTATAAGCATTTACATGGATCAGGTGTTGCAACACAATGCTGAACCTAAAAATGTATACTTGTTTTGTCAAGAGAATAAAATTGTTGAAAGTGATTTTTATGCTTTCTATGGTTCGTTGGAAGCCTTGAAGCAAGATATCTGGGTGAAATTTTTTGATAATGTAAAAAACACTATCGAAGCAGATGAGAATTATTTGACATATTCAAACAAAAATAAATTACTCACCTTATATTTTTCGTTGATTGAAATACTGACATTAAATAGAAGTTATGTCGTGTTTTCATTGAAAGAAGAAAAGAATATGTTGAAAAATTTGCAACAATTGAAAACATTTCGAAACCATTTTAAAAGTTTTATCGTAGATATGATAAACACGCAAACTTCGGAAGAGGATTTTAAAGTCAATAAGATTGCAAAACCGCTTTATGTTGAAGGTGCTTGGGTTGAGTTCTTATTTATATTGAAATTTTGGTTGGATGATACTTCCAAAGGATTTGAAAAAACTGATGTGATGATTGAAAAAGCAGTGAAAGCTACTTTTGATGTCTTGGACACCACTCCATTAGATAGTTTATTGGATTTTGGAAAATTTGTTTGGAAAGAAAAATTTAATTAATAGCACTCACTCGCGTGAGGGATAGAAGCGGAAAGCCCGGAAAGAGGATGAACGACGAAAGATCCCGATAGCTATCGGGATGCAGCGGATAGCCCGACCCTTGTGGGCACGCCCAAAAAAAATATGAAAACATTAGACAAAATACCAACCAACAAAATTGAACGTGCCGGACAATTGGTGAAAACCGGTTTGAAAGTAGGAGGAAACTACATTGCCTATTATGGCGAAAAAGTGGTGAATCCGAGTTTGACAAAAGATAAATTGAACGAGAGCAATGCAGAGGATATTTATGACGGACTCAAAAATTTGAAAGGAAGTGCGTTAAAAGTGGCTCAAATGCTGAGCATGGAGAAAAACATTATGCCAAAAGCGTATGTGGAAAAGTTTTCGCTAGCACAATTTTCGGTGCCGCCGTTGAGTGCTCCGTTGGTGAGAAAGACATTTAAAAATTATTTGGGAAAATATCCTGAACAACTATACGATTCGTTTACGCCTGATTCAATTAATGCGGCCAGCATCGGTCAGGTGCACAAAGCCGCAAAGGATGGGAAAAATCTTGCTGTGAAAATTCAATATCCGGGCGTAGCGGAAAGTATTAGTTCAGACTTGGCAATTGTGAAACCTTTTGCTATTAAGATGTTCAACCTCCAAGGAAAAGATTCTGAGAAATATTTCAAGGAGGTTGAGCATAAATTAATGGAAGAAACGGATTATGATTTGGAGTTAAAGCAAGGAAAATTTATTGCCGAAGCGTGTGCGATGATTCCGAATTTGCGTTTTCCGAAATATTATGAAGAATTGTCGTCGAAAAGAATTTTGACAATGGATTGGATGGAAGGCGAACATTTGTCGGAGTTTACGGCTCACAATTCAGATCGTGAAAAAGGCGATAAGTTAGGTCAAGCGTTATGGGATTTTTATATGTACCAGATGCATCATTTAAAACAAGTGCACGCCGATCCGCATCCGGGAAATTTTTTAATTGATAAGGAAGCGAATTTAATTGCGATTGATTTTGGTTGCATCAAACAAGTTCCGGAAGAATTTTATGTGCCGTATTTTGAATTGGCTCGTCCGGAAATAATAGGTAACCCAAAATTATTTAATGAAAAGTTATTTGAATTAGAAATACTGCGAACCGATGATTCGCCAAAAGAAATTGAGTATTTCACCAAACTGTTTCATCAGTTGTTGAGTTTGTTTACGCAACCGTTTCACGGTGATTTCTTTGATTTTTCGGATGAAGAATTCTTTGGAAACATTGCCAAAATGGGCGAGGAGTTCTCGAAAGACACGCAATTGCGAAAAATGAACGGAAACAGAGGTTCAAAACACTTTTTATACATTAACAGAACGTTCTTTGGTTTATATAATTTGCTTCACGATTTAAAAGCAAGAGTTAAAACAAAAGACTACGAAAAATACATTGCCAACTAAGTTTTAGTTGTTTATATAAAGTTTGTTTATTTATTGGTTAGGTTGACGAGAGCGACACTCCACGTTTGAGTTTTGTCGCTCTTGTTCTTTTTGGGAAACAAATATCATCCATTATTCAGCTATTAATCACAACTACAATTAAGCTGAGCTGCATAATATTCACATGGTTGCGGATCATCCTGACCTTGAATGTTTAAATCGACACAGCGAACTTTATCATCATCGGAACACGATAAAGTTAAGAATAGGAATAATGTGGATAGCAGTAAATATATATTTTTCATAATTTAATTAACTTAAAATTGTTCACAAAAAAACTTTGCAAGTATGAACTTTTTTTACGTGAACCTTTTTTATAAAACACCAATTACCTTACATTTCAATTATCCCATCGACAAATTGGCAAATTGGCACATTTAAAAATTACCCATTAATTCCCCAATGCCCAAACCAACGCCTTCTCTTTCGTGGCACGATAGATTGTATGGTGTTTTTCCTTGGGTTCGTTAGAATAGTTCCAAAGTAGATTTTTTGGGTTTTCTGATCCAAGAATTTTGGCCAGTTCTTTCGTGTGTTTTGAGATGTCTTTGGCACTGGAACCCGCAAACCAAAACCGTTTTGAAGATGCAGGAAATTGAGCCAAGTTGGTCTTAGCAGTTTTTACCAAAAGTTGATTATTCCACCATAGTGAAGGATCCATTGCAATGTAAAAATCAAACATATCAGGATTTGTAAAAAGCGTTTCTACAATAAAAAGTCCGGCTAACGATTCGCCAATGATTCCTTTTTCAGAGTTGGTTCGGTAGCGTTTATTAATTTCAGGAAATAGTTCTTGATCAATAAAAGCTCTAAACTTTTCTGCACCGCCAATAACGGGAGCAATTTTCTTGTCTTCTTCCACTTCGGTTGGGCCCGAAAGGTCTCTGCGACGCACTGTGTTTTCAATACCAACCAAAATAACCGGTTTAATGCGTTTACTTTCAATTAGTTCTGCCAACGTATTGGCAATATGAGGAAAATCTTCTTTTACACCTCCATCAGGCATATATAAAACAGTAAGTGAATCAGTACTTGTTTTATAATTTAAAGGAATCCAAACATTAATAGTTCGGGTTTCACTAAGTATTTTCGATTCAATGGTAAACGAATCGTGTGTTGGAATTGGGTCCAGCGGTTGAGCATTGTTTTGACAGGCGAGAAGTAAAAAACAAACTAGTAAAGCATAAAGGTTCTTCATGGTTTGTAATTCTATAAATGGTTACAGTATATTTTTAAACTCCAAATTGTGTTAAATGATGATCCAAATGTTTGTAAAATAAAACGTTCCATTCCTTGGAGTTCATTTTGCCAAACGAGTGGTTTTCTTTTCCTTCAAAATACGATTCGCCCAGTTGTTGACATTTTTGAATGTTGGCAATGAGTTTTGCTTTTTCTACTTCAAAATCTTTTGAACCAACCATAACAAATTCAGGAGCAGTGCGACTGTTTTTTGGATAAGGTTTTTCGCCAGTCACCATTTTTTTAACGAAAGTTTTTAACATAAATCCCATTAAAAAACCGGGTTTTTTAAACTTTTCGGGTTCAAACGTATACGAATAAGGAACATTGCAATGAGCCAACACCTGGTCGGCACTCATTTTGCCCCACAATGGTTGCTGGGTAGGGGCGATTTGATTAATTCTGTTAATTAATTCGTTGGTTACTTCTTGGCTAAAAATGTTTTTTATCATAGGTTATAATTTTATCTTACTGTTCTAAATCATTACTCTAAAACTCAATACTTTCTCTAATGTAATTATAAGTTATTAATTCTTCCTCTTCATCAATAATCCCGGAATCTCTATCTTCAGTATAAAGTAATGTAATTGACATATATAGAATTTCATTTTCAAAAGTTTCTTCATATTCATAAAAACTTCTGTCTCCATTTGGTAATCGCATGGATAAAGAATTATTATCCCTATTCCAACTAGTAAAATTAGTAGTGATACTATCACATGTTTGATTTTCAAATTTACCATCTGTAATAGTTACTATAGTTCTAAAAAAATTATCACTATCTAATCCGCTTTCAACAATTATTTTTCCGTGTTCAAGTTCACATTCATTTGCTATTTCGTTACCTAAATCGTCTGTAATACTAATTAGTTTCCATGTAGTGATGGTAGTTTGATTAAGGAGGGGTACAAAATATTGACTATTATCATCATCCTTTGAACAAGATAAAAGAATGGTAAGACTGATTAATAAAAAAATTTTCTTCATTTACTTAGTAATGTTAGTTGCAAGTTATACTTATTAAATTTCTTGACTACGTTGTAAATATATAGTAACAAAGTCAAAACTCAAAATAGCTGCTTTAAGTAGTTATGCTGCGAAGTCGGGAGACTTCTCAGAGCGGGGTTTTATTTATTTATCTTTCAAGTTATTATCAAACCAAATATCTTCATATCCGTTTTCGTCAATTAAAAATCTATATCCAACATCAAGTCCTAAGTACTTAATTATTTCAGGTCTAATTTGAAGTAAATGTTCTGCACAAAGTGGTTTAAAAAAATTATCTTTTTCAGAAAATTCTCCAGACCAAATATACCAACCAGTAATTCCATTTTCAGCTTTTTCTCTCATTCCATTTAATGGATCACTATTCAAATCAACCGAAATACCAACTTTTAATTTCTGATTAATTGGATTCCACTTTGAATTATATTTATCACAAATTTCTTTTTGTTTTTCAATATGATGATTCCAGAAATTATACTCAATTAGTTTGTCAATATTGTTTTCAAGTCTATTTTTCCAAAGCAACATATTTACTTTGTTAATAGGAAAATTTATTTCTTCATTGTCCCATTCAAAAATTGTGTCTGATAGTACTTCATCATTATCATCCCAATCTAATTCATCCGAGAACATTAGCGTAGAGGCAAAGCTTTTAATTTCACCTTTACTAATCTCGTTATTCAGAAATCTGTCACACAGTTGAATTAAATTTTGTCTTGTAACTATCATTTTGTAAGTTTCTTAATTCGTCTGTTAAGCAACAATTGCGTGAAACAGATGTTATATACCTTTTTTATTCTCACTTATTAGATTGAAGTAACATACTTTTCACTTCTTTTTTAGAATAAATCCTCTCAAGCAATGATACTACTGTTTCGTTATAATCATCATATAAGTCAGCGGAAATTAGCAAAATTTCTTTGTTGTTTATGTTTTGCTTCACTTTTTTTGTCACATCGTTTAACAATTTAAACGGTAGGTCATATTTTTCCTGAATAGTAGCCTCTTGTATTAAAAGCTGTGCGGCATTCTCTAATTTAGGAGTATTGATATCTGCATAGCTTACAGTGTCCGGATTAATGAAATTTTCAAGTAACGTATCGTTCTCTAATACCTTTTCTCCATTGCTAAAATGCAACTTTAAGGGCAGCCAATCGTCTGAACTAAAAGCTCCTTCAATGGCTATCATAGCAAAACGATGCGTGCTTTTTTCAATTGCTGAAGTCAGTACTTCAAGCATTTCTTCAGTAAATATTTCAGTTAGTGCTTTAACCGAATAACTTGCTTTTTTAAATATAACAAAAGTTTGACCTTTTGGAAACGTACTGTTTATCGGATCAATACGCGTAATTTTTTCAATCGATCCCAAAGCTTCATAATCAATAGTATAAACCGTTTCCTGCATTTCAAAACTACCATCCAGAGTCATTTCTATTCGATTAAGCGTTCCATCGGTGCCATAAAAATAAGTATCTGAAAACTTCGACGCATGTCTGGAATAGCAGCCGTACAGATACGGTTTGCCATTCAAATATTCAAGATATTCTATTTTGTCAAACTCGCCACTGCGTTCTATTGTATAAGAATAAGTAGTACTGCCTTCCGTGACAAAAAATTTTGTATATCCGTTGCTCGGATGCCCGCCCCAATATTCTTCATATAGCACGTTTCCGTTTACATCATAGCCTGTCTTATAACATCGATATAGTTCTGATGGTTCCGATTTTAAAATACGCCCTTTGGGAATTCTGCCTCTTTCTAATGCCAATAGTTCCATATAATATTGTGGCTCGGTGGACCATATATATTTGGTTATGTTTGGCAACAATTCATCAGCATAATTTTTAGCTGGTGTTTTGTGGTTTTTAAATTTCTTTTTTAAAGTTGTTAAAAGTTGAGTACGAGTTTGCATAGTTTACAATTAGGTTGATTTTGATAATGATTGTTTTAACGAATCCGTTCTTTAAAATGGACAAAACATTTTGCAGCTCGGCAAAGTGGCAGGTTACTTAGTAAGTATAGATTCTAAATTTATTGTTAGGTTTACATATCCTCCAAAGTTTTTAGATTTGTTATTTTCAGAATCAAGTGTGTTAGTTAAATTAATTTCCGGAATAAATTCAAAACCAAAATGTTTGGCAAAATTTACACCAAAACCTAACATTCCTCCAAAGTTTACTTTTTTATAAAAAGTATCATTTTTTTGACCGTCAAATTTAGCATCTACTATGTTTGTCATTCTAAAACCTCCAATTAAGTAGAATCCTTTATTATATTCTTTATTAACATCATACCGCAAAAGTGTATGAAGTTGTATTGATTTAATTTCAGATTCATCAAATAAATAGCCTGTACCTTGATTTCCATTTAGTACGTAATAGTTGTCTTCCTTTACGCTTGTATAGATTAAATTTCCTCTAACTCCAAAACTACTAGTAAGCTGATAATCTACAAAACCTCCAAAATTCAAACCACTATATCCTGCACCCCCATTTAGTGATCCATCTATTTCTATATCATAAGCATTAAATCCAAGAATTGCTCCATAACTTACGTTTTGTGCTTCAGAATAGTTAAAAATCATAAAAAGCATACCAATTAGCGTAATTCTTTTCATTTTATTTAATTTGTAAGGTTGATAATAACATACGTTTTTACTTTCTTTTTCAAAGATAGAAAATAGTTGAATAGTTTAAATTGTTTTGCTGCGAAGTCGTGAGACTTCGTTGAGCGGTGGTGCGGAGACTTCGTTGAGCGGTGCAACATAGTTACTTCCCCCATAATATCTTTCTCAGTTTTTCATAATCACCATTCATTCCAAATTCATTTGTGTTCACTTTAGTTCCAATAATTACACTTGCATCGCAATCAAAACAGAGTTTAGCAATTCCAATTACTTTAGATTTCTTTTTAAACAGCAAAATATCTCTGTAAACGTAAATGCATGCATGCCCATAAACTTCTTCATGTTTTTTCTCCCTAAAGATTTCGTTAATCTCATCAAATTTAGCTGAATCAATTTTTGATTTTGAATAACCACACATATCAATAAATCCCTACTAATTTTCTTAAAATCATAAATAACATGCAATCGGCAGCATTACCGTAAAAAACTATCCAAAACCCCTTTTTACACGTTCATCACTACTTTTTTGGGGTTGTCAACTCCTTTTTACACGTTGCTCAACTGGTTTTTTGTGGTCTTGGAGAGGGTAAAAGGGGTTGTGTAACTACTTTAATGGCTCTGGCAGAAGAGTAAACAGCAAAACCTTTCCGCAACGGCACCAACTCCTTTGCTTAATTTAGGAGGTCAGGTAATCCTACAAAAACAAAAAAGCATGAATAAGTGGCACGTTGAACAAATTGCTAAACCGCAATCCCTATCCGCAACGTCACCCCCTCCTTCGGAGGGGGCTGGGGGGAGGACAAAAAAAGCCTCCCATCCGGAAGGCTCATATAAGATATTTTCAAGTACAAATTACTTCTTTCCCATCAACTGCTCCAAATAAGCAACTTTGTCTTTTTCGGCTTGTACTAAACGCTCATATAATTCAACAACTTTATCAAGAGGATTGAACGTGCAATTATGAGCATGAATAGAACCATTATTTGCACTATTATCATAAAAATTAGCAAAATAATTAATAACATTTTCGTCACTAAAATTCTTTATCGCCTCACTCGTCACACCCAACGCCTTTGCAAAAGGTTCCAGTTTTGCATCATCAATCTCCTCCGTATTTTCATATTGCGATATTTTCTGTTGGCTCACACCCATTAAGTCTGCCAAAGCTTCCTGCTTTATTCCCTTAATCTCTCGTATCTTGGCAATGTTGCGGCCAATATGTTTTTTAGCTGTAGTCGTCATGGCAAGTCATTAAAAATTATAAAAACCAAATTTAATAATTTTTTTTAAAAGAAACACCATTTCGTTTCTGCCAAAAAAAATCCGTGTCTTGTCCTAGATACCAAAGCCCTATCCCAAGTAGGGATAGTGTATGAGTAATGTATGAAATACAGTATGTTGAATAGAGGTTATTGTCTTTTTAAAACAACAAGAAAGCAAAAATAAATAAACCCGATGACCATGTTCTGCAACATGGTCAAATAGTTTCGGGTTTACTAAATTGGAAGTAAGTTACTTATAGGGCTTCCAAAAAATGAACGTTTGCTATAGTGTTCTAAGTGTGAACAGGTATAGTTATCTAATTTGTTGAACTTCAAAGAATGATTTAGTCGGAAATGAATCGATGTTTACAGCGGTTTCATAGTTTTGCACGTAAATTTCCACAGTACCGCCCGCTGCTAAGTTCACCATACAGTTGATGTTTCTATGCACAGGACCGTTGCCAAGGTGGTTTCCGGTAGTTTCTTGATACAGAGTGCCATTTACATACACACCCACAGAATAGAATTGATTATTACTTTGATCGTTCGTATGAAATCCGGCATTCACTTGATAGATTCCGGCAGTGGCGGCAGTAAAAGTGCCACCTGCAAATTCAGATTTTGTATCAAATACCGAAGTATCAAAGTTTATTTTTTCCCATCCTGTTGTACCCAATGCTTGATTGGCACTCAATCTAATTCGCATGGCAGACAAGGTTGTTAACGGATTAGGAACCCACGATGCATTTCCTGCAGCATCACTTTGCAAAATATAATTTGCCGAAGCACCATTGGTCATTTGAAGAGTAGTGGTAGAGGTGTTTCCGGCTATGGATACTGTAGTTCCGTTATCGCTAATAATTCCATCAACAAGAGCAGTGCCATTCCATTTTGGTACAGCATTGTTGGCGGTAGAACTTACTTGCGGATCGGTTTCTGTAATGGTCAACGAACTCGCATTTACCCATGATAATACACCTGCTGCATTGGTTTGCAATAGTTGAGTATCTGCACCACGAGCCGTTGGAAACTGATAACCCGTTCCCGCCGGGTCGCCAATTTGAAACGTGCTGTTTGTACGGAGAATTCTGTTAGGGGCAAACTCACCATAAATTAGTGAGTTTGTTGGGGTTGTATTTGAATTTGTAATGTATAATTTATTTGAACCTGCTTCTGCAATTCCAGCCTGATAACCTAAAGCCACATTTCCTGAACCTCCTGCCACGGCTTGCAAAGCACTGTGACCCACAGCAGTGTTGTTGTTGCCGGAAGTGCTTGTTAAGGCGTTATAACCGATAGCAACGTTGCGTGCAGTAGCTGCATTTTCATCTAATGCATTCGATCCAACTGCGGTGTTTTGAATTCCGGTTGAATAGGCACCTGCATTATACCCAATAAATGTTCCGTCGGATGATGTTGCCGCAAAACCGGCATCTCTACCAACCGCTGTATTACGTGAACCGGTAGCATTATTATTTAACGATCCGGCACCCACGGCAGTATTGTTGATAGCGGTTGTGGCACCTTGCGATGCATTCCAACCAATTGCGGTATTGTTTGAACCGGAATTAGCAAACAAAGCATGCCAACCAATCGCTGTATTTCGACCTGCATTTGAAGCAGTTCCAAACATCGCTTCCCAACCAATTACGGTGTTTTCATTACCATTGTTTCTTCCTAGTGACCGTTCTCCGATAGCAACATTTTGAAATCCTGTGGTTGCGGCAAAATGTGCCTGATATCCCATAGAAGTATTCGAACCTCCGGTTGTAAGACCGGCTGATGCTTGTGTTCCCACAGCAGTATTATAATTTGTTCTATTTTCAAGCAAAGCTTGAAAACCAACTGCAGTGTTATCAAAACCAGTTAAATTGTTTCTTAATGCTTGAAAACCAACTCCTGTGTTGTTGCTTGCCGTTGTGTTACCACGCACTGCTTCAAAACCAACGCCGGTGTTGTTGTTTCCTGTAGAGTTGCCTCGCACCGCTTCAAATCCAAAAGCCGAATTGGCACTTCCGGTGTTTAACGTTAGTGCACTGTTTCCAACTCCTGTGTTTTGAATTCCTGTAGTGTTTGCTGCTAATGCTGCGTTTCCAACAGCAACATTATTGGCTCCGGTATTAAGTAATAAAGCATTGTTTCCAAAGGCAGTACTGTTTGAAGCTACACCGGCAGTCAAGGCTCCAACACCAAACGAGGTGCTGGTGGTTGCAATTCTTCCGGCAGCAACATTATTTCTTCTAAAAGCAACATCAACATCGTTTCCGGCAGCAGTTCCCATAAAATTGACATTGTTAACAATATCGGTGTTTCCTGTAATTTGCCAGCCCGAACCTCCTGTGGCTAATCTTATCCAAGGGCCTGTAGCCGTGCTTAGATAATAGAATCCCGGGGTTACATCGCCGTTTGTGGCCGTGTTATATACCAACTCTGAGGTTGTGCCTGTTGCAACGGTAACTGTTGTTGTGTTTACTAACGCTACTCTTGGAATTATTAAACCATCGTTTGCCGAAGTGATTTCTAATGCACCATTGGGGTTGGTTGTGCCAATTCCCACTTGTGCCAGAACACTGTTTAAGGATGATAGTATAAAAAATGCAGCGACTAAGATTTTAATGTTTTTCATAACTATTTTTGATTTTCACTTTTCGTGACATACTGTCTTTTGCTTACTTTAATTAGTTTAATAATTCGAATAATTCACAAATTAAAAAATACCTCTCAGTGAAGAGAGGCATTTTTAATCTGCTATATTTTTTAGAACTTATTTTTTCACCACTCTCACGGTTTTCGTTTCTTCACCTTGGGTTACAACCATGTTGTAAATTCCAGATGGATAACGATCTCCAAATTGATAGTTGGTTATTTCACTTGCTGTTATTTCTTTTACTTCTAATAGTCTTCCAGACATATCATACACAGTTAAACTAACTGTTTCTGTGTTCGAAGTTTTTACATCAAGTGCAAAACTTGTAGTAAATGGGTTTGGATAAGCAACTGCTTTGAATTCTGTTGGTAATTCGCTGGCCACTGTTTCTTTCACTACTTCCGTTGGTTTAATGATAGTTCCACCACCTGGTACGGTAATGTTACAATCTTTTCCAAGGTAATAGAATCCGTAAACCAACGTCTCAACCGTTACAGAATAAACTCCTCCAGGTGTCAATGGTGACAAGGCATTAAAGTTGCTTAATCTAAACGTTCTTGTAGAAGTTGTGTACACTTGATTATAGCTTGCTCCATCGGTTAAAGTGAAACGGTATTGTGTTGTTCCTCCTGATGGTGTAGCATAAATTACCGTATTCAAACTAGCTGGTGTTAAACCTGCCTCTGTTCCACATCCTTCTATTTGTGCCTCTGGGGCTATTGGACTAAATACAGAACATGCTGCTCCAT
>NZ_JBYFCC010000006.1:0-162555 GCF_057652995.1 Flavobacterium sp. T50_26
ATTTCAAAGTTAATAATTTTTGAAAACACTCTCTTAGTTTTGAATTAAATCAGTCCACTTTATGCTGACGATTTACAATCACGAAGTAAATAAATTGACAGGAATAATAAGTTCAAACGCTTCATATGAAAATGGAAATGCAATCGTAGAATTTGACAACTCAAAAACTAACATTTCTGAAATCGAAAAAGCAATAAACTCAACAGGATATTCTGTAACCGACAAAAAAGAAAATTAAAATGGAAATCATATTACAATCAACAATTACTTGCCCCAACTGCGGACACAAGAAAGAAGAAACAATGCCGACAGACGCTTGCCAATATTTTTACGAATGTGAAAAATGCAAACAAGTTCTAAAACCAAAACAAGGCGACTGCTGTGTTTATTGTAGCTACGGAAGTGTTGCTTGTCCACCAATTCAGCAGGACAAAAAATGTTGCTGACAGACGGAAAACAAAGAAGCCCAGCCACTAATAGCTAGAGTTTCGTTGGGCTTGCAAAGCCAACAATGAAACTCCTGTTGAACGGAACCGATTACTGTCCGTCCACTATAGTTTTTTTTTATGATTTTATAAAGATTTACAAGAGGATTAGAAGTCCTCTTTTTTTTGTGGAGTATATTGCTTAGTTTTTATCGTGTTTTTCTGTCACTATTGGTCATAAATTCCCCCGTTCGTGCGCGTATCCTTTCGCGTTCTTAAATGTTTTCCCTCCCTCAGTTCGCTAATCAATCCCTCGGCAGACAATGGAAAATGAAACAAGAAAAACTTTCAAAATCCTACACCACAAGAATTGATGAGATTATAACAATTAAAATTTAAAAAAATTATTATATTTGAAAATAAAATAAATCAATACAAAACTTTCGCCAATCTTGCCAATTTGGAATAAAAGTAGTCTGAAAGTTTCGCATATAAACGAGTTATAGCCAATGGTAGGACGACCGTTCACAAGACGACTGACCGACCAAAATTTAAACATAAACACAAAGACATACCATTTTTACAAGTGACCAACATATAGACCATATTTTAAACGAGCAACGAGTAAGCCGACACTCTTTGCCGACCCTTCTGTATTTTTTATTTTTTCCTACCACACTTTTTTTTAATTCAATTATAGCCAGACACACATTGCACACATTTGTCTTTGCCTGCCATCACACAATGCCAGCCCGAAGGCAAAGCCAAAAGAGTGCAATCTTCCACGCTCTGTTCAAGAAACGAGTTACTTAACTTGACAACAATCATTAATTACTTTGATAACCATCAGTTTATTAAGGTAACTTTATAAACATATTAGTAAATAATTCAAAAATGGAACATTCACATCATAATCATACCGAAAGCCAACAATCACACGACCATCATGCCACAAATGATGCAGAAGGTCACGACAAACACGCAGGACACAATGTTGCGGATTTTTGGAAGCGATTTATAATCTGTTCGATTGTATCCATTCCTGTGCTTGCATTGTCACACATGATACAGAAATGGTTGGGGTTTGAATTAGCTTTTGCGGGTGACAAATATGTGTTGGCTGTTCTTTCCGCATTCATCTTCATTTATGGTGGTTATCCTTTTCTGAAAGGGTTGTATGAAGAAGTAAAAGACAAAGCCATTGGCATGATGACACTGATTGGCGTGGCAATTACGGTTGCATGGGCATACAGTGTTGCTATTACTTTCGGTTTGCAGGGTATGGACTTCTATTGGGAAATGGCAACGCTGATAGACATCATGCTTATTGGTCATTATTTTGAAATGAAATCAGTAATGGGTGCTTCCCGTTCGTTGGAATTGCTGGTTAAGATGATGCCTTCTACTGCTCATCATCTAAAAGACGGACACATTCACGATATGCCGGTCAGTGAATTGAAAATTGGAGATATGGTGATGGTGAAGCCGGGTGAAAAAGTTCCTGTTGATGGAATTGTAATAGAGGGCGAAAGTTATGTTGACGAAAGTATGCTCACAGGCGAGAGCAAACCTGTGAAAAAAGAAAAGGAAAGTAAAGTAATTGGCGGAGCAATTAACAGCAATGGTTCACTCACCATAAAAGTAATTAGTACAGGCAAGGACAGTTATCTGAATAAAGTGGTGAAACTGGTAGAGGACGCACAGAAAATAAAATCCAAAACTCAAAATTTTGCAGACCGAGCCGCAAAGGTTTTAACATTTGTTGCTTTAGGTGGTGGTGTAATAACGCTAGTTGTTTGGCTACTATTAGGGTTTCCATTTGTGTTTGCATTGGAAAGAATGGTAACCGTTATGGTTATTTCCTGCCCTCATGCTTTGGGTTTAGCAGTGCCATTGGTGGTAGCTATTTCAACTTCAATCGCTGCACAAAAAGGTTTGCTCATTCGCAACAGAACAGCTTTTGAAAATGCTCGATTGATTTCAACTATCATTTTTGACAAAACCGGAACACTAACCAAAGGTTCTCATGAATTACAGGAAGTAAAAGTGTTGAACTCAAAATTTAATGACAAAGAATTACTCCGTCTGGCATCAGGCATAGAGCAACATTCTGAACATTATATCGCTGCGGGTTTATTGCGAAAAGTAAAGGAATTGAAAATTGAAATTCCAAAATCAGAAAAGTTCAATTACCTACCCGGTATAGGATTGGAAGGAAACGTGGAAGGAAAAGAGATAAAGGTAGTAGGTCCGAATTATTTGAAAGAACAAATCATCAAAATAACAGACACAATCGATAATTTCACAGGCACTGTTGTTTACATTTTGATAAACAAAGACGTTGCTGGATATTTTACCTTCTCTGACCAAATAAGAGAAAGCTCTTTTGAAGCCATTCAAATTCTTAAAGAAGCAGGAATTAAAAACTTACTGCTCACAGGCGACAATGAAAAAGTGGCAAAGAAGGTGAGCGATGATTTGAAAATGGACGGCTATTTAGCCAATGTATTACCGCATGACAAATTAGAAAAAGTAAAAGAATTACAAACCAAAGGTGAATATGTTGCCATGACAGGCGATGGCGTGAATGATGCGCCTGCATTGGCACAAGCAGATGTGGGAATTGCAGTTGGTTCAGGCACTGATGTAGCAGCCGAAACAGCAGATATAATTTTGGTAAACTCAGACCCGAAAGATATCGCCAACCTGATATTATTTGGAAAAGCTACCTACAACAAAATGATACAAAACTTATGGTGGGCTGCGGGCTATAACATTCTTGCTATTCCATTGGCAGCAGGTGTATTATACAAATGGGATATTATGCTCAGTCCGGCTATTGGTGCAGTGCTGATGAGTTTAAGCACAATTGTGGTTGCGATAAATGCACAACTTTTAAAAAGAAAAATTTCATAAACTAAAAACAATTCATCATGAAAAAACAAATCATCACAGCAGCATTACTACTTACTGTATTGGATAGAAAAGTAAGTGAGGATATGAAAATTTTGAAAGATAAATTTAGTTCTAGTTTTAAGTTGAATAGTAAAGAAGCATAAAAAAAAGTAAAAATTAAAAATTAATTTTACTACTTTTACAGCTGTGAAATTTTTAAACTACATATTATATCTGTATTTAGTAGTACTTTCATGTTTGCCATGTGCAGATGTGGAAGCAACTAGTTTTACGCACACTTCTAGTAAAATAGACACAAACCACGAAAATCATTCACACGATAAGGAAAATGACGCTTGTTCTCCTTTTTGTGTTTGTAATTGTTGCGGACAAAGTGTTTTATTATCTTATGTTCCTGCAATAGTTTTTAATTTTCATACTCCAACAGTAGAAATTCAAACGCTAAACTCCATTTACAAATCTAATTTGTATTCCAATTTCTTTGGGAGTATTTGGCAACCACCTCAAATAGTATAATGAAGCCCGAGTAATTTCGGGTTAGAAACTTGTGTTTTACCACAAATTATGGCAAATTTTTAATTTGCTAATTTCTAATTCATTATAATATTTTCAATGTTAGACAAAATCATACAATTCAGTATAAAGAACAAATTCGTTATACTACTTTTTACACTTGTGTTAGTAGCTTGGGGAAGCTATTCAATAAAACAATTACCACTTGACGCATTACCAGATGTTACTAATAATCAAGTGCAAATTATTACAAATGCACCTACTTTAGCCAGTCAAGAAATTGAGCAACTCATTACATATCCATTAGAGCAATCTTTAAAAACAATTCCAAAAGTTATAGAACTGCGAAGTATTTCTCGTTTTGGACTTTCTGTTGTTACTGTTGTTTTTAAAGATGATGTAGATATTTATTGGGCAAGAAATCAAATTTTTCAACGAATAAGTCAAGCCAAAGAAAATATCCCAGCATATGCAGGTTCTCCAGAAATGGCTCCCATTTCAACTGGTTTAGGAGAAATATTTCAATACGATGTATATGCTAAAAAAGGATATGAAGATAAATACGATGCAATCAAATTAAGAACTATCCAAGATTGGATTATCATTCCACAATTACAAGGGATTGAAGGTGTTGCAGAAGTTGCTACTTGGGGTGGTAAATTAAAACAGTTTGAAATAGCTGTTAAACCAAATACTTTAAAGAGTTTAGATGTAACCATAACTGAAATTTTTGAAGCTTTAGAAAAAAACAACCAAAATACTGGGGGTGCATATATAGAAAAAGATCAAATGACCTACTTTATTCGTGGTGTAGGTATGGCAACCGGAAGTAAGGATTTAGAAAATGTTGTTGTAAAAAACAGAAACGGTGCACCTGTTTTAATTCGTGATGTAGCTTCAGTTAATGAAGGATATGCTATGCGATATGGAGCAGCTACAAAAGATGGTAAAGGTGAAATTGTTTGTGGAATGGCATTAATGCTAAAAGGAGAAAATTCTAAAGCAGTTGTAGAACGAGTGAAAGAAAAAATGGCTCAAATCAACAAAACACTTCCTGAAGGAGTCGTTGCAGAAGCTTTTATCGACCGTGGGAAATTAGTAGATAGTGCCATTGGAACAGTTACTAAAAATTTATTAGAAGGTGCATTAATCGTAATTTTTGTATTGATTTTATTTTTAGGAAATCTTCGTGCAGGACTAATCGTAGCTTCGGTAATTCCGTTGTCAATGCTATTTGCAGTTATTTTGATGAATCATTTTGGTGTTAGTGGAAACTTAATGAGTTTAGGTGCTATCGATTTTGGAATTATTGTCGATGGTGCAGTAATTATTGTGGAAGCCACAATGCATCATTTACAAAAACTCAAGAGACAAAAGAACTTAACCCAATTAGAAATGGATAGCGAAGTATATAAATCTGCTTCCAAAATTCGTAATAGTGCAGCATTTGGAGAAATAATAATTTTAATTGTGTATTTACCAATATTAGCATTAGTTGGAACCGAAGGTAAAATGTTCAAGCCAATGGCAATGACGGTAGGATTTGCAGTAATTGGAGCTTTCGTACTTTCTTTAACTTATGTACCTATGATGAGTGCAATGTTCTTATCTAAAAACACCGAGCATAAAGAAAACTTTAGCGATAAAATGATGGCATGGTTTGAAAAAATATACACTCCATTTTTAGACAAAGCATTACAAATCAAAAAAGTAGTTTTAGGAATTGCTGTCGGATTATTTGTAATGGCATTAGTAGTTTTCCAAAATATGGGAGGTGAATTTATACCTACAATCGAAGAAGGAGATTTAGCTATTAATGCAACGATAATGACAGGAAGTTCATTAACGCAGATGATTGAAACAACTACTAAATACGAAAAAATTCTAAAAGCAAAATTTCCAGAAATTAAAACCATTGTTACAAAAATTGGTAGTGGTGAAATACCAACAGACCCAATGCCTATTGAAAGTGGTGATTTAATTATTGTTTTAAAAGATAAATCAGAATGGACTTCTGCTGATAATTGGGAAGATTTAGCCAATCTAATGAAAGAAGAAATGGAAGTTATTCCTGGTGCTAATATTGAAGTTTCCCAACCCATACAAATGCGTTTTAACGAATTAATGACGGGTAGTAGAAGTGATATTGCTATAAAGATTTTTGGGGATGATTTGGAAATATTAGATGTAAAAGCTAAAGAATTAATTTCAAAAGTCAATAAAATTGAAGGTGTGGGTGATTTAAAAGCCGATAAAGTAACAGGTTTACCACAAATTACAATAAAATATGATTATGATAAAATAGCTTTATATGGACTAAATATAACAGACGTAAATAAGATAGTCAGAGCTTCTTTTGCAGGTGAAAGTGCAGGTAAAATTTATGAAGAAAGCAAACGTTTTGATGTTGTAGTTAGAATGAATGCTGAAAATCGTAGTGATATTTCAGATGTTTCAAACCTATTTATTCCATTACCAAGCGGCCAACAAGTTCCACTGTATCAAGTAGCTTCTGTGGAATACGAACAAGGCCCTGTTCAAGTATCTCGTGAAAATGGAAAACGTAGAATAACTGTGGGTTTAAATGTTCGTGGTCGTGATGTAAAAAGTGTAGTCGAAGAAATTCAACAAAAATTAGAAAACAATTATAAACTTCCAGCAGGATATTACATCACTTATGGTGGTCAATTTGAAAATTTAGTAGAAGCTAACAAACGACTTTCTGTAGCCTTACCAATTGCATTGGCATTAATCATGGTATTGTTATTCTTCACATTCCATAGCATGAAACAAGCTTTATTAATTTTTACAGCTATTCCATTATCAGCTATAGGTGGTGTTTTTGCTTTATGGTTGAGAGGAATGCCTTTTAGTATTTCAGCAGGTATTGGTTTCATTGCTTTATTCGGTATTGCAGTACTAAATGGAATTGTACTAATCTCCTATTTCAACCAATTAAAATCAGAAGGAATTACAGACCCATTACAACGCGTTTTAATTGGAACTAAAACCAGACTTAGACCTGTATTAATGACAGCTGCTGTTGCTTCTTTAGGGTTTTTACCAATGGCTTTATCAACAAGTGGTGGTGCGGAAGTGCAAAAACCATTAGCAACCGTTGTTATCGGTGGCTTATTTTCTGCAACCTTACTAACCTTAATCGTTCTACCTATTCTTTATTTATTAGTTGAGAAAGGTTTTAAAAAAAGAAAAAAAATGTCAAATTCAATCATGACCCTAATCGTATTATTTATTAGTACGTTTTCATTTGCTCAAAACAGCAAACCCATAACTTTAGAACAAGCTATTACAATGGCTAAAACCAATAATATGGATTTAAAAATTGCCGATAAGGAAATTGAAAAACAAACAGTTCTTAAGAAAACAGCTTTTCAAGCAGATCCTTTGCAAATTGAATACATGGGTGGACAATACAATAGTGTAGATTATGATAATAATGTAAGTATTCAGCAATATTTTCCAATTGGTGGAAATACAAAAGCAAACAGACAGCTTCAGGAAGAATTAGCAAAATTGGCTGAAAAACGAAAGGCTTTATCTGAATATGAAATTGAAAAAGCGGTAACTATTGCTTACTATCAATATTTATATGGTATTTCAATCCAAAAGCTAAATGACGAATTGTATGATGTGTATTCAAAATTTCTAAAAAATGCAGAACTTCGTTTTAAAACAGGTGAAAGCGGAAACATAGAAGTAATTAGTGCAAAAGCTAAAGTAAAGGAAATAGAAACCTTAAAAGAACAAATGCTTCTTGATTTAGTAATCTACCAAAAACAGTTACAGTATTTTATACAGACAAATGAAGATATACTTCCAGAGAGTACAACTCCTTTAAAATATATACATGCAGCTGCTTTAAATGAAAATAAGGTAGAAACATTAGTAAGTGATTATTATACCCAACAAGCAACGGTTTTTGAAAAAGAATCAAATGCTTTTAAGAAATCTAGAGCACCAAAATTAGGCTTGGGTTACTTTGGTCAAACATTAAACAAAGAATCTTATTTTCAAGGATTTACTGTTGGTTTGCAAATTCCTTTGTTTAGCGGTGCAAATACAGCTCGTGCTAAAGCTTCTGAAATAAGTATGTCGCAATCGCAATTAGAATTTGATAAAACAAAATTAACTTTAAAACTGCAAAAAGAACAATTAGTAAACCAATTTTCTAAACAAGAAAAAGCAATTCAATATTTTGAAAAAGAAGGGTTAAAATATGCAGAACAGATAATCACTACTGCTCAAAAAAGTTATGCCAATGGCGATATGAGTTACTGGTCTTACATCAGTTTCTTAAATCAAGCCATTGATATTAAAAAGCAAAATATCGAAGCAGTAAACGCTTACAATCAAAGTGCTATTCAAATGCAATTTCCATCTTTCAATAACAATTAATACTCACGACAATGATCAATATATCTTTAAAACCAAATTATAAAATAGGTTCAATTTTTAAAATATTTCTTCTTTCTTCTTTCCTTTTGATTCTAAACTCATGTGGAGAAAAGAAAACAGAAGAAGAACATGAAGAAGAAAAATCGGAAACAGAAGTTGCATTAACAACAGCTCAATTCGAAACCGTGGGCATTGAAATGGGTAGTATTGAAATGAAAAACCTCAATACAATCATCAAAGCCAATGGTTACACAACTGTTCCACCTCAAAACCGAGCAGATGTTTCAACCTTAATTGGTGGAGTGGTAAAAGACATCTTTGTATTAGAAGGTACTTATGTAGCAAAAGGAAAAACTTTGGCTACACTTCAAAACCTTCAAGTGGCAGAAATGCAAGAAGATTACAATGCTGCTGTAGCAAACATTGAATATTTACAATTAGAATACAATCGTCAAAAAACTTTGAGTGAAGAAGATGTAAATCCTCGCAAAGTATTCCAAGAAGTAAAAGCTAAATTGGCAACTGAAAGAGCAAGAGCACAAGCAGCCAAAAACAAATTACAAGCATTAAATGTAAGTCTATCAGGGAACTCTTCTATCATTCCTATCATTGCTCCTATAAGTGGTTATGTGGGTAAAATAGGCATTACAAAAGGAGCTTTTGCAGACACAGGAATTACTCTTTTTGAAGTAATTGACAACACACAAATGCACCTCGATTTGAACGTTTTTGAAAAAGACATGAGTAAAATTTCTATTGGTCAAGAAGTTGATTTCGTACTAACCAATCAATCGAATAAAGTCATTAAAGGAAAGATATTTGGTATTAACAAATCCTTTTCAAACGAAAGTAAATCGGTTGCAGTACATGCCAAGATTAATGAAAATGACACAAAAGATTTAATTTCTGGAATGTATGTGGCAGCTAATATTAACATTACAAATCAAACGGTTCAAGCATTACCTAAAGACGCAATTGTAAGAAACGGAGATAAATATTATATTTATATGCAAGAAGAACATACAGAAGAAACTCCAAAAGCAAAAAAAGAAGCACACGTTCATAAAGAAGGAGAAGCACATAATCATGACGAAGAAGCTACCGAAAAAGAACACGACGAAGTACACTTTAAAGCAATTGAAGTAGTTCCTGGAACAACCGATTTAGGATATACTGAAGTTAAATTAGTAGATGAAATTCAAACAAATGCAAAAATAGTTGTAAAAGGAGCATTCTATTTATTAGCAACTTCAAAAGGTGGTGGAGAACACGTTCATTAATAATTTATAACAAAAAATAGAGATGAAAGTAAATACCAATATGCCTACAAAATTGAAACCTTTTTATAATGCTGAACTAGAATTAGCAAAAAATAATTTTAAGGAAAATAATTTACAAAAGTCTTGGTTTCATTTAGAAAGAGCACACATAATCGGACAAAAATATCCGTATGAACATACATTTGTCCATTGGAAAATGTTACAGTTTGGATTTAAAATTAAAAATGCCAAAGAAATTTTTGGTCAAATACCAAGATTACTAGTAGGTGGTGTAAAATCATTTGTGGGTCACATTCCTGTCGGAAATACAGGTGGTGCAAATGTTCCACCATTAAGAGCAATGGAAATTCCTGAAGACATTCAAAAAATATTAAACGTAAACACTTAGATTACTATGACAGATAAAAAATCACACCAAATAGAAGACGATGCAGAATGCTGTAGAATAGAAGAAAAAATTAATAAAGCAGAAGAGCAACATGCAGAAGATGATGGACATGATCATGACCATACTTCTAAAGAAAAATCTACCTTCCAATTATTTTTACCAGCAATAATAAGTTTCGGCTTATTATTGTTGGCCATTGGTTTTGATAATTATTTTACCCAATCTTGGTTTGTGGGTTGGGTTAGAATAGTTTGGTATGTTGCAGCCTATATACCAGTCGGACTCCCAGTTATAAAAGAAGCCATACAAAGTATTCGTAAAAGTGATGTATTCTCTGAATTTTTACTAATGTCTATTGCTACTATAGGGGCTTTTGCTATTGGTGAATATCCTGAAGGTGTAGCGGTAATGCTATTTTATGCTATTGGAGAAATCTTTCAATCATTAGCAGTACAAAGAGCCAAAAGAAACATAAAATCCTTACTCGACCAACGACCAGATGAAGTTACTATTATAGAAAATAATGTAACTAAAATAATCAAAGCTTCAACGGCTAAAATTGGAGATATTATCCAACTTAAAGCTGGAGACAAATTAGGTTTAGATGGAGAATTACTATCAGATAAAGCTTCCTTCAATACAGCAGCACTTACTGGAGAAAGTAAACCCGATTCAAAAATAAAAGGAGAAACAGTTTTAGCAGGAATGATAAACTTGAATTCTGTTTCGCAAGTTAAAGTTACAACTGCTTATACAGATAGCAAATTATCTAAAATTCTTGAAATGGTACAAGAAGCAACTTCTAAAAAAGCACCAACAGAATTGTTTATCAGAAAATTTGCTAAAATCTACACACCTATTGTTGTGTTTTTAGCAATCGGAATATGTTTAGTGCCAATGCTTTTTGTGGAAAATTATGTTTTTAACGACTGGTTGTATAGAGCGTTGATATTCTTGGTAATTTCATGTCCTTGTGCATTAGTGATAAGTATTCCATTAGGATATTTTGGAGGAATAGGTGCAGCTTCTAAAAACGGAATACTTTTTAAAGGAAGTAATTTTTTAGACGTAATGGCTTCTATTCAAAACGTGGTGATGGACAAAACAGGAACAATGACCGAAGGTGTTTTTAAAGTACAAGAAGTCGTTTTTAAAGCTGATTTTGACCAAAATGAAATACTTCAATTAGTAAATGCTTTAGAAAGTCAAAGTACGCATCCAGTAGCAACTGCAATACATGATTTTGTTGGAGAAATAGATAGTAAAATCAGTCTTAAGGAAGTAGAAGAAATTGCAGGACACGGTTTAAAAGCAAATGCAAACGGAAAAGAAGTATTAGTTGGTAATTTCAAACTAATGGATAAATTTTCAATTAAATATGATATTGATCCATCAAGTATTGTCTATACGCTAATTGCTGTTGCTTACGATAAAAAATTCGTTGGTTATCTTACCATTGCAGATAGTATAAAAGAAGATGCACAAATAACAATTGATAAATTAAAAGCATTAGGAATCAAAACTACTATGTTAAGTGGAGATAAAAATAATGTGGTACAATTTGTGGCTCAAAAATTAGGAATTACAAATGCGTTTGGTGATTTATTACCAGAAGATAAAGTAAATAAAGTCAAAGAAATTATAGCCAAAAACGAAACGGTTGCTTTTGTGGGTGATGGTGTTAATGATGCTCCAGTAGTTGCTTTAAGTAATGTGGGTATTGCAATGGGAGGTTTAGGAAGTGATGCAACAATAGAAACTGCTGATGTAGTAATTCAAGACGATAAACCTTCAAAAATTCCAATGGCAATAAATATTGGAAAACAAACCAAGAAAATTGTTTGGCAAAATATCACTTTAGCTTTTACAGTTAAGGCAGTTGTTTTAGTTTTAGGAGCTGGTGGTTTAGCAACGATGTGGGAAGCCGTTTTTGCTGATGTTGGAGTCGCTTTATTAGCAATATTAAACGCAGTAAGAATCCAAAGGATGAAGTTTTGAGCTTGATTTTTAACATTTTTTTTAAAATATTTAATTTGTTTTGATTAACTTTGATACGTTTTTAACAAAAAATGAAAAAGTCATACATCATAATAATATTGCTTTTAGGTATATTTTTTATTCCTAACAGCTCTTTTGCATGTGGTAGTGACAATCAACAATCTTGTGAAAAAGAAGTTTCTACTTCTAATACAAAAGAAAAAAGCTGTTGTGACAACAGCATGGATGATGAAGGATGTAATGGAAGTTGCGGACACTCAAATTGCACAACAACTTCTTCTGTTAGTTTCAGCTTATTTTTCTATAATGAAATAGAATTCACAAATAATAATTTTGATTTTTCTACAAGTAAATCAAAATTTTACCATTCAGAAAACTTACCCTCAGATGGTTTTGCTTCTATATGGCTTATTCCTAAAATAAGCTAAATTTAAAATTTGACAGCCATACTTATGTCAAATTTATAGCATTTGCTATTTTTTTATAACAGTTTTTGAATATTAAATTGTCATGTTAACATACTTATTTAATTCATTAGAGCTGCTATTCAATTTAAATTTATTTAAAAATTTATTCAAAAAAAACCTTTTTGAATACTAAAATCATATACAATGAAAAAATCATTATTAAAAATAATGATAGCAATCACAGTATTGTTATCAACCACTATGAGTGCACAAACAAAAAACACAAAAACAGAGGAAGTGAAAGTTTCAGGTAATTGTGGAATGTGTAAAAAAACGATAGAAAAAGCAGGAAACATCAAAGATATTGCTACAGTAGTATGGAACAAAGAAACTAAAATAGCAACAGTAACATACGATGAATCTAAAACAAATAAAGAAGAAATAGCAAAGCGTATTGCTTTAGCTGGATATGATTCAGAACTTGCCAAAGCAAAAGATGAGGATTACGACAACCTTCCAGGATGTTGTCAGTATGATCGTGAGTAATTGTGCTTTAATCAGTTGTAATTAACCTATTCCTCTAGAGCAAAAAAACTTTAGAGGAATATTGAAAACTTGATTGCCAAAATATTTGGTAAATAGTATTTCTATGGTTATAAATTTTATATTCAGATGTTAAATAAAATAATTAAATATTTCCTAGAAAATAGATTAGTAACTGTTCTTATTCTGATGGTTCTAATTTTATGGGGTATTTCCACGGCACCTTTTAACTGGAAAATACCTTTCCTCCCTTCTGATCCAGTTGCAGTTGATGCTATTCCAGACATTGGTGAAAACCAACAAATCGTTTTTACACAATGGCCAGGTAGATCACCCCAAGATATTGAAGACCAAATTTCTTATCCATTAACTACTTATTTATTAGGTATTCCAGGTGTAAAATCTATTAGAAGTAATTCTATTTTTGGCTTTTCAAGTATATATATAATCTTCGATGATGATATTGAATTTTACTGGTCCAGATCCAGAATATTGGAAAAATTAAACTCATTACCTAATAGCTTATTACCTGAAAATGTAAAACCTTCACTTGGTCCAGATGCAACAGCATTAGGGCAAGTGTATTGGTACACAGTTGAAGGAAGAGATAAAGATGGAAATCCAACAGGTGGATGGGATTTACAAGAAATTAGAACAGCACAAGATTTCTATATTAAATATGGATTAAATGCTGTGCAAGGAGTTTCAGAAGTAGCATCTATCGGAGGTTTTGTAAAAGAGTACCAAATAGACGTTAATCCTGATGCATTAAAAGCGTATAATATCAGTTTGATGCAGGTAATGACTGCGGTTCAAAAATCAAATAAAGATGTTGGTGCCAAAACAATTGAAATCAACCAAGCCGAATATTTGGTTAGAGGTCTTGGATATGTAAAAAAAGTAGAAGATATTGAATTGGCCGTTGTAGCAGTTAAAGACAATGTTCCAATTCGTATAAAAGATATAGGTGTAGTTGCATTAGGACCTGAAACAAGAAGAGGAATTTTAGATAAAGGAGGTGCTGAAGCCGTAGGTGGTGTTGTTATTGCACGATATGGCTCTAATCCATTAGAAGTAATTAATGGTGTAAAATCTAAAATCAATGAAATTGCACCAGGTTTACCTAAAAAAACATTAGCTAATGGTGTTGTAAGCCAATTAACAATTGTTCCTTTTTATGATCGAACAGAATTAATTCAGGAAACAATTGGAACCTTAGAAATGGCTCTTTCGCATGAAGTATTAATAAGTATTATTGTAGTTTTACTTTTAGTTTTAAATTTAAGAGCCTCTTTAATTATTTCCAGTTTACTTCCTGTTGGAGTATTAATGACTTTTATTGTCATGCGATATGCTGGAGTAGATGCAAACGTTGTGGCTTTATCAGGTATTGCAATCGCTATTGGAGTGATGGTAGATGTAGGAGTCGTTTTTGTTGAAAATATTATTCGACATCTCGAAATGCCAGAAAACCATGGAGCAAAAGGTGCAAAATTAATGCAAGTAATTTACGAGGCAAGCACAGAAGTAGTTTCTGCAATTACAACTGCTTTAGCAACTACAGTTGTTAGTTTCATTCCAGTTTTTGCTATGGAATCAGCTGAGGGAAAACTATTCAGACCTTTAGCATTTACTAAAACATTCGCTTTATTAGGTGCTTTTGTTTTAGGATTAATTATTCTTCCATCTTTAGCTCATTATATTTTTGGGATTGACTACGACAAAAAAAGAGTAAAACGTTTTTGGGGATATGTATTTATTTCTGGAGGTATATTATTGAGTATTTATTTTAAAATTTGGCTTCCTTTAGCTTTAACATTAATGGGATTATATGATCTCTTAAATCACAAAATACCTCAAAAATATCAACCCTATACAAAACATTTCAATTTAATTGTAGTTTTATTTATTGTTTCTTTCTTTTTAACTCAAGAATGGATGCCTTTAGGGCCACAAATAAGCGTAATCGGTAATTATCTATTTGTAATTGTTCTGTTAGGAATAATAATAGGAGCTCTTTTATATATTGTCAGTTCTTATGAAAGAGTATTACGTTGGTGTTTAGAAAATAAAGGTAAATTCATGTTGTTACCAATAGTGACTTTGTTTTTTGGCGTGTTAGTTTGGATTGGTTTTGAAAGTACTTTTGGTTTTGTGGCAAAAGGATTTGACAAAATTGGTTGGAATATCAAAACTTCAAAAGTATGGTCAGTTCCTGCTCACACTTTTCCGGGTATTGGTTCCGAGTTTATGCCAACGCTTAATGAAGGAAGCTATTTGCTAATGCCAACATCTATGCCTCATGCTGGTGTAGAACAAAACAGAAAAGTAGTTGGACAACTCGATATGATTCTAAACCACATTCCCGAAGTTGATATGGCAGTTGGGAAATTAGGACGTGTAGAAAGTGCTTTAGACCCTGCTCCAATTTCAATGTATGAAAACGTTATCAATTATAAGCCAGAATATATTTTGGATGCTAACGGACATCGAATGCGGTTTAAAACCGATAATAAAGGTCGTTACATTACAAAATCTGGTGATACACTTTCACATGATGAAGCACTAAAACAGGCAATTACTGTAAAAAATTTAATACATGACGAAGATGGTTCTTTCTATAGAAATTGGCGCGATATAATTCAATCACCCGATGATATCTGGAATGAAATTGTAAAAGCTTCTAAAATACCAGGTGTTACATCTGCTCCCAAATTACAACCTATCGAAACACGTTTGGTTATGCTTCAAACAGGAATGAGAGCACCTATGGGAATAAAAGTTTTTGGACCCGATTTAAAAACTATTGAAGAATTTGGATTAGAATTAGAAGCCATTATTAAAGAAGTTCCTTCTGTAAAAAGCGAAGCTGTTTTTGCCGATAGAATCGTAGGAAAACCTTATTTACATTTAAATATTGATAGAGAAAAAATTGCTCGATTTGGCTTAAATATAGAAGATGTTCAACAAGCTATTGAAACAGCAATTGGAGGAATGAAAATTTCTTCAACTGTTGAAGGAAGAGAACGCTATCCTATAAGAGTTCGCTATCCTAGAGAATTAAGAGATAGCCCTGAAGCATTAGGAAAAATATTAATAGCTACTCCTACTGGCGCACAGATTCCGTTAGGTCAATTAGTTCAGTTTGAATACAAAAAAGGACCTCAAGCCATTAAAAGTGAAGATACTTTTCTGGTTGGTTTTGTATTATTCGATAAAAATGATGGCTATGCCGAAGTTGATGTAGTAAATGATGCTCAAAAAGCAATTCAAGCTAAAATTGATTCAGGCGAATTGGTAGTGCCTCAAGGTGTAAATTATAAATTTTCAGGAAGTTATGAAAATCAAATAAGAGCAATGAAAAGACTTTCAATTGTAATTCCTATTTGTTTAATCGTTATCTTTTTGTTACTTTATTTTCAATTCAAGACTGTTATTGCATCGTCAATCCATTTCTCTGGAGTATTTGTTGCATTTGCAGGAGGATTTATTATGCTCTGGTTATATGGACAAGATTGGTTTATGAATTTTGACGTTGCTGGTGTAAACATGCGGAATTTATTCCAGATGCATCCCATAAATCTAAGTGTAGCTGTTTGGGTAGGTTTCATAGCCTTATTTGGAATAGCAACAGATGATGGAGTAATCATGGGTTCTTATATCCACCAAGTTTTTGAAGAAAAAGATCCGCAAACAGTGTCTGAAGTTCGGGACGCTGTAGTAGAAGCCGGTAAAATGAGAGTTAGACCTGCTGTGATGACAACGGCTACAACAATCATTGCCTTGCTACCAGTTTTAACCTCAACAGGAAAAGGCTCAGATATTATGATTCCAATGGCAATTCCAACCTTTGGAGGTATGACCATTCAAATTATGACCATGTTTGTAGTACCAGTATTACAAGCATTTTGGAGAGAAACAGTAATTAAAAATAAAGAAAAGAGAAATGCGTAAACTAATAATTATATTCATTTTATTTTTTGCTTATAATGCTAAAGGACAATCTTTAAACGATTATTATACTATTGCTGCGGAAAATAATCCAGAATTAAAAGCAAAGTATAAAGAGTTTGAAGCAGCCATGCAAAAAATACCACAAGTTAGCTCTTTGCCCGATCCTAATCTTTCAATGGGGTATTTTATCTCACCCGTAGAAACAAGACTTGGACCGCAAAATGTTCGATTATCTCTTTCGCAAATGTTTCCTTGGTTTGGTACTTTAAAAGCACAAAAAAATGCAGCAACTTTACTTGCAGAAAGTAAATATCAAGCATTCTTAAATGCTAAAAACCAATTGTTTTCACAAGTAGCCGCTGTATATTATCCATTATATGAATTGCACGGTTTAAAAGAAATTGAACAAGAAAACATCAAAATTCTAGAATCATACAAAAACATAGCCAATACAAAATTTCAAAATGCTAAAGGAAGTTTAGTAGATGTTCTACGTGTGGATATTATGATAAAAGATGCTCAAACTAATTTAGAAATTTTAAATAAAAAAGAACCCGCATTAACATCTTGGTTCAACAGTATTCTAAATAGAAAGTATGATGAAAAAATTGTTGTTTCTAAAAAAATAGAAACAATAGAATTACCCATAGAATATCGTAAAGATTCAATAGCTACTAACCCTATACTACAAGAACTTGAATTAAAAAAGCAAGCTTCGGAAGCTACAATTGAAGCAGCCAGAAAGCAAGGTTTGCCAAAATTAGGTATTGGTTTAGATTATGTTTTTGTAGGTAACGGAATGAATAATTTTCCAGATTCGGGTAAAGATGTTATCATGCCTATGGTTACAGTTAGTTTGCCCATTTTTAGAAAAAAATACGACGCAGCAGTTACCGAAGCAAAATTAATGCAGGAAAATTATTCTTTTCAAAAAGAAGCTTATGAAAACAAATTGAACGGAACCTATTACAAACTTGTTTTTGAATTGCAAAAAGAAAGAGATTTGTTAAAATTATATGAAGGACAAGTAATAACACTATCCAAAAGTTTAAGTCTATTATTTGCCTACTACAGTAACGCCAATAAAGATTTTGAAGAAGTATTACGTATGCAACAAGAGCTTTTAAAATATCAAAAATTGCAATTGTCAAGTATAAGTACTTTTCATGTAAAATTAGCAGAATTAGATTATTTAACCGCAAAACAATTTTAATCATGAACATAGATAAAAAAACAAAAATCTTATTAGCAATAACCTTATTAGTTGGGCTACTATTAGGAGCTTTGTTATTTGGTGGAAGCTCTGAAGAAAAAGATGAAAATAAAACAGATGCTTCATCAAAAGCAGAAACATGGACCTGTTCTATGCATCCACAAATTAGACAGCCAGAACCAGGTGATTGTCCTATATGTGGAATGGATTTAATCCCTTTGGAAGCAGGAGATGAAGATATAGATCCTGATGCAATTAGCATGTCGGAATCGGCCATGATTATTGCTGGAATCTCTACTTACAAAGTAGGAAATACCGATGGTGTTAAAGAAATTTCACTTAATGGAAAAGTTGAAGTTAATGAAAGAACCGTTTATAGCCAATCATCACATATACCAGGTCGAATCGAAAAAATTCAAGTTTCGTTTGTGGGCGAATATGTAAAAAAAGGTCAAGTGGTTGCTTATGTGTATTCTCCTGAATTAGCCAGCACACAACAAGAATTAATTGAAGCATATACTGTAAAAGACATTCAACCTGAATTATTTGAATCGGTAAAAATGAAATTAAAAAACTGGAAAGTTTCAGATGCTACTATTAACAGTATTATTTCTTCAGGTAAAACACAAGATAAGTTTCCTGTTTATGCGGATGTTTCAGGCTATATCATTAAAAAAAATGTAGAACTAGGAGATTATCTGCAAAAAGGACAAACCCTCTATGATGTTGCAGATTTATCAACCGTTTGGGTACTTTTTGAAATTTACGAATCGGATATGAGTTGGGTTAAAAAAGGAGATAAAATAAATTATACAGTGGCATCTTTTCCAGGAGAAACATTTTCAGGAACTATTGCATTTATTGACCCATTTATAAACCCAATGACTCGAATTGCAAAAGCAAGAGTTGAAGTAGCTAATTCTGGATTAAAATTCAAACCTGAAATGTTTACTACAGGTACTTTAAAAACTAAAATTACAAGCAATAAATCAACATTAAGTGTTCCTAAATCGGCAGTGATGTGGACTGGAAAACGCTCTATCGTGTACATTAAAAATGAAACAGATAAAGGAATAACTTTCAAATTACGCGAAGTTACATTAGGACCACTTTTGGGGAATGATTATATAATTGAAAAAGGTTTAGAAGTTGGTGAAGAAATTGTTGCAAATGGTACTTTTAATGTGGATGCAGCTGCACAATTAGCAGGAAAACCAAGCATGATGAATTTGGAAGGTGGCAAAGCAAATACAGGTCACAATCATGGAGATTCTTCTATGCCTATGAATGAAGATAAAAAAGTAGTATTAAAAGCAGAAAAAACAACGATAAGTTCTGAAGCTAAAAAGAGTTTACAACCCTTATACAAAGAATATTTTGAATTTAAAGATGCCTTAACAAAAGATGATTTTAATTCGGCTAAAAAAGCCTTGTTAGCATTTGAAAAATCTTTCAATAAAATAAACATGAGCGTATTTAAAGGAGAATCTCATAAAGTATGGATGAATTATCAAACAGAGCTGAAAAAGCAGACACTTCATGCTTCACATATTAAAAACATTAAAGAATTAAGAATGTCTTTTGAACCAATATCAAATGTAATGATAGCCATGACAAAAGCTTTTAATCCTTTAAATGAGAGTGCATACGTTCAGTTTTGTCCTATGGCAAATAGTGATAAAGGTGCCAATTGGTTAAGTAAAGAGAATAAAGTAGTTAACCCATATTTTGGAGCTTCAATGATAAAATGTGGAGAAGTTAAAGAAACAATTAAATAAATTAATAAATTTTTAAATCATGAAAAAAGTAATCGGAATTTTAGCAGTAGCGTTATTAAGCGTAACAATCTCTTGTAAAGACAACAAAGAACAAGAAGAAGGAACAATGCCTAACGAAGGAATGCAAACGGAATCGCATGAAGGACATGAACATGCCGCAGGTACAGAATCTACCGAAAGAGAAATTAACCAAAACAGCGCAAAAAACCCTGAAACAGCAGCAATTTTAGATGCTTATTTCGAAATCAAAAATGGTTTAGTAGCAGACGGTAAAGAAAAAGCTGCAGAAGGTGGTAATTCTCTTATAGCTGCTATTGAAAAATTTGATATGTCAAAATTAACTGGAGATACACATACAAAGTATATGGAAATTGCAGAAAGTGCTAAAGAACATGCAGAACATATCGTAAAAAGCCCAATTGATCATCAAAGAGAACATTTTGAAGCATTAAGCACTGATATGACTGATTTAGTAGCACTTCTTGGAACAGACAAAGTAATTTATCAAGTCTATTGCCCTATGGCTAATAACAATAAAGGAGCAAATTGGTTAAGTGAAGTTAAAGAAATTAAAAACCCCTATTTTGGTTCAAAAATGCTAAAATGTGGAAGTGTAAAAAAGCAAATCAACTAAATGAAAATTTCTAAAATCATCTTATTGATTTTACTGATTGTGTTTGTGGGAATTCAATTCATTCCCACAAAACGCAATCTAAGTGAAATTGTACCCAATACTGATTTTATGATAGTTAACAATGTGCCTAATAGTATTAAAAATACATTACAAACGTCTTGTTACGACTGTCACAGTAATAACACCTATTATCCGTGGTACAATAAAGTGCAACCAGTTGCTTGGATTTTAGAAAGTCATATTGAAGAAGGCAAAGCAGAATTAAATTTTAGTGATTGGAATACTTATTCTAATAGAAGAAAAAAAAGTAAGTTAAAATCCATTGTTAGTCAAATTGAGGACGATAAAATGCCGCTTATATCATATACATTAATCCACAAAGATGCAGTTCTTACACAAAAACAGAAAACAGAAATCATAGATTGGATAACCAAGTTACAAATGGAAAATGAATAACCTTAATCAAATACATATTCTTTTCAGAATTAAGAGATAATTGCGATGCCATTTGCAAGTTTGGCACTGATCTTTCCATAATGGATAAAATTGCAAAATCAATTTAAAAATAAAAAATCATGAAACTTCATATAAAAAACATGGTCTGTAGTCGCTGTTTAAAAGTGATAAAACAAGAACTTGAAATTCTTGGTGTGAAAGTTAAATCAATCGAACTTGGTGAATTAATTGTTGATGATGCAAGTAGTAATCATGAAGAACTGATCTTTCACAACGCTGCCTCCTGAATCCCATCGGGTTGTACTATAACCCTCTACACTCGGAATGTCTCTGACTTCGCATCAAATATTCAATACAATTTTATATTGTATTTTATTAAATATAACTATCAAATTGAAAATGGAAATCATAACATAATGAAATCATTAAACTTTTTTGAATGGATAATATCAAAAAAACTAAAAAACTAAAAAACTAAAAGAACACTTCTGTGCCCGGTTTAATGTTTTAGTCCTCCGTTCACCACCGCTTGCCATCGCTCCAAAAAGTTTTTGTATGCCCAGAAAAATTGTGCTCTGAATAAAAATTGGGGCAAGGCAACAAAAACTTTTCCCAAAGCTTCTTTACATAATGTGGCATTATAGCTCGGAGAGACTATAATAACATTATGTAAAAAAGCCGCTCGGCCAACGCTCAAAAGCCCCGCTCCAGCCACACATTTTTTTCGCTTTCCTCGCACCACCCAGCTTCAAAAAACACGTGGCTTCGCGGGCCTTACTTCGTGTTTTCATAAGAACATTTATCCTTTGCTTAAAAGCCTCACTTCGTCCAACGTTTTGTCAATGGTCTTTATCAGCAAACCGCTTAAATCGGTAGTATTTGCACTATATTTTGAAGGTGCTAATCCCTTTCCACAACACCTTTTAAACCCTTAAACCCATAAACTTTTAAACCATCCCCAAGCACCCTCAAAATATAAACCATCCCGCAAGAGTATAGTTTTTATTTGCTCAAAGAAGTAGTGTTTATTGCTTTTAGTCTTGCCGATGCCACACTGCGTTAATCAACTTTCAAACTTCTAAACCTTTAAACTTTTAAACCCTTTCCCGGCATCAGCAATCCTTAAAAGCAATCAGAAAATCCGTGCCAAGCAAATAAAAACTATACCCTTGCTCTTACTCCGAAACAAATTCTTCCTAAACACTTAAAAAAAGCGGTAGTACTTGCATTGTTTTTTTAAGGTGCTAATGCTGCAACCAACAACTTTTAAACTTTTAAACCCATAAACTTTTAAACTTTTTCGTAGCACCCCAAAAAATCAAAAATCCCCCGCAAGAGTATGGTTTTCCGTTTTCCCACAAAATCTGTTATCAATTCAAAAATGGCACAAGCAAAACAAAAAACCATACCCTTGCTCCCGCTTCTGCCACCCCACTAGGTAGTAGTTGCATTGTTTTTTGAAGGTGCAAATCCCTTTTCACAACACCTTTTAAACCCTTAAACTCATAAACTTTTAAACCTTTCCTGGCACCCTCAAAAATCAAACCCTGCAGCAAGAGTTTCAAATTTCGGTTCTGGATGAAAAGCGTTGCTATTGTTTTTTGGATTTTTCATCCAGTCCCAAAATTTGAAACCCTTGCACGACGACCCCAACTCCGAACAAGAAAGACCGAAAACCTCACTACCCATTACCAATTACCAATTACCAAATACCAATTACCCATCACCCATCACCCATCACCCATCACCCATCACCCATTACCCATTACCCATTACCCATTACCCATTACCCATTACCCTTTACCCATCACCAAACAAAAAAAAATAAAAAAAAAGAGAGCAAAGTTAAGTTCCGGGTTTACAAAAAAGCAAGTTCAAGCCCTCCGGGTTTTTTAAAAAATCTCCACCACCCCTACTTCTTCGTATGACGTATTGTGCAATTACAGTTTTCATAGGACGCGTCGGGGTGGTAGTATTT
Source organism: Flavobacterium sp. T50_26 (assembly GCF_057652995.1). Lineage (NCBI taxonomy): Bacteria > Pseudomonadati > Bacteroidota > Flavobacteriia > Flavobacteriales > Flavobacteriaceae > Flavobacterium > Flavobacterium sp. T50_26. The sequence continues at coordinate 22,900 of NZ_JBYFCC010000006.1, forward strand.
TTTAAAAAAAACTTGCTTTTTTGAAACCCTCCACTTGACGAGAGTGCTTTCTTTTTTTTCCTTTTTTTTCTTTTCAAAAAATTTTAATGGAAAAGTGTGTCCAGTTCAGAAATCCTTTAAACGCCACGATATGATAAATTTTAAAATGAAACACCACCAAAGCGGAACCAATTACACAAACCCGCATTTCTTCATCCTTAACAAAGGGCTAAACACAGGTAAGCCTTTGAATGAGCCCTGTCCAAATTGCTTTGTAATCATTTTCCAATGCACAGAAGACCGCGAACACATGGAATCCATCTGCAATAGCTTATGGAGAGTAAAATTTTGGCATCAATACCTAATCGGGTCCGTAATCCCATACATCAGAATCAATGATTTTGCAAAAACCATCAACAGCAAAGCAGGTGAAATGATGTTTGATTTCGAACAACATAAAAAAAACGTAGCAGCTCTCAAGTTATTAGAACAAAAAGAAAAGCAATTTCAAGAAAACCTCACGCTAATCAACGATTTAAGGAGGGTGATAGTGCACCGCTACTGCAAAAAATCATAAAAAGTAGAAAGCCTGACGTACGCCAGGCTTTTGTTTTTTTTACCTAAAATTTAATTTTTGTTCATAATAAGTGAAAACTTTTTTAACTTCTAAAGGTCTTAAAATCTAAATTTGAAAAGTCAATAGTCCCCAAATAAAGTAAACCCGACTACATGGAACACGAAATGATCGGCACTTGCAACAGCTGCAGCTACTCCAAACGATTCAAATTTGGAGGAGGCCGTCTTAAATTCCAAAATGTATGTTTAGGACCGGCAATAAATACTAAAACCGGAGCACTGGAAACCATCAACTACAAAGTATTCGACCCAACCAAATACAAACTATACACAAATACCGAACTGCAATCAGCACATCCGGAATATCTAGACAAATACAAATACGGCAATTTCATCCTAAACCCAACCGCAAACTATTGCCCATCTTGCCATAATATGACATTCGATTTCTCCGTAAAAGTAACTGTTGAATAAAAAAATGCTCATTTTCTTTATTTATATTTGTTGATCTAATTATCTTATATGATTAAAGAATATTTAGCCAAGATTTCTACAGATTTAAACAGGTTCAATCAATCATTGACAAAAACCTCTATTTTGATTGACAAACCTTGGGCATTAGTTGATGACAACAATGAAGTTCAAAAACTAATTTTCAAAAAAAATCATGATTTGATTTTATCAAAAAATGGAAAAGCTGAAATAGGAAAGTGGGAATATTTTCCGGAAGCAAAGTCTTTACTTATTGACAGAGGAACGGATAAAATTTTATGTAATGAAATTTTTATTGATAAAGGTGTTATTATTCTTAAATTAGATGGAACACAAAATGAATTTTTTGCACTTGCGAATGAAAATTTTGTTCCGGATTTAGATGTTGTTAAATACCTAAACAGCTTAATTGAAAAGCATACAACGATAGAACAAAAGAAAGAATATGTCTTAGAAGATGGATCAAAAGTAGAGGTCTATACCGATAAGCCCCTACCAAACTTAGTTAACAATAATATATTAATTACTTTAAATAATAAAAATATCAAAGATGGTTATTACAAACTTAAAGACACCAGATCAACTTTAGTCGTTAAGGATAGTAGAATTATTAGAACTTTAGCGGAATTCAAATACGTATTGGAGGATGGAAAAACTTTAACCATTTTACAGCGAAATCACTTTGATGTTTCAACAAATGACTATGTTTTAAATAATGGAAAGCTAGTGGAAAACGATTATTATTTTCTCCACAAAAACAAAAAGATTCTAACTAATAAAGGAATGATTGAGAAGATTTTTGTCAGGCCAACTATATTTAATTTAATAATTGGAGATTTTAGAGAGATTTAATTACATATTATTTTTCCGCTCAATCGAACGGACAACCTGCAACATTTTTTTACACATAAAGCCTAGTCTATCGCGACTAGGCTTTTTTTATGATGTTTTTAACATACTGCATTTTTTTTAAAATAATTAAATAATGTTTTTTTTCTTCAAAATAAAGCTTTTATATTTAATATTCTCACATAAATTAATTCCTACAAAATATAACTTTAGTTTTTATAAAATATAAACAATCACAAATGATAAACCTTATTATAATTCATAAACCGGCCAATCAACACGGTGAATTTAATACAAGTTATGAAGGAAAGAATAGAAAAATTATCAATTCTACCAATAAACTAACACACCAGAGAATAGTTTTCATTGAAAAGCAAATAATTAATGGTGGCATTGAAACCATCTGCTGTTTTGAAATTCAGCTACTCAATCGAAAATTTTTAATTGTTTTGGACTATGAAAAGTTATATGAAATCATAGAGGACAACGATACTAAAATCTATATTTTACTAACTGAATCATGGTTTTATATCTTAAGAAGTTTCGTCGACGGAAAAAAATATATCACACACGGTAGTTTAAATTTGCATTACGAATATAACAACCAAGCAGAATATATTGAAAACTTTGACTTTCAGCTCAATATGAGAAATGAAGCCCCAGTTTTAGAATGGTTCAGTAAAATTACATTTGGTGGTGAAGTCTAATTTTTAACTTAATTATTAACCCATAAATTTTATAAATATGATTGTAGAACATCAATTAGTAAATGACGATATTTTTTATCCTAATTGGAATTTAAAATATTTGTTTTTAGGCACTTTTAATCCACACGGTGGTCAGAATGTTCGATATTTTTATGCTCGTCAATCTAATTATACATGGGATGTATTATCTGAAATTTTTGATGTTAATTTTAGATATTTATTAGATAATGACTTTGGTAAATTTAAAAAAGAATTAATACTACATGGCATTGCGTGCATGGATATGATTTCTAAGGTTGAATTTAATGAATTAGAAATAAACCCTGACGACATTACTGGAAATGGTTATTCTGATTCAAAAATTATTAACAAACGTGTTGCTAGAGTATATAATACAAATAGTATACAAGAAATTATTAATAACAATCCGGATGTGAAAATCTACACTACTTGGGGTAAAGGCAAAAAATTATTAAATTGGGTTAAAGAAGTTAATTTGATTCAAAATAAAATTCAATTAGTTTCACCAAGCAGAGCGGCAAGAGTTCCAGCTGGCCAAAATAAATTCCAGTTCATAGTAGATAATTGGAGAAATAACATCGAAATATAATTTTTACTAAATAAACAAAAAAAAGCCTGGTCTCGCGATCAGGCTTTCTTGTAATTCGGAAAAGGTTACCAATCAAAACCGAATTTTTACTGAACTTGTTTCAGTATCTCAACTAAAACATAAAATTCACTTTTCTTTAGATTTTGTCAGCCATTTCAATAACAAAGTAACAAAAAAGCTGGCTGTTGCTCCTACTACGGCTAAAATTACGGTTCGGTAAATATCCACCGAGTCAATATTCGGAACCATACTCAACAAAGTTCCTCCAATCGTACCCATCTTAAGAGATAGCGTACTGTCAAAATTAGCCATCTGGTTCATCCGCATGTTCATCCGAAGCTTCTTCAGCTTCCTTTTTAGCAGCATCATCAACCGTAATTTGACTAACTGCAGACAAAACGCCACCAGCTACCGCAACATAACCGGCTACAGTTACAATAGCTGCAGGTAAAGCAACGGGAGCAGCTATAATAGAACCACTAATCCCTAACAATGTTAGGCCAATAGTCCGCAAAACCTTAAAGAATTTAGGGGTTGGAGCTTTCGCTCGCGTAACTACATTCATAATCTCAAAAATTTAAACCTGAATAAATCAGGCAGATTGTACAAGTAATAAAACAGACTCTTTATTTTCCAAAGCTTTATAAACCAATTCTTTTAATTTATCAAAAGCTTGTCGCGATAAAAGTCCTAAACCCGGACCCGATAACTTCGTTACCGGTGCAATACAGCCATTCAATTCCTTTTGTGCATCATTAGCAGAATGAAACAAAATAAAACTCCTTTCCGGAACATCCAAAACATGCAAATGCCATTTGAATTTCACACTGTATCGTTTCTCAATAAAATATTCCCCCTCCGGAATACAGGAAACTCTCTTTTCGTTGTTCCTCCAAGGCAATTTAATCGTATTACAAATCAATTTGCCCTCACATTCGAGTTTCCCGTTGGTTCCATCAGGGAAATAAGTTCTTGTTAGTACTAAAACCATACTTTAGTTGTCTGATTTTTTAAGACTAACTTCCGATTACAGACCACTTACTTGCACTATAGCAAGAGGGTTAAACGCTCCATTTTTCAACGGATACATTTGACCATTCACCTCTTGATAAAACTCCAAACCAACAGCCAAAAACAAGGGTTTAGTACTGGCAGCAGTAACCGCATTCAACTGATTAATAGCAACCGTCGGAGCAGCATTCCATGGTAAAATAGCCGTTTCAGAATTACTCACCACAAATGTCTCTTCTTCAAAATCAACTTCTGCACCTGCAGAAATAATCTTAAAATGTGTCGTCCCGGAAGGAGCGGCAATCATATTCGCTGGCACAAAAGGAGGAAGATCTACTGTCAATTCTCCCGCCGCACGATCAATATTGGTTGTAAATGGAGCATACAAACTTGTTCCAAGCTTACCACGAATGTTAAACTCAAACCCGGTAAGCAACTCCGCTTCACCATCAATCACATTTCGCAAACCTCTTTCGTTCACCGCATCCGCCTGAATCACCTTCATCATTCGTTGCGTCAATCGACTCACCATTCTGCTATCCGCAGAATTCAAAAGCAATGCTCTCAAAGAAGTTCTCAAAATCTTTCCTGCAGCACCCGCTCTACCAAACTCCGCTCCATTCTCTCGCGTTCTTTGAAACGCAGGATCACTCTTGATTCTACTTGCTTCAATAGCACTCTTTTCTTTCGCCAAGTGCCCGTCCTGAGTCTTATAAAAGGTAATATCCCCGATAGTACCTCTCAACTTAATTATGCCTTTCTGTCTAGCCATAACTCAAAAAATTTTAGTTCATAAATCATTTTCACACACCCTCAATCCAAACCTGGTTGCAACCCTCTTGATTGATTTCGATACAAAGATTACACTTAAACCAAAAAGTCAAGCTATCGCACTGTACCATATGGCACCCAATGGTATAAATGTCACCTAGTGGTAAAAATGTCACTCAAAAAACAGTAAATAGTTAAGTAAATTGCAGCAGCAAATCTTAAATAGAATTTTACTAACTTTAAATTCTGAACAAAAACAGTAAGACTAACCCAAAGACTAATCATAGCCAAGTCAAAACCAAGGATAATGTATGAAAAATGAAGCAAAACGCATATGCATCTACCCGAAGGACATACAACGCATTACAGGCAAGTCCTACCGGCAGAGTATTAGACTGCACCTAAAGATCAGAAAAGACCTCTCTAAACTTAATAATGAGTTCGTGAGCATAGAAGAGTTCTGTCAATATACTGGTTTAAAATATGACCAGGTAGAACCATTGATTATTGGTTAATTAGCATATAACTTGTATAGATTTTGAACATCTATCTAACAAATATTTCCTATATTTGTGTAATAAGATTTGTCAAAAAGTTTGTTTTTTTGAGGTTCAAAATCGAGACCCTAGAATTTTTAATCAGCAGAATTGCTTATAAATAAAGGAAAGTTAAAGGAAATACAAATCCCTCTTTCTCCGCCAAAAACCGATTAGGAAACTAGTCGGTTTTTTTTATGAAAAATAATTAACTCTTTTATGAACTGAAGAACAATATCTAGTTAAAAAATCAGTATTTTTATATATTAATATCCTCATAAAGTACTCTTTACTGAAATTTGTTGAAAATTAATATTTATTTAAAATTATCTGGTTTGATTGTTGATTATCTTTATGAAAAGAATTTATATTAACTGATTCATTATAAAATAAATTTAAATTTCGTTTTTCTTCTTTTTTTAAGATTTTTTTTCTAAAACAAGTACAAGCACTACAGAATTATTAAACCACAGAAAATGAACATTTTAAAAATATTTATATCACTATTGTTTTTATTAAGCGTTCATTTCATTTCTGCTTTTGAACTTGATTTAGTTGGCACTAATGAAAATTGTCCCGGTAATGGTTCAATTGAATTTTTAATTTCTAACCCCGATTCTGCCGGAACTATCACTTTTGTTGTGTTTAAATTGCCAACAACTTCAGTTCCTTATGCCACGCCAACAGTTCCTTTGATTAATGGTCTCGTTGCTGGTGAGTATTTGGTTGTAGCTACAGAAACTATAGGTAATCAAACCACAACACAACAAAATACAATTACTATTACAAACACTTTTGTACAACTTACTTATTCTGTTGGTTATCTAAATCAATCGTGTAGCGACGTGAGTAATGTAACTGTAAACATAAATTCCGGAACAGCTTCAAGCTTTGAAATTACTGCCGGGCCGGTTTTAATTGCACCTCAAACTTCCAATATTTTTTCTAACTTACCTGAAGGCACGTATACTATTCGCGTTTTTGATGTGTGTGGTATTGGAATTGTAACCACATTTACAGTAACCTATTCTCCATCGGGTTTGACAATAGGCAATCCGGTTTTAAGTAATACCAATCCTCCTTCATGTAATTTAACCGTGATTACAAATTCAATTTTACCTGATGTTGGAACTTCAATTGCCTATCCGTTACAAGTTACTTACACCGTTTTTCCACCGGATGGATCACCTAGTTATACCATCAACAGAACTATTCTTTCTGGAGATCTTTCACAATCGTCTATCAGTGAAACATTTTCCAACTATAATTCAACTAATTTTTCATATAGTATGGAAATCACGGATAATTGTGGTTCCACTTTTATTCAAAATTTTACGGCTAATTTAACCAGTTCTGCCTCAGTTACATTAAACAGACTACCTTGCGACAATAACTATTTTACGATAAATACTGCCAATTTAACTCCTCCTTTTCAATTAAATTTTACGTCAGTTCCCTCGGGTTTTATACCCGGGAATTTTAATACAGACTATCCGGGTCCTTTTAATTCAGATACTATTGTTTTTGGAGATACTACTAATTTGGTTCCGCTAGGAAATTATAGTTTTACAATTTCAGATTTTTGTGGAAGAAGTCAAAACATAAACTTTTCAATCATTCCAAATATAATTGTTCCAAACATAACAACAGGAAACAATGGGTGTTATGAAAATAATGGATTTATTAGAATTGCTATTCCTATAAATGAAATCACAGGAGCAACAGTCGATGTAGCACCATCAGATTATCCATTTCCGCTTCCGCATGATATTACAGATCAAATAGTAAATGGTGTTATTCGATTAGATCCTGTTCCCATTGGGTTTTATGATATTACCATTATTGATGAATGTAGTATTTCGTATGAGCTTAAAGATATTGAAGTACCTGTTTATGAAAACCAAGGTTTAGAACACACTGAACGCGTTGGATGCGAAATTGGTAAAACATCCATTCGAATAGACAGTAATAATGCAAGTATTACAAACATACTTATCACATCAGCCCCAAACTCATTTGCACAAAGTATTCCTTTTGATGCAACAGAGTTTATTACTGCAAATGATGGTGTGTTTTTTATGAATAATTTACCACCCGGAGAATATACATTTGAAGTTAACGACGAATGCGGTTTTTTCAATTCTATGACCGTTAATTTGAATGAATATGTTATAACCGACACTACTTTTAATCCAATTTATAATTGTGGTTCATTTGATGTAAATTTAAATTTTCTTAGTAATGGAACAACCGGTCAATCGTTTTGGCTTCAAAAATTAATTGATCCGGAAACTGATAGTTGGGGACATCCCGAGACAAATGAAATATATACTCCCGGTAGTCAGCCAAACACAACAAATTCAATTGTATTAATAAACAATAACACTAATTTTAATTTTGTTTATAACGGAGAATTCCGAATTGTAAGAAAATTTGATTCCTATAAAAACGGAAATGAAATTACAGCTCAAACACAAGCAAATAAGGTTTGTGTAGAAATCTTGAGTCCAAGTTTTGTTTACAGTGGTGCAATAGAAATTATAGACATTAACCGCTCTCCGTGCACAGACAACGGCACATTAGATGTTATTATTAATGCAATCGGACAAGCACCAATTCAATATAAATTAATTCTAAAAGATGGTGCGATAATTAATATTGATAATGGAACTTCACCTATTTTTTACAATTTGCCATTGGGTTTATACACAGTTCAGATTGAAGATGTGTGTGGAAATATTAAGACGCAAGTGTTTGACTTAAATACTTTAAAATCTATAATCAATAGTCTTGACCCTAATGATATGACAGTTTGTGTTCCTTTGATTAGTAATAATGAACGCTTTAATTTATCTAATCAAATTGCAACAATGATAAATCCGGATGACTTGGATGACTACACGGTAACATTTCATACCACTTTACTAGATGCCCAACAAAATACCAATGCAATAACAAATCCAAGCAATTTCAATCCGGTTTCAAATCTGCAAACCATTTATACAAGAATAATTCTCAATTTGCTTCCCTCCTGTTATGAAATTAAACCATTTGATGTTTTTGTTGGACAAATTCCATCTATCGGATTAAATTCAAATTATTTATTTTGTGACGAATTGCCTTTTACCATCACAATCAGTAATCCATCACCTAACACGGTTTATCAATGGTCTGATGGATCAATTGGAAATTCATTTTCAACTTCAACAATTGGAATTTCAAATATTTCTGTTACAGCAAGCACAAGTTATAGCAATTCAACTTTGGTTTGCGATGATACTAAAGAAATTACAATTTCAATATCAGAACCTCCGGTAATTGAATCGATTACTACCGTTGATTGGACAGAAAATCAGAATTCTATAACGGTGAATTCTAATAACAATGGCTATCATTCCTATTCTATTGATGGTATAAATTATCAAACTGAAAATACTTTTACTAACTTATTGCCTGGTCTATATACTGTATATGTTGAAGATACAATTGGCTGTGGAACTCTAACGGAATCGGTTTGGCTTTTATATTATCCAAAATTCTTTACGCCAAATGGTGACGGATATAATGAAACTTGGTTTATTAAAAATTCTGTTTTAGAAGATGATTTCATCGTTCACATTTTTGATCGTTATGGAAAATTAATTACCGTTTTTAATTCAAAAAGCAATGGCTGGGATGGAACATTTAATGGTCAACCATTGTTTTCAACAGACTATTGGTTTATGATTTATAGAAACGACGGGCGTGTTCATAGAGGTCATTTTAGTTTAAAACGATAATCCGAATATTCAAATTACAGTTGAACTGTTAATCAAAAAAAAATCTTAACAAACTGTTAATTAGTGTATTTCGTCGAAAATGCACTTTTTTAGTTGGTTAGCCTTATTGTTTTATTTATCTTTGATTTTAAGTTACCTTTATAGGGTTAAGAATAAATTTGGGAAGAAGCTCCTCTTTTTTGAGGAGCTTTTTTTATGCTATTTAAATTTAATTTTATAACTTTGATTTTCCAAAGCAAAAAATCCCCTTTTTTTATTATATCATCTGTATTTCGTTTTTTTACGAAATATATTTTTTATATAATTCCAAAAACCAAAAACCACTACACGTAAAAAGACTTTTGTATTCAAAAGTCTTTTTTTTTGTTCAGTTAATCGCAAAAAAAAAGGTGAAATCACTTTCACCCTTTTTGCCCCAAATTTATTCCATAAACTTAACCTACTTAACTTATGGTGATTCAAAAGTAAGCGAGTGAATTAGTTAAAAAAAATAATTCTGTTAATAGGAAAATAAAATCGATAAAAGGTTATTTTTCAACTCATTCTAGTCTTTACTTCTAAGAGAAACAACAATTCCTAAACCTAAAGCAAGAGCAATAAAACCAAGTGAAAACCACTCAGGAAATTTAAAATGATGAACCAACAGCATTTTTATACCCACAAATGTTAGAATTGCAATCAAGCTGTATTCTAAATGAGCAAATTTGTTGAGCATGTGAGCAAGGAAAAAATACATCGATCGCAAACCAAGAATAGCAAATATGTTAGAACTAAAAACTAAAAATGGATCTGGTGTAATGGCTAAAATTGCAGGAACGCTGTCTAATGCAAACAAAACATCCATCAATTCAATTACTATTAAAGCAACAAAAAGTGGCGTAGCAGCAGTAATATGTCGGCGTTTTACAAAAAAATGCTCCCCATCCATGTGCATAGTAATTGGCATTATTTTTCTAAGATTGCGATAAATGAAAGATTTTTTAGGATTAAATTGTTCTTCGTCTTTTTTAAACAACATTTTAGCGGCTGTAAACAATAAAAAGAGACCAAAAATATAAGTCATCCAACTAAACTTATTAATTAGAATCACACCAAAGAAAATCATAAGACCTCTAAATACAATTGCACCTAAAATCCCCCAAAACAAAACTCTGTGTTGATATTTTTGTGGAATTTTAAAAGATGAAAAAACAACGGCTATTACAAAAATATTATCCACACTCAAAGATAATTCGATGAGGTATCCGGTAATGAATTTCATTGAAGCAATTGCTGGCTCATAATTTTCCGGATTTGCAATATGCTGATTTTGATATAGCCAATAAACAACTCCGGAAAAAATAAAAGACATAGTTACCCAAATACCGGTCCAAACGCCAGCTTCTTTTGAACTGATTATGTGTGGTGTTTTATTAAAAACGCCCAAGTCTAAGGCTAAAAACAATAAAATGCAAGTAATAAAAATAATCCAAACAGTCATATCTTTTTTTGTGTAAATGTAGTCAAGAATCTGAATCAAAAAAATTTAATTTTCAGCTTGTTTGTCCTTTGCTTTTTGAACTTTGTCTTTCCAAGTTGCGGAAAGTTCAGTATAATCAATAAATTTTGCAGGTGGTTGACGCTGTAATCTTCCTTCGTTGAAAGCTTTTATCAAAATACTTTCAATAAGAAAATCTTCAGTAACTGCAAATGGATCATACTCTTCCTTTAAATCGATATCAAAAACTTTAGCTGTATTGCTTGCCCAAAAAGCTTTCCAACCACTTTTTAAATCCTTGACCAATGTGTAAGTTGTTTTTCCTGTTTGACGATGAATGAGTTTTACTAGAATTTGCCCCTGTTTTCGAGATAATTTTTTTAGTTGTTCTTCAAACTCATTTTCAAGATAATTTTCTACAATCTTAAAATATTTCTTTTTTTCTCTTTCTGTTTTAAATTTACCCATGTTTTGATTCAATTTAGTCAAATTATCGGCAGCTAATTTGGCATAAGGATAAACTTTCAGCACACGTTGTTGTAGCAAAAGAAATTTTTTGCGATCTTCATCCTCTTTGTTTGATTTTTTTCCGGTGACAACAACTTCCTCCAAATCGAGAGAAGTTCTTAACACAGAATCATTTTCAATTAAATAGTAAATTACGGTAGAATCTTTCTTAGTTTCCTGACCAAAAGTTACGCTTGTAACGATAAAAAATACTAAAACTAGTAAATTGGGTTTCATTTTTCTCATAAATAAAAATCAAAAGTAAAGATTTATACTATAACTGTGTTATCTTATTTATATTTTAGCAAAAAAATACAAAATCTATGTCTGCAAAAACCATACTAAAAAAATCATCGCTCGTCTTTTTAGAAAATTATTTAAATAATGCTTCTCCAACCGGTTATGAATCAGAGGGTCAAAAACTTTGGATGGACTATGTAAAACCGTATGTTGATACGTTTATTACTGATACGTATGGAACTGCTGTTGGCGTTATAAATCCCGATGCTCCTTATAAAGTTGTGATAGAAGGTCATTCGGATGAAATTTCGTGGTATGTGAATTATATCACCGATAACGGATTAATTTATGTCATCAGAAATGGTGGCTCCGATCATCAAATTGCACCTTCAAAACGCGTGAACATTCATACCAAAAAAGGAATTGTAAAAGGAGTTTTCGGTTGGCCTGCCATTCACACAAGAAACCGTGGCAAAGAAGAAACAGCTCGTATTGATAATTTATTTATCGATTTAGGCTGTTCTACCAAAGAAGAAGTGGAAAAAATGGGCGTTCATGTGGGTTGTGTCATCACTTATCCTGATGAATTTATGGTGTTGAACGAAAATAAATTTGTTTGTCGTGCCATCGATAACCGAATGGGCGGATTTATGATTGCCGAAGTTGCCCGATTATTGCATGAAAACAAAAAGAAATTGCCTTTTGGATTATACATCACCAATTCTGTTCAGGAAGAAGTTGGTTTACGTGGTGCCGAAATGATTACCAAAACCATCAAACCAAATGTTGCTATAGTAACCGATGTTTGTCACGACACCACTACTCCAATGATTGACAAAAAAATTGAAGGTGAAACTCAAATTGGAAAAGGTCCTGTTGTTACGTATGCTCCTGCTGTGCAAAATAATCTACGCGAATTAATCATTAACACAGCAGAAGAAAAGAAAATTCCGTTTCAGCGTTTGGCTTCTTCTCGAGTTACAGGAACAGATACAGATGCATTTGCGTATAGTAATGGTGGAGTTGCTTCGGCTTTAATTTCGTTGCCACTTAGGTACATGCATACTACCGTGGAAATGGTTCATCGCGATGATGTGGAAAACGTGATTAAATTAATTTATGAAACCTTGTTGAAAATTGAGAATAATGAAACGTTCTCTTACTTCAAATAAAAATAACTGAAATTTAAAATTCCCGACTGTAATTTTCGGGAATTTTTATTTTAAAAGCTATAGCTTTGCATAAAAATTGAAACAATGATTAATCCTTCTGCACAAGGTTGGGTAGATAAATTTTTTAGCAAATATTATTTGTTGAATTCTCCTTATTTATACAACACAAAGGATTTTTATTGTAGAACAAGAGAGACTGGGTTTATATACGGTCATGTTGTGAGTATTGATACGCTTGAGCCTTTATCGATGCAAGGTTGGACATCTGAGGAAGTTTCTAAAGTTGCGTTATTGAATACTCTTTTTGGCATTTATCAGTTAACTGAAAAAAATCCTGAAAAATCGAATTTTATCGATTTGACGTTGGATTTTTATAATCTCATGCATCCGAAGGGATTTTCATTTTTTAAAAAGATTTTACCATCGGAAAGCAAAGCCCTTCAATTAGAAAAAATCATTGATTCCAGAGTTCAAACGAACGATAACATTGTGAGCAAGAATTTTTCACATATTGTTACTAATGCCCTTTTGTTTATTGATGTTTTAGCTTTTCATAATTATCTGGTAAATGGCGAATTAACCAAAGGTTATATTCAAAAATTGGAAGAAATTATTGTGGGAGTTGTAACGCTTTCATTAACTACAAAATCAAACAAATCGCATTATGATGATTTATTGATAAAATTGTTTGAAACTTCAGTTCGCTACACCAAATTTTCCGGATTCAAGATTAGTGATTTGAATGCGTTGAATTTAGATTTCCTTCAAACCGATTTAGAAAAATATTATGTGATGGATTTGACAGGAATGGCGATTTGGAGTGATGAAAAAATGGAGAAAAATGAAGTGGCTTTTTTATATGATTTAGGTTCAATTTTAAAATTAGAACGCTTTTATATTATAGAAAGCTTAACGGTTATTGATGAATTTATAAAGAAATACCGAGATGATATTCCGTATTTTAACTATTCCAACCCAATTAAGCATTTTTATGACCAAACCACGCAAAGCGTTGTTATGCTTATTTCGCGAAATAAAAAACGTTTGCATAAAGAATTGATAGATAGCAAAGATTTGGTAAAACTTCTCGCTGCTTCAACTACTCGCGAATTAGACGCCAATGAAAAAAAACGAATGAAAAAGCAATTGCTGGATGTTTGCAAAACAATTCCATCATTAACAATTTTTTTGCTACCGGGGGGAAGCTTGCTTTTACCTATTTTAATAAAATTTATTCCGCAAATGCTTCCTTCGGCTTTTAATGAGAATTTGGATTAATAAAAAAGCCATCCGAAGATGGCTTTACATTTAAAATTTTAACTGATAAACTTCGTCTAACTCATCGTTATTTTTGAAGTTTACTCCTAAATCGGTTACGTAACCGGAGTTCAATCCGTAAACCCATCCGTGAATTGTTAAGTCTTGTCCTGATTTCCAAGCCGATTGAACAATGGATGTTTTAGCCAAATCGAATACTTGCTCTTTTACGTTTAATTCTACAAATTTATTGAATCGTTCCTCTTCATTTTCAATAGCATCTAATTCGGCTTGATTAAAACGATATACATCTTTAATGTGTCTAATCCAGTTGTCAATTACACCAATAGAACTATTTCCCATGGCAGCTTTTACACCACCGCAACCATAATGTCCACAAACAATAATGTGCTGTACTTTCAAAGCATTTACCGCATAATCCAGCACACTTAGCATATTCATATCGGTATGAACAACCATATTTGCAATGTTTCTGTGTACAAAAACTTCTCCGGGAGCTGCACCAATTATTTCATTTGCTGGAACTCGACTATCTGAACATCCAATCCATAACAGCGGTGGACTTTGTCCTTTTGATAATCCTTCAAAAAAATTCGGGTCTAATTTTAATTTATTTTCAACCCACTGTTTGTTGTTTTCTAATATCTTTTTATAAAAATCACTCATTGTTTTATATTATTTTTTTTTATTTAAAATTTATTCTTTTTTTAATGTTACGTGCTGTCCTTCGCTAATATTATCTAAGTTGTATGCTTTTTTAAAACCAACTAAACTCACTGTTATATTATCTTCTACTGCTCTGATTTCTTGAAACTCTTCAATCAAATCCAATACATCATGGGCAATATATACCGTATCTGACGCATTGATAATAACTTTTGAATTTTCGGGTAAATTATTTAGTGTATTTTTTATGGCCGCCTTGTTTAAAAAGGAAACTTCTTGTGCCAAATCTATGTGAATCACATCTCCATCGTGATACTCTTCTTTTCTAAATGAATATGCTCTTTTGAAATTTCCAATTAAAACAAAGATGATACTTATAACCATTCCAATTCCTACTCCCCAAAGTAAATCTAAAAATACAACTGCTAAAACGGTTGCAATAAATGGAATATATTGATATTTTCCTTTTTCTATAAAATGTCTAAAGATGGAAGGTTTTGCTAAACGATATCCTATCAGTAATAAAATAGCAGCTAATGTAGCTAATGGAATTTTATTTAAAAACTTAGCAATAGTCAACACACTGATCATTAGCAATAATCCATGAATAATGGCAGAAGCTTTTGTTCTTGCTCCGGCATTTGCATTTGCAGAAGATCGTACTACAACCGAAGTCATTGGTAATCCGCCAATTAAGCCGCTTAATAAATTACCAAAACCTTGAGCTTTTAATTCAACATTGGTGTCGGTATATCTTTTGTAAGGATCCATTCGGTCTGATGCTTCTATACAAAGTAAAGTTTCAATTGAAGCAACAATAGCGATAGTAGCACCTGTTATCCAGACATTTATATTAGTGAGTACAGATATAGAAAAATCAGGAAGTACAAACATGGCTTGAAATTCAGAAAAAGTAGATGGTGTTGGCAACGAAACTAAATGATCATTTGATACTTGTAGCGGACTTCCGGTTCTAATAAAAATTTCGTTGATGATAATTCCTGAAAAAACAGCAATCAAAGCTGCCGGAACTAATTTTAAGTTTTTTAAGAAAGGAACTTTATCCCATAAAATCAAAATAGCTAAAGCTACTAATGTAATTATAATTGAACCGTAATTGATGTAATTAAACGCATCAATAATAGTCTCAAACATATTAGAACCTCCTTTTTCAAAGAAAGAAGTATCTCCTTCGGTCACTTTATCATAACCAACGGCATGTGGAATTTGTTTCAGGAAAATTATAATACCAATACCCGCTAACATTCCTTCAATTACATTGGTGGGAAAGTAATTGGAAATACTTCCTGCTTTTACAAATCCCAAAATCAATTGTAATAAACCAGCAATAATTACTGCCGTTAAAAAAATATTGTAGGCACCTAAATCGGTTATGGCGGTTAAAACAATTGCAGTTAAACCTGCAGCGGGTCCGGTAACACTTATGTGAGATTTACTTAAAAATCCGACGATAATACCCCCGATTACACCTGAAATAATTCCGGAAAAAAGTGGGGCTCCGGAAGCCAAAGCAATTCCTAAACATAAAGGAAGAGCTACTAAGAATACCACCAAACCGGATGCAAAATCTGATTTTAGGTGACCTAAAAGATTGGTTTTTTTTGTCATTGAACTTTAAAAATAATAATGAATGGATAGCAAAAACTATTATCTCCGTTGGTTAACAGAGATTATTTCATTATTATACTTCGGGAGGTGGAGAAAAAATTTCCTCTAGAACAGAATCATATTGAATATGGTTCTCAACAACAATTTTTTTAGAAAGAGGCATTTCAAAACGAAGCGAAAAAACTTGTTTAGATGTTTTAAGAGCTTCCTTTAAACTAAATGTTTTATGCACTTCTTCTTCTTCAGACATATTATAAACCATGGAAATATCTGTATCATTATTATCCAATAGACCTACAATTGTAGGCAATGATAAAAATGATACAAATAATAAAATAACTATGTAAACAACAGCCTTCATTGTGGCAAATATAGTTTTTCAAGAAATTGATTCCGAATTAAGTTTTATAATTTAAAATAAATTTAACTATATTTCTTCTTCTAACCAAGCTTTCATCATCCAAATTGTTTTTTCTTGTTCCTTAATAAAATCACTCATCATCGAATTTGTTCCTTCGTCCCCTGCTTCGTCTGACTGTTTCAAAATTACTCTTTCTATCTTCAACAATTGAGCTAATGAACTAACAATCAAATTAACAGCTTCTTCATCTTTCGAAATATCTTTACCAACAAATAACTTATTGTTTTTGATGTAATCTTCAAAAGTATGCAATGGTCTTCCGCCTAACGTTAAAATTCGTTCGGCAATTAAATCAATTTTCAATTGACTGTCGTTATACAATTCCTCAAACTTGATATGAAGATCAAAAAATCGTTTACCTCTAATGTTCCAATGCAATCCTCTCAAATTTTGATAATACACCTGAAAATTTGCTAATAAAATATTTAATTCGGCTGCTAAAACCTCTGTTTTCTTAACATCTAAACCTAAACTGTTCGTTTTCATTTTATTGTGTTTTAAATTTTATAGAATAAATTTACAAAAAAATAAAGCTAAATAGTATAAAAAAAATTGATAGTTTTTATCTTTGTATCAAATTTTACTATCAATATGACAATTACGCAATTACAATATGTGTTAGCCGTAGCAGAACACAAGAATTTTACCCTAGCTGCCGAAAAATGCTTTGTTACTCAACCAACATTGAGCATGCAAATTCAAAAAATTGAAGAAGAACTCGGTATTCAAATTTTTGACAGAACTAAAAAACCAATTCAACTAACAGAAATTGGTCAGAAAATCGTAAACCAATCCAAGAATATTGTCAATGAAGCCAATCGAATTCAAGATATTGTAGATCAACAAAAAGGATTTATTGGTGGTGAATTTAGATTGGGAATTATCCCAACCGTGATGCCAACTCTATTGCCGATGTTTCTAAATAATTTCATTAAAAAATATCCTAAAGTCAATTTAATTATTGAAGAATTAAACACTGATGAAATCATTATTAAGTTGAAAAACGGGCATTTGGACGCCGCTATTGCTGCCACTCCGTTGGAAGAAGAAAAAATTAAAGAAGTAGTTTTGTTTTATGAACCATTTGTGGCTTACATTCCGGAAAGTCATGCCATTTATGATAAAAAAGAAATTGAAGTTTCCGATTTAAATCTTGATGAAATTTTATTGCTTCAAGACGGACATTGTTTTAGAGACGGTATTCTAAATTTATGTAAAAACAATCCGGGAAATTCTGATAAATTTAATTTTCATATTGAAAGTGGAAGTTTTGAAACCTTAATAAAATTAGCCGATGAAGGATTAGGAACTACACTTCTACCCTATCTACATACGTTGGATTTAAAGGAAAAAGATAAAGCAAAGCTTAAGCATTTTAAAGACCCTAAACCGGCTCGCGAAGTAAGTCTGATTTACCCAAAAAATGAACTAAAAATTCACATTATTGATGCCTTACGCAATGTGATTAGTGGAGTTGTTCGTGGAGCAATTGCTTTTCAGGATATTCAGATAATTAGTCCGATTCAAAAGAAATAACTTTATTGTAAAGGAAAATATGTTTTTATTTTAGAGAATAAAGTATGAATGGACTAAAAGTGAAATCAATAGGAATTATGAGAGCTAGTAATAATCGGATTAATTAACTTGAACTGTAATTTATTCCGTCATTAACAAGTAATTAGATTAACATTCTAATGTAAAAATTTGATTATCAAACCCGTATATGATTTAAAAAATATTTTTTTTGATTCATTTATCCAAAATAAAAATTTAGTTTTGTACTATAGTTTTTTTTTACAAAATCAACGAATATTGTTTTGTGAAAAATTAAAATTAATTTTTAGAGTTTTCCCTCCCCTATAATATGAAAAAAAAGTACGCATTTTTATTATTAATTTCTTTGTTAGGTATAGTCTTTCTGAACGCACAACAACTACAATTAGACACCACCTATGGTGTTGATGGCATCAACAATGCTAACGTTGATTTGACAGTAACTTACAAATATCCTGACAATAAAATAATTGCAGTAACTAAACCTACTGCAAGTTATCCCTCATTAATGCCAACCATCAGAGTTCATAAATATACCGAAGACGGTGCTTTAGACACCACTTTTGGAACAAACGGTATAGCCAACTACATAGCTACTTCCTTCAAAGATCGATTCGATATGTATGGAGTTACGGTGCAACCAGATGGCAAAATACTAACCTATGGACAAACTTATCAAGTAGGCTCAACATCTTATTATTATCAGTTCTTTATCTGCCGATTTAATGAAAACGGAACTGTAGATACCAACTTTGGTACTAACGGAATAATAAAGCATTCCTTAAACACTTTCAATCAAAAGAGAGAACGCTTCCTCGATGCCGTTGTGGACGAGAACAACAAAATCACAGCAGTAGGTTACACAGAAATAGATGGCTATTTAGATTCGAATGCCGTTGCAATGCGTTTTTTGTCTGATGGTACGGTAGATACAACTTTTGGCACTGATGGCGTCATGCAGTTTTCACCAAATACATATGATTTCTTTAGTAAAATTTATCTTTTAGGACCATCTACTTACATGATGGTTGGCGGAACCAATGTAACCACCACCGATAGAGATGCATATATCCTAAAAATTACTGAAAATGGAACCTTTGACAATAACTTCGGTACAAATGGTAGCATTACAATCAATTTTAGTGCAGGGTTAGATTCTATTTCAAAAATTTTCTTTCTTGCAGACAACACTATGTTAGCAGCAGGTACTTCTGTTGGAAGTGTCGCTTTTGCAAAAATAAACGCAAACGGTACACTAGATACTTCTTTTAGTGGCGATGGAATGAATACGACCTATGTACCCGTACCCAATCATTATCCACTAACGGGCGGAAATATTGAGCTTTTACCTGATGGAAAATTCATACTTGTATCAACCTGTAAACGAAATGATGACTCTACAAACAATTATGATTACGGTATAGCAAGATTAAATGCCAACACATCTTTAGATACAAGTTTTATGACTAATGGTGTTTATGTGGACGTAGTTACGGGAACGAATGAATTTGCAAGAGGTATTTATGTCCAACAAGACGGAAAGGTATTGGTGTTGGTCAATGGCAGAATATATCGGTATATAAATTTTAGCCCACTTACTTTAACAGATGTCATTGCAAATTATACAATAAATCTGTATCCAAATCCTGCAAGAGATTATTTTATAATCAACTCTGATGAACCAATAAATGAAATTGAAATTTATAGCATTGACGGAAAGCTAATTCAAACTATTACAAATTTAGCAGAAAATAAAATCGATGTAGCACATTTAATTAGTGGCCTTTATTTTATAAAAATAAGTAATTCTAAATTCTCTAAAACAATAAAGCTTATAAAACAATAAATGACAATAAAAAAGGAGCTGTTTAGGCTCCTTTAGTTTTATAGATTAACATAAATTAAACAATTCTTTAGTTCTGGTTTTTCTTCTGTAAAGCTCAACAACCAATCTCTTAGTTGTTCTATTTCATAAGGCAATAATTGGTTCATTGCTTTTATGAGTTCTTTACTAAAAAGTTTAGGATCAAAACTTACGCTTTCTAAGATTTTCTTAGTGTAAGCAAACATCGGTCTTGTCATTTTTTCGTTTTTATGTAGAATTAGGTTTTGGAAGAACGTTATGTAAATTTAATAAAAATTAAAATACACCCTCAATTTTTAACATGCCAATTGGCTAAAGTTTAACGATTATCGCCATCTAAAAGGTTTCCTAAACCACCTAAAATACTTCCTTCGCCCTTGTGTTTTCCACCACCTTGAGGAGCTGCTGCCCATATTCTACCTGCCAAGCGACTAAATGGAAGCGATTGAACATATACTGTTCCCGGACCTTTTAATGTGGCAAAAAACAATCCTTCTCCGCCAAAAATTGTATTTCGTATTCCTCCTACAAGTTGCACATCATAATCTACAGTTTGCGTAAAACCCACTACACAACCGGTATCAACTTTTATCATTTCGCCGGGTTGTAAATCAATTTTAGCCATTGTTCCGCCGGCATGAACAAAAGCCAATCCGCTTCCTTCTAATTTTTGCATAATAAAACCTTCTCCTCCAAAAAGTCCACGACCTAATCTTCTAGAAAATTCAATTCCGATTTTCACACCTTGATTTGCACACAAAAAAGCATCTTTTTGACAAATGAACTTACCGCCAACAGCGTTTAAATCAATTGGCAAAATCTTACCGGGATAAGGTGACGCAAATGAAATTTTTCGCTGGTTTGGATAATTGTTTTCAAATAAAGTCATAAACAAACTTTCTCCCGTGAGCAATCTTTTTCCTGCCGAAAATAGTTTATCCATGATTCCACCCGCATCGCTACCATCGCCAAAAATGGTTTTCATTCGGATTCCGTCTTCCATCATCATAAAACCGCCGGCTTCTGCCACGACTGATTCTGAAGAACTCAAATTTATTTCAACATACTGCATTTCTTCACCGTAAATGGTGTAATCTGTGACTTTGTACATGATTATATTTTTTTGATTAAGATTTTTTTACCGAAAACAGACAACCAACAACAGACAACCTTTACTTCCACCCTCTCAACATTTCCCTTTTCCCTGGAGGTCCGGCTAATTTTTCAATTTGAAAACCGGCTTCTTTCATTGCATTTTTAATCGGTCCGCGGCAAGCATAAGTGACTAAAATTCCACCTTCTTTTAAAGCTTCAAACATTTTGGCGAAAATTTCTACGCTCCACAATTCCGGTTGAACACGATAGCCGAAAGCATCAAAATAAATAATATCAAATTGATTTTTATCGTTGATCTCGTTGAATAATTGTTTTCGTTTTGTTAGTCGAAAGTGTTCCGAAATTGTTACATTTTTCTCCCAATCTGAAGTATGCATCATTTTAAATTCTGATTCAAATTGGCTTGCATTCAGTTGATTAACATAATTCATTTGTACAACTTCTTCAGCTGAAACTGGAAAGCCTTCTACACCAACATACTCAATGTTTTGATTGCTTTTCTGACTTTCAATAAAAGTGATAAACGCATTTAAACCCGTTCCAAAACCAATTTCTAAAACAGAAACGGATTGCCCTTTGCAAAGTGACAATCCGTTTTTGATAAATACGTGTTGAGCTTCTTGAATGGCTCCGTGTTTCGAATGATAACTCTCTTCCCACTCCGGCAAATGGATGGATGTGGAACCATCGGAAGTGATAATAATTTCTCTTTTCAATTGAAACTATGGTTTAAGTTGTAGCTTTTTAATTCTCGGGATTGGTCCGGAACATTTCACTTCATGGCAAGAAATACAAGCCTGAACTGCATTAGCATAATGTTCTTTTGCATTTTCAGGATCTTTATAAATCATTTCCTGAGCTCTTAAAAAGATATTGGCATTATCTTTAAAAAATTGGTCGTTTTCGGATGGATCGGTCATGATCGCCTTGTGAATTTCTGCAAAATGGGATGGAAATTCACCAACCGGCTCGCCTTTTTCAATACGTTCTTTTAGTCGTTGATTGTCTACATACATTTGTTCCATGAGCAATGCCATTTCGGAAAGCTCATACATCTCGAACGATTTTTTTTTTGTTGTGGCTGTAGAATCAACTTTTTCATCATTAGATTCTGTCTTTTTTTGACAACTAAAAACGAATAAAACCGTACATCCAAAAACTAAGATTTTCTTCATTATTCTTTAATTAATACACCATTTGATAAAAACGAATACGAAACTTTTGGTTCTGTAATCGAATCAATTGCAGCTTGTGATTTGCCGGCATCTTTGGCATAATGTTTTAATTCATCAACAGTTTCAACCGAAATGAAAGCTTTTCCGTTTACTATTGCTTCACTTCCGGCAGCATTCAATGGCATAAAAAAGCCGTAATCTTTAAAACGAACAAATGCATTTTTGTCTTCGTTTAAACTCATATTCATCCAACAACCTTTCTTTTGGCAAACATCTTTTATATCTGAACGGAATTTTACTTCTACAGTATCTCCTTCTTTCAAAGTTTCATATTTTGCTAATAATTCTTCTTTCGAAATTACACCCTCAGCTGAAATTGAATCACCAAAAGTTTTGAAATTTTCTGCTTTTACTTCTGCAACTTCTTTTACTTCAGTTTTTTTACAAGCAATCATCGAAAAAACGGCAATCGCTACAAGAATTGTTTTCTTCATTATATTTATTTTTTATTTTTTTAATTGAACCACAAAAATAAGTAGTTTAATTCTTTTCAAATTAAATTTCCAATAAATTTTAGTTCAAAATGCTAAAAACTCAATAATTTATATTCAGTTTAAAGAAATGTAAAAAAGTAGTTGGAATTTGTGATGTTTTTATAAAACATTCAAAAAATTGCTGATTTTTTTATATTTTAGCCAAATCTAAGGTGTAATTTATTTCCATCTTCTTAAATCAGTTATAAAATACTGATTATTAGTTACTTAATATTAATTTTTATTGCTAAATTTTACATAAATGAGTTCAAATCTTATTAACGAAATCGATATAGTTAAAGCATCTACTTCAAAAATTAGTAGTGTTGATTTTGAAAACCTAACTTTTGGAAATATATTCTCAGATCACATGCTGATTTGCGATTTTAAAGATGGTGCATGGCAAAAACCGATTATCAAACCCTATGAACCATTTATGATTGACCCATCGGCAAAAGTTTTTCATTATGGTCAAGCAATTTTTGAAGGAATGAAAGCATACAAAGATGAAAGTGATGATGTATGGATGTTTAGACCGGATGAAAATTTTAAACGTTTTAATCATTCTGCTAAACGTTTGGCTATGCCGGAAGTAACTGAAGATATTTTTATTGGCGGTTTAAAAGCTATTCTAGATTTAGAACGTGAATGGGTAAAAAAAGGAAAGGGAAACACCTTATATATTAGACCTTTTATGATTGCGATTGGTTCTGGAGTTATTGCTCAACCTTCTACGCAATATCGTTTTATGATTATTCTTTCGCCGGCTCGTTCGTATTATTCAGGTGAAGTAAAAGTAATTATTGCAGAACATTACAGTCGTGCGGCAAATGGTGGAATTGGTGCGGCGAAAGCGGCCGGAAATTATTCGGCACAATTTTATCCAACAAAATTGGCTAACGAAAGAGGTTTTCAGCAAATTATTTGGACAGATGATGCTACACATACCAAATTGGAAGAAGCAGGAACAATGAATGTTTTCTTTAGAATTAATGACACCTTATATACAGCACCAACCGGAGAAAGAATTTTGGATGGTGTGACTCGTAAAAGCTTAATTGATATTGCAAAACGTGACGGAATTAACGTTGAAGTTCGTTCGGTTTTGGTTGCAGAATTGATTGAAGCCGCAAAAGATGGATCACTAAAAGAAATTTTTGGAGCCGGAACAGCTGCCGTTGTTAATCCAATTGTTGGTTTCTCGTACCAAGATAATTATTATGAATTACCAAAAATGGAAAATTCATATGCATCACAATTAAAAGAAAAATTGACCAACATTCAATATAAATTAGCTGAAGATACTTTTGGCTGGACAGTTAAAGTGTAATCTGTTGTCAGTTGTCGGTTATCTGTTAGGAAACCGACAACTGATTTTTTATTTTAGAATGGCTTCAAAATTAGGTTTAAAGTAATTTGGACCTTTTAGAACTTTTCCGTCTTCGCGATATATTGGTTTACCGTTTTCGCCTAATTTGCTCATGTTGCTGCGTTGAATCTCATCAAAAACTTCTTCAATTTTGTGTTGCAAACCGTGTTCGATAATGGTTCCGCATAAAATATAAAGCATATCGCCTAACGCATCGGCAACTTCAACAATGTCATTATTCATCGCTGCTTCGAGGTATTCTTCATTTTCTTCTTTCATCAAATTAAAACGAAGTAAATTTTTGTTTTCGCCTAAATTTATTGTTGGTTCTTCCTTAAAACCTAATCCGAATGCCGTATGAAATTCTTTGACGGCTGAAATTTGTTTTTGCATACTTTCTAATTTATTTCGATAAAAATAACTGTTTTTTGAATGTGGTTTGAAAGAGCTATTCAAAAACAATTAACTATTTTTGTTGAAAAATTAAAGTTATGTTTTCAACCGGTCAGATGATCTTTGCAGGTTTCTTTGTGGTATGTTTTATTGCGGTAATGATTTATGTATACCGAAAAGATGTATCGCTTCATAAACTGCATTACAAAGGAAGTTTTAAAGTGCTTTTAGGCTTTATTTTCTTTATCTTTTTATTATTCCTCATCAAAATGTATTTAAAAAAATAATCAAAATATAAAAATCCCTACTTGTAGGGATTTTTTTTTGTAAATTACTTACGACTTTTGACTTTCAACTTTAAAACTAAATACTATGGCTGACTTAACTTACACTGCAACTGGACGGTTTGATGAAACTAGTCGAAAACTCCTTTTAGATATATATTTGCCAGAAGAAAAGGATGACAATCCTTATCTATTTAAAAATCATCTTTTTGATTTGACTAAAGTTTCTCTTTTTAATAAAATAAATGTTGTTTATTGCCAATTTAAACTCACAACTGATAATGGAGATAGACTAAACGAACAAGTTCACAAGCATAGATTAGAAATTAAAATAGATGACTTAAACAATTATAAAACTGAATTTGATTTTAATTTAGAAGACACATTGTTTTTACTTTTTCACGATAGTGGTAAACTAGACCTTAAAGATTTGGAATTATACTATCAAAGCGTTGAAAGTATTTATGGAAGAGTTCAATCTACAGGAAACTTTAATTATTTAAACACCAATAAAGCAAAACCTAGAGTACTAGGAATGAGTATTATAAGAAAGTAATGAAATTAAAAAAATATAATAGCATACTTCCACTCGTTATTTATTTTATAGCGAGTGGTTATGTCTTTTCGCAAACTCCTGATTATGCTAATGTAGAAAAAATGTTAGTTGAAGGCAGGAATTATTCTGCAATCAAATATTTAACTCCTTTTCAAACAATTAGAAATAAAGAGGAATTAGCAAAAGTTTATAAATATATGGCTTCTGCTTACAGTACAAACAATCAGGACGATAAATCATTTGAATATTATACTAAATCAAAATTAAAATATTTAGAAGCTGGGAATAAAGAACAATCGATGGAAGTTACTTTAGACATTGCTTATCTATATAGTACACAGAATCATAACATTGAAAAAGCAAAAAAAATAGTTCAAGAATACATTGCATTTGCAAAAGAAACCGGTAAAGATGACTTATTAGCAAAAGGATATTATAATTGGGCAACCTTACTAATTGAAGACGATGCAGACGAAAGCAAAAATTATTTCAAAAAAGCTTTAGAACACAACAATAAAGCATTTAACGAAACAACTTATCTAACAATTAATAATAACTTAGGAGTATTATATAATGAAATGCTTCAAAAACCGGATTCTGCATTATATTACTTCAATAAAAACCTTGACTTAACAATAAATAAAAATGATGTTAATGAAATTTGTACCAATTACATCAATATAGCTGGATGTCATTATTACAAAGGCGAATACA
The DNA here is from genome assembly GCF_057652995.1 of Flavobacterium sp. T50_26. Taxonomy (NCBI): domain Bacteria; kingdom Pseudomonadati; phylum Bacteroidota; class Flavobacteriia; order Flavobacteriales; family Flavobacteriaceae; genus Flavobacterium; species Flavobacterium sp. T50_26. Next base: position 49,158 of record NZ_JBYFCC010000006.1, read on the forward strand.
ACAAGGCAATAGATTTTTTAAATAAAGCAAATGAATTAGAAATCAAATCCTATGTAGATAAAACAAAAAGTCTTATACATAATTTTTTATCTATTAATTATAATGCTTTAGGTGATTATCAAAAAGCATATGAAAATCTTCATCAGCACACAGAAATTCAAAATAAGATTAATGAAGAATTACAGAACATAAAAGTTTCAGAATTACAGATTTTTTATGAAACAAAAGAGAAAGATCTTGAAAACAAAGCTTTAAAAAATGAAAATAGTCTACTTGAAAGTAAACGAAAAATTAATCTACTAGTACTTTTTGTATTAATTGGAGTACTGATTTCGATTATTGTAATTTCATTACTAACCATTAAAAATGCCAAAAAGAAACAACAAATTGCTGAACAGGAAAAACTACTTGAAAAACAAAAACTAGCCACCACCTTAAAAGATCACGAGCTTCAAAACATTGATCTTATGTTAGAAAGTCAGGAAAAAGAGAGAATAAAAATGGCCAATGAACTCCATGACAATTTAGGAAGTATGTTGGCAACTTTAAAGCTAAACTTCCAAAACTTAAAACGTCAAAAGGAAGGATTGATTGACGAAGAAAACAAACTCTACGAAAAAACTGATGATTTAATTGAAGAAGCCTACCAAAAAGTGCGTGACATGGCTCATTTAAAAAATACAGGTATTATTGGTAATGAAGGTTTGGTTCCGGCTGTTAAAAAAATGGCCGATAAAATGAGTGTTTTAAACCTTTTGGAAATGAATGTGATACCTTTTGGTTTAAAAGATAGACTAGATAACAAACTGGAAGTAAGTCTATTTAGAATGATTCAGGAGTTATGCACAAACATCATCAAACATGCTAAAGCAAGTGAAGTGAACATCTATTTAACACAACATAATGGCACAGATATTAATTTAATCATTGAAGATAACGGTATTGGTTTTGATCCAAAAGCAGTGAAATCAAGTGACGGAATGGGACTGAAAAATATTGAAAAGAAAGTAGAACAAATGGGCGGAACTTTTTCAATTGACACGATCAAAGATAAAGGAACAACTATTATAATTGATATTCCACTATGATACGAATTGTAATTGCAGAAGATCATCAAGCTTTAATTGATGGAATCAAATTCATGATTGAATTTGAGTCTGATATAGAAGTTATTGGTGAAGCAAATGATGGTGAAGAATTAATAGAAATTGTTAAGCGAAAAAGACCAGATATTGTGCTAACAGACATTCGAATGCCAAAGTGTGACGGAATTTGTGCCACAAAATCTATTATGGAAAATAATCCTGAAACCAAAGTTATAGGCTTTAGTATGTTTGAACAAACCGAAGCCATTAGTCAAATGCAAACTGCAGGTGCAAAAGGCTATATTCTTAAAAATTCTTCGTTAAAAAAAGTTTTAGAAGCCATTAGAACTGTTGCAAAAGGAGGAATTTATTTTGATGACGCCATTACAACTCACGATTCACTTACCAAAGAAGAAATTATACTCAGCAAACGTGAGAAAGAGATTCTACAACTTATTGGAGAAGGCAAAACATCACAAGAAATTGCCGATATTTTATTTATTGGCAAAACAACTGTTGATACTCACAGAAAAAATATTATCAAAAAAATCAATATACACGGAAAAACAGATTTAATTCGGTTTGCAGTAGAACGAAAATATGATTTTTAAATTATAATAAAAAGCGAAAGTCCCTACTACAGGGACTTTCTACTAAATTTCCAAAAACTACTAACACGGTTACAGTTAATAATTAACTAATTAACTTCAACAAAGTTAGTATATAGAATAATACCAAAACATCCCTATAAGTAGGTATTTTTTAATTTTTTATTACTTAGAAAAATATTGGAAATTAATCAAAAACTTCAAAGTTATCTCCATCAAAACTAGCAAAAACCATACTTGGATGCGAATCTTGATGAAAAATAGTTCCGTTTTTATCAATAGCAATTGCTCCGGCAAAACCGTCAAAAGGTTTTAGTTCGTTAAACGTTTTTTCAAAAGCAGCTTCTAGCGAAAATCCATCAGTCACACGTGTTACAATTTTGGTTGCCACTGCCCCACTCACAATATCTTCACCAACTCCGGTTAAACTTACTCCACAAAATTCATTAGCATAATTTCCGGCTACTGTGGCAGAATCAGATATTCTCCCCGGAATTTCAAAACCTTTTCCTCCGGTGGAAGTTGCTACCGCAATTTTTCCGTTTGAATCTAAAGCGACACAACCAACAGTTCCCGTTCCGGTTGATTTTAATTTGGCCTCATATTCTGCTTTGCGTTGCGGAATTTCGGTTGAAAAAGCTTCAAAACCATGCTTTCTGGCAAAATTTGTTGCTCCGCTTCCACCCAAAATTCGATCATCAACATTCATCAAAACTTCGGCTACTTGAATAGGATTTTTTACATCTTCAATATTAATCACACCACTCATTTTCATAGAAGTTCCATCCATCAAAGCGGCACTCATTCTGATTTTTCCGTCACTTTGAATTTGCGAACCAATTCCGGCATTAAACAATTCGTCATCTTCCAACAACGAAACGGCATAAACCACAGTTTCTAAAGCAGAATGTGTTTGTAAATAGTCATACGAATCTTTCACAATTTGAATTAATGCTTTTTGCTTAGCAATTTTGGTTTCAAGATTAGTTGATGATTCGGAGAAAAATCCGCCGTGAATTATTATTTTAGACATAATTGAAAATTAAAAAGAACACAGATTAAAGAAATTTTATACTTTTTATAATTTCTACAATCTGTGTTCCAAAACTATTTAAAAATTTATTATTAAATGTATTGCGAAGAATGAATATGCATTTTAAACGTACTCAAATCAAACGTATCGTGAATACTCAAAACATGCGTAACCAAATGATTGATAGAAATAGGTTGACCAAGTTCTACTTGTGTTAAATTTGTGTCTTTTATTTCACGTCCATCAACCAAAATCACCAGTCCGGAACCAATGGCTTCCATTTTTGTATCATTCGTGATTAAAAGACCGGTGTCTTCTCCTAAACCAATTCCTAGCACTTTAGGATTTCCAACAACGGCCTGAAACAAGCGACCAATTCGGCCTCGTTGAACAAAATGAGTATCAATAATCACATCATCAATTAAGCCTAAACCGCTGGTAATTTTTACTTCACCTTTCAAAAGAGCTTCATGACTACTGCCTTGATAAATCATATTATTGGATGCTGCCGCTGCTCCGGCAGAAGTTCCTGCATAAATAAAATGTTCGTTCTTATATTTATCCAATAAAATATCATGAAATTTTGAACCTCCTAAAATAGAAGATAATCTAAGCTGATCTCCACCGGTAAACATAACAACATCAGCTGCTTTTAATCGATTAAGAACTTCTTCATCTCCAGCTTGCTCACGTTTTTCAATATGAAGTACATCAACGTTAGAAGCATTCAAATATTGAAAAGCCTTGACATATTCCGGACCAACTTCTCTCGGAATTTTTGACGCAGTTGTAATAACTTCTATCCTTGAATTTTCTTTGTGTTTTGATTCGTCGATGATTCTTTTTATAATTCCCTTTTCAAAAAAATTCATATTTTTTGAAACATCTTTATCAAAACTTGATTCCGTAAAACTGCCTTTATCAACAGCTCCTCCTATAATAATTAATTTTCCTCTGCTATTCATGCAGCAAAAATAACAAAATCTTAAAACTAAAGTGAAGTTTTATTGAAAATGAATTCTACAAATAACAATTAATTTAGTAATAATATCAGAAATTAATTAACTCTTATTAAAAAAATTTAAACTATAAAATTCTGAAAATCAAAACAAAAAATTCATTTTTAATGACAATTCAAATAAATTTTGATAAACCACACAAAAAAATTATTTTAGTAAAGTAAATATTTCTTATTTTTAACAAAATCATTACACAAAAACGAAACTAACCATTCTTTCAATTTAAGTTTTATGAAAATATTAAAAGTACAAGCTCTTCGCGGTCCAAATATTTGGAGTGTTCAACGAAAAAAATTAATTCAAATGCGTTTGGATTTGGAAGAAATGGAACAATTTCCCACCAATAAAATTGACGGATTTAGAGAACGTCTCGAAGCTATGTTTCCCACAATGATTGAACATCGTTGCTCAGAAGGTGTTCGTGGAGGATTTTTTATGCGAATTGAAAGAGGAACATGGATGGGACATGTCATTGAACATATTGCTCTCGAAATTCAAACCCTTGCCGGAATGGAAACCGGTTTTGGTAGAACCAGAGAAACCAAAACTCCCGGCGTTTATAACGTAGTTTTTAGTTATACTGAAGAAAATGTTGGAATGTTTGCCGCCGAAAGTTCGGTGAGAATTGCTGAAGCTTTGATTGCCGGAACCGATTATGATTTGGAAGCCGACATTCAAAAAATGAAGGAAATCAGAGAACGTGTTCGACTTGGGCCTTCCACCGGAAGTATCGTTGAAGAAGCAGTTTCCAGAGATATTCCTTGGATTCGATTGGGTACAAATTCATTAGTTCAACTTGGATATGGTGTTCATCAAATGCGTTTTCAAGCCACAATTACTTGCAAAACCAGCAATATTGCGGTTGATATTGCTTGTAATAAAGAAGAGACTAAACGTATGTTAGATATGGCATCTATTCCGGTTGCCAGCGGTTCGATTTGTGTTGATGCAGAAGATTTGGAAGCTACAATCAAAAAAATTGGTTATCCAATAGTATTAAAACCTTTGGATGGAAATCACGGAAAAGGTGCGTCAATCAATGTTGTGACTTGGGAAGATGCTGTTGAGGGTTTAGCACACGCTCAAAAATACAGCCGTCGTGTGATTGTTGAAAAATTCATTACAGGATTCGATTTTAGAGTTTTAGTTATTGATAATAAATTGGTTGCCGCAGCAAAACGAGTTCCCGCTCACGTAGTTGGTAATGGTAAAAAAACGATTCAAGAGTTAATTGATATTACCAATTTAGATCCAAAAAGAGGTTATGGTCATGAAAATGTGTTAACCGAAATTACAGTTGACAGAGATACAACTGATTTGTTGGAAAAAATGGGATACACGTTAGAAACTATTCCAAATAATGGCGAAACAGTTTATTTAAAATCAACGGCAAATTTAAGTACAGGTGGAACTTCAGTGGATGTTACTGATATGATGCATCCTGAAAATATATTTTTAGCGGAACGAATTTCACGTGTAATTGGTTTAGATGTATGCGGGATTGATATAATGGCTGAAAATCTTACGCAACCTTTAAAAGAAAATGGCGGTGTAATTTTAGAAGTCAATGCTGCTCCGGGATTCAGAATGCACTTAGCTCCTTCGGAAGGATTACCGAGAAACGTTGCTGCTCCTGTAATTGATATGCTTTATCCTCCGGGAAAACCAAGTCGAATTCCGATTATTGCTGTAACAGGAACGAATGGAAAAACGACTACTACCCGATTATTAGCTCACATTGTAAAAAATAATGGCTACAAAGTAGGATTTACGACTTCGGACGGAATTTACATTCAAAATCACATGTTGGAAAAAGGTGATACCACCGGACCAATTAGTGCCGAATATATTTTGAAAGATCCAACAGTAGAATTTGCCGTTTTAGAAACAGCCAGAGGTGGAATTCTTCGATCAGGATTAGGTTTTAATCGATGTGATATTGCTTTGATTACTAATATTCGCGAAGACCATTTGGGTTTAAATGACATTGATACCTTAGATGATTTAGCACGTGTAAAAAGTGTTGTTGTTCGTAGTGTAAAGAAAGACGGTTGGGCGATTTTGAATGCAGAAGATGAATATTGTATGAAAATTGCCAATGACTTGAGTTGTAATATCGCCTATTTTTCGATGGATGAAGATACGCCACTTGTGAAAAAATTGAGCAAAGAGGGTAAAATTGTAGCCGTTTATGAAAATGGATTTATTACCATTAAAAAAGGAGATTGGAAAATTAGAGTTGAAAAAGCTCTTCATATTCCGTTGACTTTGGGTGGAAAAGCGAAGTTTATGATTCAAAATGTATTGGCTGCGACTTTAGCAAGTTATTTGTATGGATTTAAAACGGATGATATTAGTCTTTCATTGCAAACGTTTATTCCAAGTGTTGCTCAAACACCGGGTAGAATGAATATTTTTGAATTTAAACGATTCAAAGTGATGATTGATTTTGCTCATAATCCGGCAGGTTATTTGGCTATTGAAGATTTATTAAACAATATTGAAGCAACAAGAAAAATCGGAATCATTGCCGGAGTTGGTGACAGAAGAGACGAAGATATTCGTGATTGTGCCGAAATTGCTGCCAGAATGTTTGACCACATTATCATCCGTCAGGAAAAACACTTACGTGGAAGAACAGAACAGGAAATTATTGATTTAATTTTAGAAGGAATTCAAAAAGCGAATCGTCCCGTGACATACGAAATCATTCCAAAAGAAATTGAAGCTATCAAACACGCCATTAATATTGCTGATGATGGAACGTTTATCACTGCTTTAAGCGATGTGGTTACGAATGCGATTGGAATTGTTCAGGAATATTTGGATAAGGAGAATGAGGAGAATTTGAGTTAGTCTGATAATTTGCCTTAATACTGCACCACATCACGAATGAAAAGAATAATTGCCATATCAATAATAATTATGAACCTATTAAATTTATTTGGTTACAAAGCCAATAATGAAAATGACCCTTATTGGAAATTTGACAAAAGTGAACATTTTCGCCCTAAACTTAATAAGGGAGAATTCTATAAATTAAGTGGATTTGATTTTGGCTGGTTTGTACTTGAACCAATATCGAAATTTGTTAATGATAAAGAACACGAAATTGAACGTGGTAAATCTTTATCTTATGGACAAAAAGCACTTTATTATTGGTGGTACCTGGATGCTCAAGTTACAAATGGTGGATTCGTACAATTCTACTACAACGGTTATGCTAAGTACGTTCCAACGATAATTAAAGGACTGGAACATATTGGAGATATTGAAATGGCAAATTTGGTCAAAAAAGCAGATAAAATCTACCAAAAAAATAAAAAGCTAATGGACAAAGCACAAGAAAATGATTTGTTTGGTAGCGACCTTTATGATAGACTTGATGAAATGTCTTTACTCGATGACAATTACTATAAAATGAATGAAAAGACAATGTCTTTGATTGAAAATTACATCCGTAAAAATCCAAATGAAATATGTGTGGACGAATATGGAAAAGAGTTTGATATGACTTTTACTGGGCTATGCAAAACCTACTATGAGAGTAAAAAAATTAAAGAAGAATTTCATCTTGAAAACGGTTTAATTAATGGAGAATTCAAGTCTCTTTTTGAAAACGGTAATCCAAAAGAAATAATTAAATATGAAAATGGAGAACAAACTGGTGAACGCAAAGAATATTATGCAAATGGTAAACTCAAATATGAGGTCATAATTAATTCAACAAAAATTTTAACAATTTCAAAGTGGTATTATGACAATGGAAACCCTGAAAAACTTGAAACGAAAAGACTAAATAAAGATGAAAGATTTGGGGAATATAAAGAATGGTACGAAAACGGACAACTTGCAAAAGCCGGAACATACAAATCAGCATACGAGCGTGCAGGTGAATGGCTAGAATTTTATAAAGATGGAAGTAAAAAAGTTGAAGCAGAATTTGTGAATAGTAATTTCAGATTAATAAATCACTGGAATGAAAAAGGAATGCAAACACTAACTGATGGAACTGGTTTATATGTTTTTGAATACTCGATGTTCGGAGATAAAATTGACAGAAACGAGCAAGAGTATAAAAACTATCAAAGACACGGTAAGCAAAAAACTTACACTAATGGAATTCTTACTCTTTATCAAGAAATGGAAAATGGTAAAGAACACGGAATTACAAGAAGTTTTTACGAAAATGGTAACTTAAAACAAGAAATTGATTATAAGAATGGTAAGCCTGTTTCAATTAAAGAGTTCCCAAAATTTGTAAATCCAAAAGTAAATACAATTATAGTGTCAAGGCTATGTGCAAATTGTTACGAAGAGTATGAAGATTACACATTACCTGATAATGAACCTAAACCACTGAATGAAAAAGAAATAGCAAAAAATTTTAAGGCTGAAAATTCATTATTTAAAGATTATGGCGATGACCACATTTTATCATATGGTTACTTTTTATTTGTAGATGAAAAAGGAATAGTAACAGAAATAAAGTTTGCTGCTGCTGACAATATGTGGTTAGATGAACAAGTCAAGGAAAGTATGGTTAAATTAAAATTTGAACCCGCTCTTAAAAACGCTAAGCCAGTAAAAAGTATTCATTATGTTCAATATCAGTTAAAACTTATTGAATCAGATAAGTAATTAAAAACAAATACTGAGTTATAAGTAAAAAATTATCTAAGTCATAAAAATATTACGTTTTCTGTTTCTTTTTCTTCGCCGCCGGAAATAAAACGTTATTTAAAATTAATCGATAACCGGGTGAATTCGGGTGTAAATCTAAAACGGTTGGTGCATCGCCTACTAAATGTTGGTAATCTTCCGGATCGTGACCGCCAAAATAAGTAAACATTCCTTTTCCTTTGGTTCCGTGAATGTATCGAGCTTCGCTGTTGTACTGATTTTGTCCCATCACTAAAACATGCGATTTTACTAATTCGCTATCAAAAGAAGTGGTTTGCCCCATAAAACCTTTGACTAACATGGTATGATTTTGGCAGAGCATCGTTGGAATCGGATCCCATTTTGCAGAATATTCCATTAAAGTGAAATAATCTTTCTCCATCGGCATTCGTCTTTTTGTGGTCATATCAATATCCGAAAATTCATAAACAGTTGGTGTTCTTTCCAAAATAAAATCTTTAAAAGCGAAAGTTCTGGAGTAATCTATTTTTGATTGATAATTGGGTTCGCTTTCGTCGCCATCAAACATCGGTTCACAAATATCAACACCTTCGGCAGAAAGTGCAATATCAAAACTATCTGTTGCTGAGCACATTGCAAACATAAATCCGCCACCAATCACAAAGTCACGAATCTTTTTGGCTACAGCCAATTTTGACTCTGAAACTTTTGAGTAACCTAATTTTGTGGCTAAAGCTTCGGCTTCTTTTTTCTGTTCAATATACCAAGGTGCATTGCGGTACGCTCCAAAAAACTTTCCATATTGACCGGAAAAATCTTCGTGATGCAAGTGCAACCAATCATACAAAAGCAATTGATCAGATAAAACTTCTTCATCATACACCGCTTTGAATGGAATTTCGGCATACGTTAGAACCAACGTCACGGCATCATCCCAAGGTTGTTTTCCCTTTGGAGTATAAACCGCAATTTTTGGAGCTTTTTCCAATACAACCGATTCCATATTTTGAGATGGACTGCTTATTTCTTCCAAAATTTGATTGGCTTGACCTTCTGATAAAAGTTCAAAAGAAACGCCTCGAATCTGGCATTCTTTTCTAATTTCAGGAGCATCGGGCAATAAAAAAGAACCACCACGATAATTGAGTAACCAACTGGCTTTGTAATCATTTTCTAAAGCCCAATAGGTTATTCCGTAGGCTTTTAAGTGATTTTGTTGCGTGCTTTCATCCATTGGTAAAAGGATGAAATTGGCTTTAACCGTGAAGGAAATTAAAAATATAAATAAGTAAAAAATCGTCTTTTTCAAAATTTGCAAATTTTTTAGTTGGCAAAAAAAGTTCTTATGTCAAAGATAAACGATTTTGTGTGAAGAAAATGATAAAATTAATAACCATATAAGTCAAATAAGTATAACGAAATAACTTATTTGACTTATATGGTAAAAATTAAATTTTAAAACGGTACATCCGAATCGTCTTCCTCCGCATTCATATTACTTCCAAACGCTTCGTTGGCAGAAGGAAGATTTTTGGTAATAAAAGTAGTTTCTTCCGCATTCATTCGTGAAGGTAAATCGCCAAAACCGGATGAATAGTCATCTAAATTATCAAATTTACCAAGGTTTCCGATGAATTTCAGACGGATATTTTCTAAACTTCCGTTACGGTGTTTTGCGATGATAAATTCGGCTTGACCTTCGGTTGGTGAACGCTCATCGTCATCCCATTCATCAATTTTGTAATATTCCGGACGATAAATGAACGATACGATATCGGCATCTTGCTCAATTGCACCCGATTCACGAAGATCGGAAAGCAATGGTCTTTTGCTGGAACCACGCGTTTCAACCGCACGAGAAAGCTGTGATAATGCGATAACCGGGACGCTTAATTCTTTAGCTAATGCTTTTAAATTTCTCGAAATCGTAGAAATTTCTTGTTCACGATTTCCGCCGCCTTTTCCGCCACCGCCGGCAGTCATTAATTGAAGATAATCGACAATAATTAATTTGATTCCGTGTTGCGATGACAAACGTCTTGCTTTTGCACGTAAATCAAAAATAGAAAGAGAAGGTGTATCATCAATAAAAAGTGGGGCTTTTTCTAAGTTTTTCACTTTTACACTCAATTGTTCCCATTCGTGTTTTTCTAATTTTCCGGTTCTTAATTTTTCGGAAGACAATCCGGTTTCGGAGGAGATTAAACGCGTAATTAACTGAACAGATGACATCTCCAACGAGAAAACAGCAACCGGCTGATGAAAATCGATAGCCATATTTCGAGCCATTGAAAGTACGAATGCAGTATTATGTGTAACGGTCATGTCTTCTAATAAGAACAATCTGTTTCCGTCAATTTCAAAACCATAATAATCATCAACACAATCAAACTCTACTTTAATTCCAGTTACTTTCCAATCTACTTTAGAATTCCACTCTCTGGCTTTCTTTCGTTCTATTTTTGTTGGAATTTCTTTAATATTTCCAAAAATTCTTAATCGAAAAGCTTCTCCTTCAAATCCTGTAGATTTTATAGAAGTTTTTTTCTTTTTTAATGAAGTTCTGTATCCTAACGAATCACATAAAAATTTGATTTGTCGGGCTAATTTTTCGTCTTTTTGAACGATTTCAAAACAATTAAATTCAGAAGTATAATAGCCATCTGCATCAATAATTCCGGCTAACAATTCTAATCTATTTTGCTTTGAATTAATAAGATATGATTGAGGAATATGCTTATTTTGGATAACATTCAATTTTCGTAATTCAGTTTGAATACAAGTTGAAAATTCTTCGGATGTGTGTTTGTTTCTGTTAACAATTCCGTAACCATTCGTTTTGTCTACTTGCTCATAGACCACTAATTCTGATTCTAAACGATTAGCGTAATCTTCTAAATAATGAATAACTTCGGTATCAATATTTGTAATCCTTTGACTATAAGAATGTCCATCGCCTAACCACAAACCAAGATAATAAGGCTCTAATGAAACTGGCTTTTCAGAAAAATCAACGGCAACTTTATATCCTTTGTAATTTGATTTGAATTTTTCTGATTTTTCTAAATAATCTTTGACTGTGATATTTAAAACATCTCCTTTTTTATGTCCTCCTTCATTTCTACTTCTTTTTAACGAAAGTATATGGCTTTCATTTACTCGATAAGAAATGGCTTTATTTTGATGAATCCAATACATTTTTTCACGACCACGAGCAATCGATTTTACCATTCTTGGATTAGAATCATCGCCCATCAGCAATTCTCCCGAGGCTATATCTTCAACTTTTTTTAATGTTCCATCAAACATAAGAACGTTTGTTCCTTTGCCTAAACATTTCCCCATACCTGGTCTTGCCGCAATAATAATCAAATCACTGGGTTGCCAACCTGAAGTTACTTTATCTAACTTATCAAAACCGGTTGCGACTCCACTTAAACCTTCTTTGTTTGCAATTTCTTCGATTCGTTTTTTGGCTTGGATAACTAAACTCTGTGCCGTTTCTGAACTTCGTTTAATATTTCCTTGCGTTACTTCGTATAATTTTGATTCGGCTTTGTCTAATAAATCAAAAACATCGGTGGTTTCGTCATACGATTCTTCGATAATTTCCGAAGATATTTTGATCAAACTTCGCTGAATAAATTTCTGTAGAATAATTCGAGAGTGAAATTCAATGTGAGCTGAAGAAGATATCTTTTGAGTGAGCTGAATTAAATAAAAATCACCTCCAACTAAGTCCAATTTTGAGTTTCGTTTTAATTGTGCCGAAACGGTTAATAAGTCAATTGGTTGTGTATCAGTAAACAATTGTACAATTGCTTCAAAAATATATTTATGGGCATCTTTGTAAAACGCATCCGGTTGCAAGATATCAATTACTTCATCAACCCCTTTTTTATCAATCATCATCGCTCCCAAAACGGCTTCTTCTAAGTCAAGAGCCTGCGGAGGAAGCTTTCCTTTTTCTAAGTTTATTATCGTAGTTTTATCTACTTTAATCGGGTTAATATTTCGTAAATTTTCCATTTGGCTAAAGTAACTATATTATAAAAAAATGCCTGAAGTTTTTGTTAGTAAAAGGATGTTAACAACTAATTTATATTGTTAATAACCCAAAAAAAATCCGAAGTTCAGGGCTTCGGATTTTAAGTATAATAATGTAAGAATTATTCTTTGAACTCGCCCATCTTACTGTATTTATCCATCCTTTGAGCCACTAGCTCAGTTGTTGATAAATCTTTCAATTCGTTATATCCTTTGATAATATATTGTTCAACAGTTTTAAATGTTGTTTCTCTGTCGTAATGAGCTCCTCCAAGTGGTTCAGGAATAATTTCATCAATTAACTTCTGTTTTTTCATATCATAAGAAGTTAATTTTAGAGCTTCTGCAGCTTGTTCTTTATATTCCCAACTTCTCCATAATATAGAGGAACAAGATTCGGGAGAAATAACAGAATACCATGTGTTTTCAAGCATATAAACTCTGTCTCCTACTCCAATTCCTAATGCTCCACCAGAAGCACCTTCACCAACAATAACGGTAATAATTGGTGTTTTTAAACGAAGCATTTCAAAAATATTTCTGGCAATTGCTTCACCTTGTCCACGTTCTTCGGCTTCTAAACCTGGATATGCTCCGGGAGTGTCGATTAAAGTAACAACCGGAATTCCGAATTTTTCAGCCATTTTCATCAAACGAAGAGCTTTTCTGTATCCTTCCGGATTAGCCATTCCGAAATTTCTATATTGACGTGTTTTGGTGTTAAACCCTTTTTGCTGACCAACAATCATAAACGACTGACCGCCAATTTTCCCTAATCCGCCAATCATTGCTTTGTCGTCTTTGAAATTTCTATCGCCAAAAAGCTCTAAAAAAGTTCCGCCGCACAAAGCTCTCACGTGATCCATTGTGTATGGACGACTTGGATGACGTGACAATTGTACACGTTGCCAAGCGGAAAGGTTTTTGTATATTTTTTTCTTAGTTTCTTCTAATTTTTTCTCAATTTGTTTGCAAGTTGCGGTAACATCAACGTTAGATTCTTCACCGATAATTTGGCATTTGTCTAATTGATCTTCTAACTCTTTGATTGGAAGTTCAAAATCTAAATATTCCATAGGTTTCGACAGATTTTAGTTTAGTTTGAGTAGCAAAGATAGAATTTTATCTTGTTAAGAAAAGCTATTTTTAATGTTAAGTTTTAAAAAATTGAAAAATTAATCTCGTTTATTTTTAAGTCTGAATTTGATAATTCCGTTTAAAACAACGGTTAATAAAATTATAACTGCACCAAAATAAAACTCTTGGCTCATTTTTTCTTTGTCTTTAAAAATTAGTAACGCCAAAATTATTCCGTAAATAGGTTCGAGATTAATTGTTAACATAACTGTGTATGGACTAATATACTTCATGACTTTTACAGAAGCTATAAATGCATAAGCTGTACAAATTGAACTAAGAATAAGTAGATAAATCCAATCTGATGGCTGTAATATAAAGAACTCTCTTGAAAAACTTCCCGTGAACAACAAATAAATTGAAAAACACAAAACACCTCCAAAAAGTTCATAAAATGAAATGACTGTTGAATCATACATTTTGGCATATTTTCCATTAATAACAGAAAAAAGTGCTGATAAAAAGGCCGAGGTTAATGCCAAAATAATTCCTAAATAATAATCACCTTCAAAATTAAAAATGATATAGAGACCTCCAACCACTATTAATCCAAAAAAAACTTCATACCAAACAACTTTTCTTTTGTATAAAATAGGTTCCAAAAAAGACGTGAAAAAAGCACCAGTAGACAAACACGCCAATGTTACAGAAACATTTGATACTTTAATTGCTTTAAAAAATGTAAGCCAATGTAGGGCAATTACAAATCCTAAAAGTAAAAAAGCAATTAGTGTTTTTCGTGGAATAGTGAGATTAATTTTTTTGTAAAAAATAAAAATAGCTATAAAACTAACAGCCATTAGCATTCTAAACCATACCAGAGGTAAAGCATCTAAAGATATTAGCTCACCTAAAATGGCTGTAAATCCCCAAATAAAGACGATTAAATGAAGGTGTAAATAACTTTTTACGTTATCGTTTTGCATTTCTAAGCAAATAAACAGCTAATAAACCAAATACTAAATTAGGAAACCAAACGGCTACCAATGGAGGAATGCTGGATTTTTCAGCCATTGTTCCGAAGATTTTGTCAAAGAAAATATACGTAAATGCAATTACAATTCCGATGGCTAGATTTACTCCCATTCCACCTCTTCGTTTCATAGAAGATACAGAAACTGCAATAATTGTTAAAATAAATGCCGTTACGGGCAAGCTATATTTTCTATACAAAACAACCAAATAGGTATTGATGTTTGCATTTCCTCTTGCTTTTTCCTTATCAATAAATCTAACTAAATCCGGCAACGTGAGTGTTTCAGCGATATAAATAACCGGAGTTAAATCTTCTAAATCAAAACTAAAAATTGTATCTCTTTTTTCAGCTTTTTCTAAAATATCACCATAAAGGCCAACTTTACGTTTTTGATAATTATACATTGTATATGTACTGTCTTTTTCATTCCATTTCAATCGATTAGCAGTAATCTTGTAATCGAGTTTTTCTCCTTTAAATTTTTCTAACGTAAAGTTAAAAGCCGTTTTGGAAATGGAGTTAAAGTTACTTACATATAAAAATTCATCATCACTAATTTGCCGAAAAACATTCGAATTTTGCCTTATTTCTTTATTGTTTTTTAAATAAGTGTAGCGAAAATCATTGAAACCTTTACTAGCTTTTGGAACAAGAAAGAATCCCATTAACAAAGCAAAAACCGAAACGATTGTTGCACCAATTATATACGGTCGAAGAAATCTTGAAAAAGAAATTCCGGAACTTAGGATTGCAATTATTTCTGTGTTATTTGCTAATTTTGAAGTAAACCAAATGACAGAAAGAAACAAAAAAATAGGAAATAATAAATTAGCAAAATAGATTGTAAAATCTAAGTAATACATGGCTACTGCCGATAATGGAACTTTACTTTCTAAAATTTTATTGATTTTTTCGGCCACATCAATCACAATTCCGATAGGAATAAATAACAACAGCATCACCGTAAAAGTGGCTAAATATCGCTTTAGGATGTATTTATCAATTATTTTCATATAGAAAATTAGAATTTAGAGTTTAGAATTTAGAAATCGGAGTGAAACACTTCTGAATTCTAATTTCTAAATTCCTATTTTTATAAACGTTGACTCATTTGCTTCACCATTTGCTCTTTCCATACTCTAAAATCTCCTGCAATAATATGTTTTCTGGCTTCACGAACCAACCACATATAAAATCCGAGATTATGAATGGTTGCAATTTGTTTACCAAGATACTCATTTGCAGCAAACAAATGACGTAAATATGCTTTTGTATACTCCGTATCAACAAAAGTAATTCCCATTTCGTCAATTGGTGAAAAATCATCTTCCCACTTTTTATTTTTAATGTTGATGGAACCGTTTGCTGTAAAAAGCATTCCGTTTCGTGCATTTCTGGTTGGCATAACGCAATCAAACATATCAATTCCTAATGCGATATTTTCTAAAATGTTGATTGGTGTACCCACGCCCATTAGGTAACGAGGCTTATCATGCGGCAAAATTGCCGTAACAACCTCGGTCATTGCATACATTTCTTCTGCTGGCTCACCTACAGAAAGTCCGCCAATCGCATTTCCTTGTGCTCCGGCATTGGCAATATATTCTGCAGATTGTTGACGTAAATCTTTATATGTACTTCCTTGAACAATTGGAAAAAAAGTTTGTTCATAACCATACTTGAAAGGAAGTTTTTCTAAATGATTGATGCATCTGTCTAACCAACGATGCGTCATGTGCATCGATCGTCTGGCATAATTATAATCACAAGGATAAGGCGTACATTCGTCAAAAGCCATAATAATATCAGCTCCAATTGTACGTTGAATTTCCATTACATTCTCAGGCGAAAAGAAATGATAAGAACCGTCAATGTGACTTTTAAACTTCACCCCTTCTTCTTTAATTTTTCTGTTTGAAGAAAGTGAATAAACCTGATAACCGCCACTATCTGTCAAAATATTACGATCCCAATTCATAAATTTATGCAATCCACCGGCTTTTTCAAGAATTTGGGTTTGAGGTCGAAGGTATAGATGATAGGTGTTACCTAAAATTATATCGGGATTAATATCATTTTTCAATTCGCGTTGGTGTACACCTTTTACGGAAGCAACCGTTCCAACAGGCATAAAAATGGGTGTTTCAATCACACCATGATCGGTGGTAATTGAACCTGCACGGGCTTGCGAATGAGGGTCAGTCGTCAATAAATCAAACTTCATATCTTTTTTTTACAATTGGCAAAGATAAAAGAATAGTTAATTTAGAATTACGAATTAGGAATTAAATAACAACTCCGTTTTAAAAATTTTATTTTCCAATAATTCAATCTTTAAAAGTTATATATTTGAAAAAAGTTAAACTATAAATTATGAAAAAAGTTGTAATTCTACTTGTGTTCATTCAATCAATAGGTTTTGCTCAAGAAATATGGAGACCATTAGGATATGACGATTTTGACAAAGCATCATACGGCGATGCAACTTTAGCCGGAAGATACCCAATTGTAGTCAAAAATGACCATGTTTTTTTGTTCAAAATTGAATTGCCTTATTACCAAAACACCAATCATCTCTTCTCGGTAAGCAAATATTCAGATGGTGGATGGCAACATATGGATTTTCCCTTTCTCTTTCCAAATATTCCTACAATTGATTGTTCTGTTGACAGTAACGAAATACCTTATGTGCTATTCAATGCTATTGACGGAAATAATGCTCCGGTAGTAAAAAAGTTTGAAAATGGTAATTGGACAGATGTTGGATCAGACATCTCTAATGTGTCATCAGACTTTTTAAATATAAAGATTGGAAATGATAATTTACCACAGATTTTATATAGGGACGGCAACGTAATTAAATTAAAAAAATTCGATGGCAGTAACTGGATTTTGCTTTCCGAAACCACCGAATTCATACCTTATACTAGTATTTCGCTTGAACTCGACAATAACAACGTTCCCTATGTTGTCTCTAATTATCAAGTTGGCTCAACTTCCAACTGTTTCGTAAAAAAATTCAATGGAAATGCTTGGGAAGAAGTTGGAATTACCGGTTTTGCCCCAATTGGATTTTCATTAGTCTTTGATAATTTCAATGTCCCACATATCTTTATTGGTAATATCATAAAAAAGTTTAACGGATTGGCTTGGGAAAATATTTCATCTCAATTATCAGAACCAAATTTACAGATTAATGGAGGTATAAATTTATTTTTTAATGATTCTAATGAGTTGTATGCGAGTTATTCTGTTTCTGGTTATTTGTTACCTCCTCGAAATTATGTTAAAAAATTGGTTGGCACAACTTGGCAGTCCATTGTAAATAATGGCTTTATCTATGATAAAGTTTATACAGTTTTTGGAAATGATTTATATCATGTTTCTTTTGGAACGGACTATCAACCGGATATATACAAAATAAACAATGGGACATCTACGCTTTTGGGCATGTCTCCTTTTCTACAAGCACGAAGCAGAGATTATGATTTTTCAATTTGCAATGGCATCCCGTTGATAGCCTATCAGAGTAGTAATGGAAAAGCCCAAGTTGCAATGTTGAATAACGAAAGTTGGTCTAATTTAGGTGCACTTAATATCTCAGAAAACGAAATTTACACTGCAAAGATTAAATCGGGTACGGATGGTAATATTTACCTGGCATACAATAATAAAATTTCATACTCAACAAGCGATACCAAACTCAGTGTTAAAAAGCTTACCTCGACAGGATGGGAACTTGTAGGACCAGTCAACTTTTCATTATCTGCAGGAGTTTATTTTGATTTCAAAATGAGTCATGCTAACGAACCATATGTACTTTACATGTCGGGTAGAGTGCAAAAATTTGACGGTAGCAATTGGGTTTTTGTTGGTGGAAGTGCTTTTGTTGGTGATACCGAAGCTCGATTGGCATTGGATTCAAACGATTTACCTTATATTGCCTATAAAGATTTGTCAAACGGTGGTCGGATCGCAGTAAAAAAATTAAATGGTAATGTCTGGGAATATGTAGATCAAACTAGTCTTGCCGTTTATACAGGTCAATCCTATAACCCAAGGATAGTAATTGATGCACTAAACAATATTTACCTTGGCTTTACAGACAATACAAAAAAAGTACATATCAAAAAATTAAATAATGGAGTTTGGGAATCTGTTGGTCCGGATTATTTTAATAACGGAATAACAGAACAACATGAAATAGCTGTTGACTATAATAATGTTTTGTATGTGATTTATAATGAGTTCGAAAATAACTTCAGAAATCAAGCAAAAGTAAAAAAGTTTAATGGTAACAATTGGGAATTTGTAGGTGAATCTAATTTCTCCGCATCATCTATTTTTCATGGGAAAATTGATTTTTGGGCTAACAATACCCCTCTGGCTTCTTTCAGTTCTCGTTATGGCAGTTTCAATGGTATTTTTACAAAATATTTTGGAGAAATGAATGCATTAGGTGTAAACGAACAAGAATTAATTACTGAAAATCCAAAGTGGTTACTGTATCCAAATCCGGTTAATAATACTTTTTCAATTGTAGGAAATGATTCTATCTTGTTAATTGAAATATTCGACATGACCGGTAAAAAAGTGAAAGTGGAAAATGCTAATTTTAATAACATAGATATCTCATCTTTTCGTTCAGGCATTTACATGGTAAAAGTAAAGTCATATAATGGAGCAAGTATTGTGAAGTTAGTGAAAAGTTAAATTGAAATTTTTTAATTTAATTTTTTTCGAGAATTTCGTTGAACTTTTCAATTAGTTACAACTTCTGTTTTTTAATATTAAAACAAATAATTGCCTCTGAAGCATAAAGTTTAAAATAATTGATGATAACTATTCATAAATTCATTTGTCAACCTTTAAAATTACATTTACTTTTGCGACATTAAATTTTTAACTACAAAAAATGTCAAAAACACAACAACTAAAAGACTTTTCAACACAAGTCAGAAGAGACATTCTTCGCATGGTTCACGCCGTAAACTCCGGACATCCAGGAGGTTCTTTGGGATGCACAGAATTTTTTGTCGCCTTATATCAAGTTTTGATGGACAGAAAAGAAGGCTTTGATATGGATGGAAAAAATGAAGATTTATTTTTCTTATCAAACGGTCATATTTCCCCTGTCTTTTACAGCGTTTTAGCCAGAAGTGGTTATTTTCCGGTATCAGAATTAGCAACTTTTCGATTAATTAATTCAAGATTACAAGGACATCCTACTACGCACGAAGGTTTACCTGGAATTCGCATTGCATCAGGTTCACTTGGGCAAGGAATGTCAGTATCTATCGGAGCTGCATTAGCAAAAAAATTGAATAAAGACAGTCATTTGGTTTATTCACTTCATGGTGATGGCGAATTACAAGAAGGGCAAAATTGGGAAGCAATAATGTATGCTTCGGCTTATAAAGTGGATAACTACATTGCTACCATCGATTTAAATGGAAAACAAATTGACGGTTCAACCGACGAAGTTTTACCAATGGGAGACATTAAAGCAAAATTTGTCGCATTTGGATGGGATGTTTTAGAAATCAAAGAAGGAAATAAAATTGAAGCTATAATTTCCGGAATGACTGAAGCAAAAGCAAAAACCGGAAAAGGAAAGCCAGTTTGTGTTTTATTACACACTGAAATGGGTAATGGTGTTGATTATATGATGCACACCCACGCTTGGCACGGAAAAGCTCCAAATGATGAGCAATTAGAAAAAGCATTGGCTCAAAACCCAGCAACTTTAGGCGATTACTAAAACTTTGAACAATCTCATGAAAAAATATATCAATACAGGAAATAAAGACACCCGTTCCGGTTTTGGAGCAGGATTGACTGAATTAGGTCAGAAAAACGAAAAAGTAGTTGCACTTTGTGCCGACTTAATCGGATCATTAAAAATGGATGATTTTAAAAAGAATCATCCTGAACGTTTTTTTCAAATCGGAATTGCCGAAGCGAATATGATTGGTATAGCTGCCGGATTAACTATTGGTGGAAAAATTCCTTTTACAGGAACTTTTGCTAATTTTTCTACCGGAAGAGTGTATGACCAAATTCGTCAATCGGTTGCGTATTCTGATAAAAATGTAAAAATTTGTGCTTCGCATGCCGGACTTACATTAGGTGAAGATGGTGCAACACACCAAATTTTGGAAGACATTGGTTTAATGAAAATGTTACCCGGAATGACAGTAATCAATACGTGTGATTACAACCAAACCAAAGCCGCAACATTGGCTATTGCCGATCATCATGGTCCGGTTTATTTACGTTTTGGTCGTCCGAGTGTGGCTAATTTCACACCTGAAAATGGTGAATTTGTAATTGGAAAAGCTGTTATTTTGAATGAAGGTACAGACGTAACCATCATTGCAACAGGTCATTTAGTTTGGGAAGCTTTGCTTGCTGCCGAAAAATTGGAAGAGAAAGGAATTTCTGCTGAAGTAATTAATATCCACACAATCAAACCATTAGACGAAGAAGCCATTTTAAAATCAGTTGCTAAAACGGGTTGTGTGGTTACTGCCGAAGAGCACAATATTTTAGGTGGTTTAGGCGAAAGTGTAGCAAGAACATTATCGTTAAACAATCCTGTTCCGCAAGAATATGTTGCTGTTCAAGATAGTTTTGGCGAAAGCGGAACTCCAGACCAATTAATGGAAAAATATAAATTGAATCATCAAGCTATTTTTGAAAAAGCTCAAAAAACAATAAGTAGAAAAAAATAGATAATTCATAAGAAACAATCTTTAAAAAATTGCCCTCAAAAAGTAGTAAACTTTTTGGGGGCATTTTAATTTAAATTTCAAAATAACTGCATTAAAATTTGTATATTTAGGTATCAATTCATCAATATGGAAATTGACAAAACCTTGTTATTTTTATTGCTCACATTAATTGCAGAAATCATAGGAACCATTGGCGGTTTTGGCTCTTCAGTATTTTTTGTGCCTTTTGCAAACATTTTCTTTGATTTTCATACTGTTTTAGGAATCACTGCGATTTTTCATTTGTCGAGTAACTTATCAAAAATCTATTTGTTTAGAAAAGGATTAGACAAAAAACTCATTCTTCAAATTGGAATTCCGTCTGTAATTTTCGTGATTATTGGAGGCTTTTTAAGTAAATTATTTGAAAGTAGAATTTTAGAAATTGCATTAGGTATTTTTCTAATCGCACTCAGTTTGCTGTTTTTAATAAAAGACAAACTCATCATTCCACCAAAATTCAAACAAACTGTTATCGGTGGAGCTCTTTCAGGATTTTCAGCCGGATTAATCGGAACCGGTGGAGCTATTCGAGGTTTAACAATGGCTGCCTTTAATTTAGAAAAAAGCGTTTTTGTGGCCACATCAGCAGCAATCGATATGATGATTGATTTATCGCGAACCGGTGTTTATTACAGTAATGGATATATTACTAAAGACATATTGATATATATTCCCTTTCTATTCATAATCGGTTTTGTTGGTAGTTGGATTGGTCAAAAGATTTTAAACCATATTTCGCAAGATTATTTCAAACGAATTTCACTATTTATGATTCTTATAATTGGATTATTTTCAATCTATCAAAGCTTAAAATAAAGAAGCCCTGAGATTTCTCAAGGCTTAGTTGCTATAGTATGTACGGTGGTTATTCTAAATCTTCTTTTACATTTGCATCAGGAGCATTTTTAGCTACAGAAGCAATTCCGTTTTCACGAGCTGCAACCGATTCATACATTTCACTGTTGCCAATAATTTGTCCGTTAGTTGCTTTTAAATTAAAATAAGGTTTTCCATTTTTTGCTTCCAAACGTTCAAAACGCTTATCATCTTGTGAATTTTTTCGAACCGATTCAATTCCGTTTTCACAAGCAGCTTTGGTAGTATAACCTTCACTAGACAGAATTACCTGCCCATTTCCGGCTTTTAAAACAAACTGAAATTCACCATTTTTTCTTTTACTGATTACAAATGATCCCATGCTAATTATTTTAAAAATTATTGAATTGTAAAATTAAGAAGATATTTTAACAAAACATATTATTTTAATGTGAAATTATAAACAATTCTATCATAATTGCGTAGAATTAAAACTACAGATTTATACTATAGATAATTGAAATTGTTTTCGTCTTTCAAAATCCACCACAAAAAACTATCTTCGCTTTAAAATGAAATTGACGTTGACATTGATTTTTGAATTTGAAATTGATTTTACCATTGATTTTTTAAAATGAACGATATCCTACAAACTCCTATCGAATACCTGAAAGGTGTTGGTCCTTCTCGTAGCGAAATGCTTCGAAAAGAACTCAGCATTTATAGTTCACTGGGAATGTAATTCTACTTAAACAAATAAAATAGAATTTAATAAATTTACAAAAAATGAATATCATGAAAACCAAATCAATAAAATTAATTACTCTTGTTTTACTTTTTGTTCATGGAGCTATTTTTGGATGTATTAATGGAGAAACTAAAGTTTTAAAAAATGGTATTTTTATTTATGAAGATCATGAAGGAAGTATTCCGTTTGGACATAAATTCAACAAGTTTAATTTTGAAAAAGTAAAAAAAGAACTAGATAGTTTGTATAAAAAAACAAACGATTTAGACTATCTTTCAGATATTGGCTATGTCTTAATCATTGAAGGAAAATACATAGAAGCTTTAGATATATACTCAGAAATTGAAAAAAAATCACCCAATCGATATTCAACAGCATCTAATATGGGAACAATCTATGAACTTTTGGGGGATAACAAAAAAGCATATTTCTGGATTGAAAAAGGAATTCAAATAAATCCAACATCTCATAATGGTTCAGAATGGTTACATCTTAAAATATTAGAGGCAAAAATTAATAAGGAAAAAAATCTTGATAGTAATTTCTTCTTTTCAACTTCGTTTGGAACATTTAATAATGCTCAAACTGAATTGAGCAATAGCAAAATCGAAAAATTGATTAGTGATATCTATTACCAGTTAAATGAACGAATTACTTTTATAAAAGGTACAGATCTTATTATTGCAAATCTTTTATTTGATCTAGGAAATCTGTGTTTAATTGAAGGAAAAAAATATGAAGCACTAGAGATTTTAAAAATGTCCAGAGAATATGGATTAAAGTCAGAACTTTTGTATAGACGAATCGCATTTACAGAAGGATTAAATACCTGCAATTCCAATGAGTCAAGATTTGAAACATCAAGAATAAATTATAATGATGTTTACAATATTGAAAAAACCATTTTGCTTATTTTGAGCATTATAGCATTTTGTGTCGTACTCTACTTTTTATTTAAAAAGTACAATTCTCAAAATCATACACCAAAAAATTAACTTTTTGAAAAGCTCTAAAGTAAAACCTATTTTACATAGTTTATAAATGATTAACATTTTTATGAAATTTAGGACTTAAAGGTTTAAAATCAAATTTGTTCAATTTCATAATTCCACCACAAAAAACTATCTTCGCTTTGAAATGAAATTGATGTTGACATTGATTTTTGATTTTTGAATTTGACATTGATTTTGATTTTGCCATTGATTTTTTAAAATGAACGATATACTACAAACTCCTATCGAATACCTGAAAGGTGTTGGTCCTTCTCGTGGCGAAATGCTTCGGAAAGAACTCAGCATTCATCGATACGGAGATTTGTTGACGCTGTTTCCCAATCGGTATATTGACCGAACGCGTTATTATAAGATCAATGAATTACAAGCTGGAAATACAGAAGTTCAAATTGTTGGGAAAATTATCCACATCAAAACCGTTGAACAAAAAAAAGGACGAGGTCGCTTAGTCGCTACGTTTGTAGATGACACCGGCGAAATGGAATTGGTCTGGTTTCAAGGTCATAAATGGATTCGTGAAAGCTTAAAACTCAATGCCGTTTATGTTGCTTTTGGTAAAGTTGCTTCTTTTTCAAACCTATTCAACATGGCTCATCCGGAATTGGAATTGTTGGAAGAACACAAGCAAAGTCTACGTTCGGCAATGCAACCGGTTTATCCTTCTACCGAAAAATTAACGCAAAGAGGCATTTCCAATCGTACCATTAACAAAATGATGCAACAATTGTTTGTGGAAACGCAAGCTCGTTTTACCGAGACACTTCCCTCCTATTTGTTGGATGAATTAAAGTTGATTCCGAAAAATGCAGCTTTGTTTAATATTCATTTTCCAAAGAGTCAGGAATTGTTGGCAAAGGCTCAATTTCGATTAAAATTTGAAGAATTGTTTTTTATTCAATTGCAGTTAATCACCAAAAATCTCATTCGAAAACATAAAATCAAAGGCCATCCGTTTGAAAAAGTGGGCGATTATTTTAATAATTTCTATCAAAATCATTTACCTTTTGAATTAACAAATGCTCAAAAAAGAGTGTTGAAAGAAATTCGAAATGACTTGGGCAGTAATGCTCAAATGAACAGATTATTGCAAGGTGATGTTGGTTCCGGAAAAACAATCGTGGCATTAATGTGTATGCTTATGGCGTTGGACAATGGTTTTCAAAGTTGTTTAATGGCTCCTACGGAAATCTTAGCAACACAACATTTTAACGGTTTAACGGAATTAGCTAAAGACTTAAAAATCAATATAAAATTGCTCACTGGTTCAACTAAAACTTCAGAACGAAAAATTATTCATGAAGCGTTAGAAAATGGTGAATTACACATTATTATTGGAACCCATGCTTTATTGGAAGACAAAGTACAATTCCACAATTTAGGTTTAGCGATTATTGACGAACAACATCGATTTGGAGTTCAACAACGTTCAAAACTATGGAAGAAAAATGATATTCCGCCACATGTTTTGGTGATGACCGCCACGCCAATTCCGAGAACATTGGCGATGAGTTTGTACGGTGATTTGGATATTTCTGTGATTGACGAATTGCCTCCGGGACGAAAACCCATTCAAACTGTGCATCGTTACGATTCCAATCGATTGAAAGTTTGGAAATTTTTGAAAGATGAAATTGCAAAAGGCCGTCAAATTTATATTGTTTATCCGTTGATTAATGAAAGTGAAAAATTGGATTATAAAGATTTGATGGATGGTTATGAAAGCATTTCAAGGGATTTTCCACTGCCACATTACAGCGTTTCCATCGTTCACGGCCAAATGAAAGCGGCTGACAAAGAAGAAGAAATGCGACGCTTTGCTGCCGGAAAAACCAATATTATGGTCGCAACCACCGTAATTGAAGTCGGCGTAAACGTTCCAAATGCAAGCGTAATGGTCATTGAAAGTGCGGAACGATTTGGATTATCGCAATTACACCAACTTCGTGGTCGTGTAGGTCGTGGTGCCGAACAAAGTTATTGTATTTTAATGACGAGCCACAAATTGAGCGATGATTCAAAAACCCGATTAGAAACCATGTGCCGCACCAACGACGGTTTTGAAATTGCTGAAGTGGATTTAAAACTTCGTGGACCCGGTGATATTATGGGAACACAACAAAGTGGTGTGTTGAATTTACAAATCGCCGATTTAGTTCGTGACCGTGATATTTTACAAGTTGCTCGCCACGAAGCCATAAAACTCTTGAAAAAAGATGCTTCAATGACATTACCTGAGCACCAAACGTTGCGAATGGTTTTTATGGAAATGAGTAAGAAGAAGAATATTTGGAATTATATTAGTTAATAGAGTTTGAAGGTTGCGAGTTACGAGTTGCGGGTAGGAAAAACATGAAAATTTATATTCTCAATCAAAAATTAAAATTTCTTCTCTACATTTACGTTTTCAAACCAATCACCTATTACCTTTAACCCATTACCCTAAAAAATGGTTCAATACAACCCAAAAGACTGGATTACCTTTATTTTCAGATTTCATAAATCAGATACATTCAGACAATTGATTCCGATGATGATTTTTATCGGGCTTTATACGTTTGGTGTTGGTTATCTAGAGATTGTTTACTGGAAAATGTCTGAAAAAAGTCATTTAAGTAATATCACAATTATGCATAATATGCTAGGATTCGTGATTTCATTATTGCTTGTATTCCGAACCAATACAGCTTATGATCGTTGGTGGGAAGGACGAAAATTATGGGGAGCATTAGTCAACAACAGTAGAAACTTGGCTATAAAACTTCGTGTGATGTTGCACGATGAAAATGATAGAGCCTATTTTAGGAAACTTATTCCCGGTTATGCTTCTATTTTGAATAAGCATCTTACTAATGTAGAAACCAGTAAACAACTTTATGACGATGCTGATTTAGAAATTGATCACCACAAACACAAACCCAATCAATTGGCCAAAATGCTTTTTCAAAAAATAAATGATTTATATGATCAAAAGAAAATTTCCGGCGACCAACTGATTATTTTGAACAACGAAATTATGTCGTTTACTGAGATCTGCGGAGCTTGTGAACGTATCAAAAACACTCCTATCCCCTATTCCTACAGTGCATTCATCAAAAAATTTATCTTTTTTTATGTCATGACTTTGCCATTTGGTTATGTCTTCAGCTTAGGGTATTATTCCATTCCGGTAGTTATTTTTATATTTTATGTACTAGCAAGTTTAGAATTAATTGCCGAAGAAATTGAAGATCCTTTCGGGTTTGATGCAAACGATCTTCCTATAGAAAAAATCGCTTCCAATATTAAAAAACACGTAGAAGAAATCCTTTAAATCATAATAATCACACTAATTTTGAGTTAGTTAACGATAAAACAGTGTTTTTGAACGATTTTATTTTTGTATCACAAATCTTGCACTTAGCTTAGCACCATCAACTAAAAGCTTGCCCGGCAATTAGTTGAATAGATCCCAAGTCTAACACAAAAAACTTAACCAACATGAAAAAAATTACATTAGTAATTTTTACTGCATTTCTGACGCTTAATTGTAGTAAAGACGATTCTTTTAACGAAGAACAAACAAATCTTGCACTGCTTTCCTCCAAAAAAGATATTGCTTTAAAATCTGAAGTGAATTATGAAATCGTTAACAATCAATCTAAATCAATTGGTGAATTGTCTATTTATCACGATGAAACTACTATTTATATGATTTGTAAATCAAATACTAACATTTCTATTTCGGAAGCTGATTTATATTTCGGAACCTTTTCTAAAATTCGTAAAAGTATTGATGATACCGAAACAATTCCTTCTTACAATTTTAAAACTACCACAAATCAGACTGAAAATATCTTTAGAATAGAAAAAGAAAATTTAAAATTTGATAAAAACGGATGCATTTATGTGTCTACGCATTTCAAATTTACAGATGCTACATCACAAGAAAGTAAATCTGCCAATAGTGTTTCACAAGTTTTACCCGGAAGCGAAAAATTATCCTATTTTCTATATTGTATCAATTAATTATAATAAATAAAAAAGTTTCAAAAAGGTCGCTAAATTAAGTGACCTTTTTTATTTAAAATTATGCAAAAAGTAATTCATTGATTATCTTTGCCACCTTTAAAAGCTCATAGAAAATGCGTATCTCATACAATTGGCTCAAACAATTTATTAAATTAGATTCATCTTCCGAAGAAACAGCTGCTTTGCTTACCGATTTAGGTTTGGAAGTGGAAGTTGTAGAAAAATATCAATCTGTTAAAGGTGGTTTAGAAGGAATTGTGGTTGGTGAAGTAAAAACATGCGTCCAACACCCTGATGCTGATAGACTTAAAATAACAACAGTTGATTTAGGCGACGGAAATCCAATTCAAATTGTATGTGGTGCTCCCAATGTTGCGGCTGGTCAAAAAGTTCCTGTAGCAACCATTGGAACCAATTTATTTGATAAAGAAGGAAACGAATTTCAAATTAAAAAAGGAAAAATTCGCGGACAAGAAAGTCACGGAATGATTTGTGCCGAAGATGAATTAGGTCTTGGCGAAAATCACGACGGAATTATGATTTTAGATGACTCTTTGCAAGCAGGAACTTTGTTTTCTAAAGTAATGAACATTGAAAATGATGAAGTTTTTGAAATCGGTTTAACCCCAAATCGTGCCGATGCCATGTCGCATTGGGGAGTTGCTCGTGATTTACGTGCCGGTTTGGTTCAAAAAAATGTTCATCCTGAATTAATTACGCCTTCTGTAACCAGTTTTCGTGTTGATAAAAGAACGCTTAAAATTGATGTTGAAGTAAAAGACATCAAATTAGCTCCACGCTATTGCGGAGTTACAATTTCCGGAATTACAGTAAAACCTTCTCCGGATTGGTTGCAAAATCGTTTAAAAGCCATTGGTTTAACTCCAAAAAATAATATTGTTGATGCTACTAATTATGTATTGCACGAATTAGGACAGCCGCTTCATGCGTTTGATGCGAACAAAATCAACGGAAAAATTATCGTAAAAACTGCTGAAAGTGGAACAAAATTCAAAACCTTAGATGATGTAGAACGAATTTTGCACGAAGAAGATTTAATGATTTGCGACGAAAAAGGTCCGCTTTGCATTGCAGGTGTTTTTGGTGGGAAAAATTCAGGCGTAACCGAAAATACATCCAATATATTTTTAGAAAGTGCTTATTTTAATCCGGTTTCTATTCGAAAAACAGCGAAAAGACATGGTTTAAGCACCGATGCTTCTTTTCGATTTGAACGTGGAATTGATCCAACAATTACAGAATATGCTTTGAAAAGAGCAGCCATTTTAATCAAAGAAATTGCTGGTGGCGAAATTACATCCGATATCATCGATATTTATCAAAAGAAAATTGAGGATTTTACGGTTTTATTGAACTTCAATAAAGTAAATAAAATTATCGGTCAGGAAATTCCAAAAGAAATCATAAAAAAGATTTTGGTTTCCTTAGATATTAAAGTAAATAGCGTTTCCGATGCCGGTTTGGGCTTAACCATTCCTGCTTATCGTGTTGATGTTCAGCGAGAAATTGATGTAATTGAAGAAATTCTTCGTGTTTATGGTTACAACAATATTCAGTTTTCTAAAAAATTGAATGCAACCGTAGCCAATTCAGGAAGAACCGAAGATTATAAAGTTCAAAACATCATCGCTTCACAATTAAATTCGGTAGGTTTTCATGAGATGATGGCTAATTCGTTAACCACTCCTGATTATGCAAAATTATCAGAAAATTTAAAAGAGGAATTCAATGTGATGATGCTCAATCCGTTGAGCAATGATTTATCGGCGATGCGTCAATCGTTATTATTTTCAGGCTTAGAAGCGGTTTCGTATAATATCAATCGTAGAAATTCAGATTTAAAATTATTTGAATTTGGTAAAAGTTATCACAAAATGCCATCCGGTTATGAAGAAAACAAGCATCTTTCTTTATTTGTAACCGGTAATCGTCAAGCTGAAATTTGGACAACTCCACAAAAAACAAGTGATTTCTTTTTGTTTAAAGGATATATTCAATCCATTTTAACGAGACTTTCTTTCGGAAAAACGCAAACTGTTCCGGTTTCAAGTGATGTATTTAATGAAGGAATAGCCATTGCCATTGGAAATGATGTTTTGGTTGAATTTGGTACAGTAAAAAAATCTATTCTAAAATATTTCGACATCAAACAAGAGGTTTTTTATGCCGATTTCAATTGGAATTTGATTTTGAAAATGATTTCCAACAAAATTAAATTTCAAGATATTCCAAAATATCCGGAAGTTCGAAGAGATTTGTCGTTGTTGTTAGATAATAACGTTACGTTTGATAAATTATATTCAATCGCTCGTCAAACAGAGAAAGTTTTACTCAAAGACATTAATCTTTTTGATGTTTATGAAGGAAAAAATCTTCCGGAAGGAAAGAAATCGTATGCGTTGAGTTTTGTTATTCAAGATACCACCAAAACACTGACGGATGATCAAATTGATAAAATAATGAACAAGCTTCAGCAAAATTTTGAAAAAGAGCTAGGAGCTGTTTTGAGATAATAAAAAAAGACCACAACTGTAAAAATTGTGGTCTTTTCCATTTAAAACAAAAATCAAATCAACATGCTTTTATGATTTCGGTGTAACAACTGCATCAACTACGTGAATCACGCCATTGGATTGATTTACATCAGCAATTGTAACTTTCGATTTTCCTCCATTTTCATCTATCAAAATAACATCTTTTCCATTCATTGAAGCATATAATTTTCCACCGCTCACGGTTTTAAATTCTGCTTTTCCATTACCGTCTTTTATTGCCAGCACAATATCTTTTGCACTAAACTTTCCTTGTAATACGTGGTAAGTCAAAATTGTTTGTAACGTTTTAAGATTTTCCGGTTTTAAAAGTGTTTCAACTGTTCCTTTTGGCAATTTATCAAAAGCCGAATTGGTTGGTGCAAAAACGGTGAATGGTCCTTTTCCTTGTAATGTTTCAACTAAGCCTGCTGCTTTTACTGCCGCAACCAATGTGGTATGATCTTTTGAATTCACTGCATTTTCAACAATGTTTTTACTCGGATACATCGGAGCTCCACCCACTTGAACCGTTTTTTCTTTGGTTTGTGCAAAAGTTGATGTTCCCATCATCATTGCAAATGCAACTACTAAGGTTGCCAAATTTCTTTGTGTTTTCATAATAGCTTTTTTTAAGTTATAAAGTAAGTTACGCTGATACAATAATTTTGGTTTTGAATTACTTTCGATTTAACATTAGTTTAGTGAATGTTTTTCGGAAAATAAATTCACAAAAATTTCATTTTTATATGATAAATAATTAATTTAGAACGTATTGTAATTATTTTATGTAACTTATAAAAACATCTTAAAATGCTACTGAAAAAGAAGAATCTTTTAAATGAATTACGATTGGAGAGACATAAATTTAAAACAGAAGAAGCTATTTTAAACGAAGTTTTTTCAATTTTAAATAAAAATGAAATCAAAAGGGCTGAAATTCTTTCAACCTTAACTGAAAAAAGTTCAACAAAATATAATACATTTCATTTTGATTGTTTAGAATCGGATAGAATATTTCATTTGGAACAAATTAAATCAATATGTGTAGATTATCGATTACGATTTTTAGATAGTCACTTATTTAAAGGAAAAATTCCGGAAGAGGCTATCACGAAAATTCATCAACTGGAAAAAGAACATCAAACAAAACTTGAAGGTTTCAGAATTATTGCTCCATCAAAATTGTTTAAATTAGAAAATTATGATGATCCTTTACTGTTTGCTCCAATTGGAAATGGTTATTATTATTTAATTCACAAATGGGGAAATGATTTGCATCCATTACGTAAACTTGCCATGAAACCATTTAAAACAATGGGCAATTTTATAATTTTATTAGTACTTATCAGTTTAGTTTTAACTAGTTTATTACCGCAAAACCTATTTGGCAAATCTCCTCAAAATGTCATGGGTTTAGTTACTTTTTTATTTATGCTTAAATCTATTATGGGAATTGCAATTTATTATTGCTTATGGCAAGGTAAAAATTTTAATGAAGATATTTGGTTGAGTAAATATTATAACTAGTGATTAGCTGCAAACGTTGAAATTATACAAAAAAAATCCCTCAACTTTCGAAGAGGGATTTTTTGAATTTATAAAGTTAAGAAATATTATTTCTCTCCTTTTTCCATTTTAGCTTTAAGGTCAGCTAAAATTTGGTTGTTTTCTCCAAGAGTTTGAGCAGGAGCATTCGTGTTGTTATTAGCAGCAACAGATTCTGTAGCAGCTTTCACGTTTTTCTCTTCTTCTTCTCTAAAGATTGATGTGTGCGAAGCAACAACTCTCTTAAATTCTTTATTAAATTCAATTACTTTGAAGTCAGCAGCATCACCTTTTTTCAATTTTTTACCATCTTCTTTTTCTAAATGACGAGTTGGTACGAAAGCAACAACATCATCACCAAAATCAACTGTTGCACCTTTGTCAACAATTTCAGCGATAGTTCCGTTATGAACAGTTCCTACAGCAAAAGCATCTTCGTGCTTATCCCAAGGGTTTGCAGTAGTTTGTTTGTGACCTAAAGATAATTTACGTCCGTCAACATCCAATTCTAAAACAACAACATCTAACGTTTCACCAACATTGATGAATTCTGATGGATGTTTGATTTTTTTAGTCCAAGATAAATCTGAAATATAAATTAAACCATCGATACCTTCTTCTAATTCTACGAAAATACCAAAGTTTGTAAAGTTTCTAACGATACCATTATGTTTAGAACCAACAGGATATTTAGAAGTGATATCAGTCCAAGGATCTTGCGACATTTGTTTGATACCTAACGACATTTTTCTTTCGTCTCTGTCTAATGTTAATACAACAGCTTCTACTTCATCACCAATTTTCATGAAATCTTGAGCCGAACGTAAATGCGTTGACCAAGACATTTCTGAAACGTGGATTAAACCTTCAACACCTTCAGCAACTTCAATGAAAGCACCGTAATCAGCGATAACTACTACTTTACCTTTCACTTTGTCACCTACTTTCAAGTCTGCATTCAATGCATCCCATGGGTGAGCGTTTAATTGTTTTAAACCTAATTGGATTCTTGTTTTCTCATCATCAAAATCAAGAATTACAACGTTTAATTTTTGATCTAATTCAAGAACTTCGCTTGGGTGATTGATTCTTGACCAAGAAAGGTCAGTAATGTGGATTAATCCATCAACACCACCTAAATCAATAAACACACCATAAGAAGTAATGTTTTTAACAACAC
Organism: Flavobacterium sp. T50_26; assembly: GCF_057652995.1. Taxonomy (NCBI): domain Bacteria; kingdom Pseudomonadati; phylum Bacteroidota; class Flavobacteriia; order Flavobacteriales; family Flavobacteriaceae; genus Flavobacterium; species Flavobacterium sp. T50_26. Next base: position 82,348 of record NZ_JBYFCC010000006.1, read on the forward strand.
CTTCTAATACTTGTCCTTTTTCTAATTGACCAATGATTTCTTTTTTCTGAACTTCAATATCAGCTTCGATAAGAGCTTTGTGAGAAACTACCACGTTTTTGAATTCGTGATTAATTTTTACCACTTTAAACTCCATCATTTTGTTTACATATTGATCGTAGTCACGGATTGGTTTCACATCAATTTGTGATCCCGGTAAGAATGCTTCAATTCCGAAAACATCAACAATCATACCTCCTTTAGTTCTACATTTCACAAAACCGTTTACGATTTCACCGCTTTCGTTAGCAGCAATAACGCGATCCCATGCTTTGATTGTTCTTGCTTTTCTGTGAGATAATACTAACTGACCTGTTCTGTCTTCACGAACGTCGATTAATACTTCTACTTTGTCACCCACTTTTAAATGTGGATTGTAACGGAATTCATTTAAAGAGATAACTCCTTCAGATTTCGCGTTAATGTCAACGATAGCGTCACGATCTGTAATACGAACTACTGTTCCCATTACTACTTCGTCGCTGTCAGTTGAAATGAAGGTTTTAGCAACTAACTCTTCAAATTCTCTTAGGTTTTTCTCATCTACAGCATCAATTCCTTCTTGGAAGTTATGCCAGTTAAAGTTTGCTAAAAACGCTTCTTGTTCTTTTAATAATTCAGACATGCTGATAAAAAATTTGTATTCTGAGTTCTCTTGAGTTTCTTAATGCGATAGAAAACAGCAGAAGTTGTTTACATAAATTGTTTATACCCAATGGAAACTCTTCTCCGCCAAAAGGTGTGCAAAATTACGAACCTTTTTTGAATATACAAAACTATTTTTGAGGGAATTAGTGGGAAATTTCATGGATTGAAAGATAAATAGTAAGTTTTCATCATTTCTTAAACTAATCAACTCATTTTCAGCAATCAAATTCATTTAAAAAAGTTAAAAATTTCCTTATAAATGGGATGTTTTAATTCTAAATAGTATCTTGTCAAAAAACACAAAAACCCAAAATACAATTTAATGAAGACACATTTTAAACATACCATTTTCTTATTCGCATTTGCTTTAATGGTTTCTTGTCAAAATTCGAAAGAAATAGATGAAGTTGAACGACCAAAACCGACCCGAAAATATGACAAACCACAAGATTTCACGTATACAATTTGGTCTTTAAAAAATGATTCGGTTCGAAAAATTTTCAAATCTAAATTTTCAAGTAGTGAAATAACGACAATCGTTTCGTTGAATAGAATTGATAAAAATACACTTCAAAGAGCGGATACTTTAATCATCCCAAATAAATTTGATGATGATTTTCTGGCCTATTCTGCTTTTCCATACACTATTAAAAAATTAAATGATGTGCCAAAAATTGCCATTTTCTCCTATCCTATTCAAGCCTATGGTTTATATGAATATGGCGAATTGGTCAAATGGGGTCCAACTAGTTTAGGATCAAAAGCTCATAAAACACCAACCGGATTATTTTTTACCAATTGGAAAGGCGAAGAAGTACAAAGCACCGTGGATGATGAATGGATTTTACGTTGGAATTTCAACATCGAAAATACAGAAGGCGTGGGTTGGCATCAATATGAATTGCCTGGTTATCCGGCTTCACATTCGTGTTTGCGATTATTGGAAAACGATGCCAAATGGATGTATGATTGGGCAGACGAATGGATTTTGAAAGATGCCAATACCGTTGAAGCCAAAGGAATTCCTGTACTAGTTTTTGGTGATTATGATTTTGATGGAAAATCGCCTTGGTTAAAATTAGTTGATGAACCTAAGGCGAATGATATTTCGGAAAAGGAATTAGAAAATTTAGTTGAAAAACACCTTTCTGAAATTATGAAAGAACAAGAAAACAGAGAAAAAGTGCTGACCAAAAAACAAATAAAATAAGTTTAAAGCAAGGTTTTTTTGAGACCTTCGCCGATGCTTCGCCAAAGAAAATTGTAGAACGATTTTTCTGGAATTCTTTCCACTTCTACTTCCACTTCTTTAACTTTTTCATCAGAATCTTTTTTGACAAACAAATTACCAATAGCCGAAAGAAATTTATTTTTCTCTTTTCGGCTATTTTTTTTGTAAACTGTCACGTTCAAATCTTCATATTTAATGGCAAAATTACCTTTTGATTTTAGATCATTTCCGGCGAAATTAAAATAGACTTCATCCAACATTCCTTCCACATCCACATTCATATAAGGTTTGGTAAAAGGTTTAAGTTGTTCGGCCGGAAAGTTTAAAATCGTACCTTTAATTGTAAATCCGTCCATTTTATCCAGTACGTTGAATTGCCAATCGACTTTCATTGGAGAAACATTCATAAAACGACAATCTACTTTGATTTTTACATCCGATAATTTTTGCTCTTTATAACCGCTATTGACATTGGTTACAGCCATATTAAATTGATGAAATGATAGTAATCCCGCTCCTTTTTCAAATGTTTTTTCTTCTTCATATTCTAAAATGGATTCTCGAATTTGCAATGAATCGACTTGCAATTTAAATGGAATTTCTCTCAATAATTTGTTATACAAAGGTTTTTTGGAAAGATCGTCATTTGGAATTTTTGATCGATAAATGTTAGCATAAACCGAATCTAAAACTATATTTTTTGAATGAAAATAAAAATCTTCTTCTTCAAAACCCCAGTCCATATCTTTTAGTGAGATGGATTTAATTGAAGTTGAATAAATATCTTTTTCGACAGAAATTTTTCTAACAAATTCAGCTCGGCTGTATTCTGAAAATAATTTAAAATTATCGATTTTTAATTCCGATTTTGTACTTTGAATATTCTCTGCTTTCAAATGATAAAATTCATTGGCTCTGAAATAAATACTATCACACGAAAAATCAAAATCGTTGTAATTGAATGGAATTTTTTCTTTGATTGTTTCATCATCCAAAACAACATTATCCAATTCTAAAGAAAGATTACTAACGACTAATGAAGGTAAATTTGTTTTAGTTGAAATGATTTTCAAGTTAGCATTTTCCAATTCAATGTCTGAAACTGAAATGGTGTTTTTAAACGGTTTTACGACACTTTCGTTAATACTTTTCGGATTATTTAATGCTTTGTCATCAATTTTATAGAGAATAATTTCCGGTTGAGAAATAATAAGTTTTGAAGCTTTGATTTTTTTATTGAAAAGGAAACTCCAAATACTAATTCCTTTAATATCAACGTCTGAAATTGTTGCAAATAATCCGGTTTTATCCGTTGTATCATTCATCACTTTTTTGGGAACAATCGTAATGTCATTAATTAAAATCGTTCCGCTCAGCAATGTAATATCGATGGTTTTGTAAACAATATGATAAGGCGAATCGTTATTCTCGTTGATGATTTTAGGCAGTTCTTTTTTTAACCAAAAGCTCAATCCGATATTTAAAACGAAAATCAGAGCTAGTAAACTTAAAACGAAAATGACTATTTTTTTCCACCAAACCATATGAAATGTTTAATTTTTAAATATAGTGACTAATTCAGCAATTAATGCCAAATAAAGTATAAAAAACTTACTATATATTCTTGTATTCATAGAAGAACTAAAGTTATTTAAGCCACAAATTTCACTAATTCACACAAATTAATTCGTGTAAATTAGTGAAATTCGTGGCTTTTTTTCTAATGATTATTTAAAAATCTGTTGGAATTAGTGAGACTCGACTAAAAGAAAATTAAATCTTATAAATAAAACTCTCATTCACACCAATCTTCAACTTAAACTTCCCTACTCCATTTTCAATAACTAATTCAGTTGAACTTTTTCCGTATAATTGATCTTTTAATGTATATTTTCCGTCTTTCAGATTCATTTTTTTTACTACATCTGCCGGAATCATCACATCACATTGAACGGGTGTGTTTTGGTTGAAATTAGTTACAATCACCAATTTCTCGTCGTCACTCCAACGCACATACGAATACAATCCGAAATCATAATTGGAACCCGCATTTAAATTAGCATCGTGAATTTGCTCGAATTCACCCATCAAAGCACTGCTTTTTAAGGTAAAATTCAATAAACGTTTATAGAAATCACGTAATTCTTTTTCTTCCGGTTTTAATTGTCCGCCGTCAAATTTTCCACCATTCATCCAACGTTGATGATGAGGAACTCCAACATAATCAAAGATTGAGGTGCGTGAATTTTTTCCGAAACCGGCATCAAGAGCTCCCGGCTCACCCACTTCTTGACCAAAATAAATCATCGTTGGTGACGAACTGATTGTTGCCGAAACAACCATCAACGGTTTTCCTTTTTTAGCATCATCTGCAAACTGCGGACTCGCCAAACGTTGTTCGTCGTGGTTGTCTAAAAAGTGCAACATATGGTGTTCGATATCTTTCAAATCTTCTCTGATTCCTGAGATATTTTTCGGTAAACCGCGACCTTGCACGATGTTTTTCAATGTGTCATACATTTGCACTTTATCATACAAATAATCCATTTTTCCTAAATGAATATAATTTCTGTATTCACCCGGATTATATACTTCTGCCAACAAAAACGCATTCGGATTTTTCACTTTGATGGATGAATTCATATAACTCCAAAATTCCACTGGAACCATTTCAGCCATATCATATCGAAAACCATCCACACCTTTATCTATCCAATAATGGGTGATATCTTTAAATTTTTTCCACGAATCCGGAACGTCTTTTCCTTTCCAAAATTCGGCGTGAGCTTTGTAATCTTTTTTATCAAAACCTTCAGGTAACGTTGGAAAATCTTTGCTTCCATCCGGTTTTACGCCATAATTAATTTTGACCGTTTCATACCAATCATTGATGTCTGGCTTGGCTAAACGAGAACCATTCCCGGTCCATTTTGCAGGGACTTCTTCAAATTTTCCATCAGCCAACGGGTGTTTTTCACCACCAAGCGGTTTATAATTAGCATCGGTTGGTACCTCAAATTTCGAATTTGGAATGTAATAGAAATTGTTATTTCGTTTGTATTCGACTGATTTATCATCGTCTGCACCAAAATCTTTCACACCTTTCGGATTCGTTTTTCCTTCATATTTTCTGGCAATGTGATTGGGAACAATATCAATTACGACTTTCAAACCGTTTTTGTGTGTTCGCTCAATCAACGCCTCAAATTCTTCTAATCGTTTTGCTGGATCTACTGCCAAATCAGGATTTACATTATAATAATCTTTCACGGCATAGGGAGAACCGGCTCTACCTTTCACCACATCAGGATCATCATTAGAGATGTCATACTTTGTATAATCATTGATTAAAGCGTGATGCGGAACACCGGTGTACCAAATGTGCGTTACACCCAAATCTTTAATTTCCATAAGAGCTTTATCGGTGAAATCATTGAACTTTCCAACACCATTTTCTTCGATTGTTCCCCACGGTTTGTTGGTAGCATTTGTGTTTCCAAATAATCGTGTAAAAACTTGATATACAACAATTTTATGTTCTGAATTGGATTCAGTTACCGTTTCTGTTTGGGCCTTCATATTTTTTTGTTCGCAGGATAAAGTTGAGAATAAGACGATGGTGCTTAGAGCAACCGCTGATTTTTTGAGCATAGAATTTACTTTTTAAAGGTCTAAATATACGAATTTTTAGTAATTGGTAAATAGTGAATAGTAATTAGCGTCTTTGCTTCAAAATTTCAACAATATCATTTAATTCAAAACCTTTTGCCTTCAATAGAATTAAATAATGAAACAGTAAATCGGCACTTTCGCTCAAAAATAAATCATCGTTAGAATCTTTGGCTTCAATGACCATTTCGATTGCCTCCTCGCCTACTTTTTGAGCGATTTTATTGATTCCTTTCGCAAATAAAGAGGCTACATAACTTTTTTCAGACTCGCCATTTTCTTTACGAAGTTGAATCGTGTTTTCTAACTCTGATAAAAATCCAAACGCTGTTTTATTTGGCTGTTGCCAACAAGTTTCGGCTCCCGTATGGCAAACCGGACCAGTTGGGTTGACTTGGATTAAAAGTGTATCATTGTCGCAATCCGCTTCAATTGAAACAAGATTGAGAAAATTTCCGCTTTCTTCGCCTTTTGTCCACAATCGATTTTTTGTACGACTAAAGAACGTAATTTTTTGAGAAGAAATGGTTTTTTGATAGGCTTCTTCGTTCATATATCCCAACATTAAAACTGTTTTGGTCGTTGCATCTTGAATGATTGCAGGGATTAATCTATCGGGGTTTTTATTGAAATTTAAATTATTTTTTAACATATAAGTCATATAAGTTGATTCGTTAAAAGTTTTTGAAGTTCATAAAAGTTTTTTCAAGTTAAAACTCTTTACAAACAAATCGGAATGTTTTGTTTTTTTAGAAATTGTTTTAGTTGTGGAATTGAAATTTCATTATAATGAAAAACACTCGCAGCCAGAGCCGCATCTGCATTTCCGATGGAAAAAGCTTCTTCAAAATGTTGCATTGTTCCTGCTCCACCCGAGGCAATAATGGGGAGATTTACTGTTTTGGATAATTGAGCCAACGCGTCATTGGCAAAACCATTTTTTGTTCCGTCATTGTTCATTGAGGTGAATAAAATTTCGCCGGCTCCTAGTTGTTCAACTTCTTTTGCCCAATCAAATAAATCCAATTCGGTGGCTACTTTTCCTCCAACTAAATGGACTTTCCAATTTTCTTTGATTAATTTGGCATCGATGGCAACCACAACGCATTGACTTCCGAAGTTTTTAGCAATTTCTGAGATTAATTTTGGATTCTTCACAGCGGAAGAATTAATGGAAATTTTATCCGCTCCATTTTTTAAAAGCAATTCAACATCGTGCACTGATGAAATTCCGCCACCAACCGTAAACGGAATGTTGATGGTTTGAGCCACTTTTTGAACCAGTTGAACCAAGGTTTTTCTGCGTTCTTCCGTGGCAGAAATGTCTAAAAAAACCAATTCATCGGCACCTTCCAAACTATATTTCAAAGCTAATTCTACCGGATCTCCGGCATCTTTCAATTCTAAAAAATTAATGCCTTTTACGGTTCTTCCGTTTTTTATGTCTAGGCAGGGAATGATTCTTTTTGTCAACATATTTATTTCTCGCAAAGTCGCAAAGACGCTAAGCTTTTTGTTTAGTTATAAAGTTTTCTAGCTGTTTTAATGTTATTCGGTTTTCATAAATGGCTTTTCCGATGATAACACCGTGACAACCTAATTCGGCTAATTTTGGTAATTCGTCAAACGTTGATATTCCGCCGGAAGCGATTAATTTTATGTTTTTAATTTCATTTAAAATCGTTTTATACAATTCAAAACTTGGTCCTTGCAACATACCGTCTTTTGCAATATCCGTACAGATAACGGACTGAATTCCTTTGGTTTGATAGTTTACAATGAACGGAATTAATTCTTCACTACTTTCCTCTTGCCAACCCAAAACAGCAATTTTTCCATTGGAAACATCGGCACCGAGAATGATTTTTTCATTTCCAAAACGGTAAATCCATTCTTCAAATAAAATAGGATTTTTTACTGCTATACTTCCTCCTGTAATTTGATTGGCACCACATTCAAAAGCGATTTCCACATCTTTATTGGTTTTTAATCCTCCTCCAAAATCAATCTGTAAAGTGGTATTTGTACTTATTTCTTCCAAAATTTTGTAATTCACAATTTGACCTGATTTTGCTCCATCTAAATCGACTAAATGCAAATTGGTTATACCGTGTGCTTCAAATTGTTTCGCAACTTCTAGCGGATTTTCGTTGTATATTTTTTGTGTGGCATAATCGCCTTTTGTTAATCGGACACATTTTCCGTTTATAATGTCGATGGCAGGGATAATTTTCATTTTATTAGGTTTTCGGGTTGCGAGTTACGAGTTACGGGTTTTAGATTGAGGAAATTTTGTAATAGTTTTTCACCGACAAGTCCACTTTTTTCAGGGTGAAATTGAACGCCATAAAAATTATCTTTTTGCAAAGCCGCTGAAAAATCAGTTAAATAATATGTTGTTGCGATGGTTTCTTGGCAGATTTCAGCATAAAAACTGTGCACGAAATACACAAAACCTGTTGAAGCTCGGCAGAAAAACTGCTTTTCATCGGCAGTTTTTATGTCATTCCAACCCATATGTGGCACTTTAACTTGGTTAGAAAACTGAATAACATTTGTATCAAAAATTCCTAAACCTTTGGTATAGCCTTCTTCGGTGTGATTGCACATCAATTGCATTCCCAAACAAATTCCTAAAACCGGTTGGGTTAACGTGGGGATTAATTCATCCAAACCACTGTTTTTTAGTTTTTTCATCGCTGAACTGGCTTCGCCAACACCTGGAAAAATGACTTTCTCGGCAGAACGAATTTCATCTGGATTATTTGTCAAAATGCCTTCAAAACCTAATCGATTCAAGGCAAATTGAATGCTTTTTATATTTCCTGCTCCGTAATCTATTATTGCTATTTTCATTTTTTTGTTTCAGGTTTCAAGTTTCAAGTTTCAGGTTTCAAGTTTCAGGTTTCAGGTTCAAGTTATTCCACAAAAACAACTTGAAACTTTAAACTTGAAACAAATTTTTACAACATTCCTTTTGTACTAGGCAAAATCATTTTCTCAGAATCTCTTTTAACCGCAGCTTTGATTGCTTTAGCGAAAGCTTTAAAAATCGCTTCAATTTTATGGTGCTCGTTAAAACCTTCCGCTTTGATGTTTAAGTTAGCTTTGGCACCATCGGCAAACGATTTGAAAAAATGAAAAAACATTTCCGTTGGCATATCACCAATTTTTTCACGTTTAAAAGGAGCTTGCCACATCAACCACGAACGACCTCCAAAATCGATAGCGACTTGAGCCAAACAATCATCCATTGGGAGGCAAAATCCATACCGTTCGATGCCTAATTTGTTTCCTAACGCTTTTGCAAAAACTTCGCCTAATGCAATGGCCGTGTCTTCAATGGTATGGTGTTCATCCACTTGCAAATCTCCTTTTACCTGAATATCCAAATCCATTTGACCGTGTCTGGAAAGTTGATCGAGCATGTGATCAAAAAATGCTAATCCGGTTTGAATGTTGCTTTTTCCGATTCCATCTAAATTTAAAGTGATGGCGATTTCGGTTTCATTCGTTTTGCGATAAATTGAAGCGGTTCTGTTTTCCAATTTCAAGAACTCATAAATTTGCTTCCAATCATTTGTTTCTAACGCAATAATTGAATTTAATTCTTCCTGTTTAACGGAAATTTCATTCGTACCCAAATTGGTATTATCATTAATGAAAATCGCTTTTGATCCTAAGTTTTTAGCGAGTTCAACATCGGTTAAACGATCACCAATTACGAACGAATTTTCTAAATCATAGTCAGCCGAAAAATACTTTTGCAACAAGCCAATTCCTGGTTTTCGGGTAGAAGCATTTTCGCGTGGAAACGTTTTATCAATCAAAACTTCATCAAACACAACACCTTCATTTTCAAATGTTTTTAAAATGAAATTATGCACAGGCCAAAAAGTTTCATCAGGAAAATTTGCTGTTCCCAAACCATCTTGATTGGTGATCATCACTAATTCAAAATCTAATTCCAAGGCGATTTTGCTTAAATATGTTAATGATTTTGGATAGAAAGTCACTTTATCAAACGCATCAATTTGTTCATCAGGCGTTTCGTTGATGATGGTTCCGTCACGATCAATAAATAGAATTTTTTGTGCCATTTTAAAGTGATTTTAAAGTTGTTATTAATTGATTGTTTTCTTCTTTTGTTCCTACTGTAATTCGAAGACAGTTTTCGCATAATTGCTGATTACTTCGGTTTCGAATCACAATTCCGGCTTGAATTAATTGATTATATCTCAAGTTTGCATCATCTACTTTTACTAAAATAAAATTGGCATCGGAAGGAAAAATACGTTCAATAAATTTAATGGTTTTCAATGAATTGATGACGATTTCCCGCTCCGAAATAATCTTTTTTAATTGAGCATTTAATGTATTTTGATTTAATTTTTTGAGAGCAATTTCCTGTGAAGCTGTATTCAAATTGTAAGGTGGTTTGATTTTGTTCAGAATAGAAATAATTTCTTCCGAAGCATAAATAATTCCAATTCTAAGTCCGGCCAAACCGTATGCTTTTGATAATGTTTGAATAATTACTAAATTAGGAAAATCAGTCAACTCCGACAACCAACTTTCTTTGGACGAAAAATCGATGTAAGCTTCATCCAAAACTACCAAACCACTGAAATTTTTCAATAAATACAAAATACTTTCATCTGAAAATGAATTACCGGTTGGATTATTGGGTGAACATAAAAAGATGATTTTTGTGTTTTCTGAAATGGCATTCAAAATTTCATCCACATTTGGTTCAAAATCTTTGGTTAACAAAATCTCTTTGTTTTCAATGGCATTCAAATCGGCTAAAACACCATACATTCCGTAGGTTGGTGGTAAAGTTATGACGTTATCTTGATTTGGTTCGCAAAACGCACGAAAAAGTAAATCGAGTACTTCATCGCTTCCATTTCCTAATAAAATTTGGTTTAAAGAAACCTTTTTTTGTTTCGCTAAAACTGCTTTCAATAACTTTTGTTGCGGATCAGGATAGCGATTGTATCCATTGGAAAACGGATTTTCATTCGCATCCAAAAAAATTAAATTGGTTTCAAATTCTTTGTATTCATCTCGTGCAGACGAATAGGATTTCATATTCAAAATCGTTTTACGAACTAAATTCTGAATCGAAAAGGAGCTGCTAATTTCTATGTTTTTATTCATTTTTTAAAGCATTAAGTCGTAATGTAACTGCATTTTTGTGCCCTTGTAAACCTTCGGCTTCCGCCATAATATCAATTGCATTTCCGATGTTTTTTAAACCTTGTTCAGAAATTTTTTGAAACGTAATGGCTTTTGAAAAACTATCGAGATTTACACCGGAATAATTCTTTGAAAATCCATTTGTTGGCAAGGTGTGATTGGTTCCAGAAGCATAATCACCAGCACTTTCGGGCGTGAAATTTCCAATGAAAACAGAGCCTGCATTTTGAATTCCGTTAACAAAAAAGTCTTCGTTCTTGGAACAAATAATAAAATGTTCGGGAGCATATTCGTTGATAAAATCCAATCCATCACTTTCCTTTTTAATAAAAATTAATTTCGAATTTTCGATGGCTTTTTGAGCGATTTCTTTTCGAGGTAAAGCTTGAATTTGTTCTTCAATTTCTTTTTCGACTTCATCAATTATTTTTTGCGAATTGGAAACCAAAATTACTTGACTATCGGTTCCGTGCTCGGCTTGACTCAATAAATCAGAGGCAACAAAAGCCGGATTGGCTGAATCATCGGCATAAATCAACAATTCACTCGGACCTGCCGGCATATCGATGGCGGTTCCGAATTGCGTTGCAACTTGTTTCGCCACCGTGACAAACTGATTTCCGGGACCGAAAATTTTATACACTTTCGGAATCGTTTCTGTGCCAAAAGTCAATGCGGCAATAGCTTGGATTCCGCCCACTTTGTAATTTTTTGTCACACCACATAAATTAGCCGCATACAAAATAGCGGGATTTATTTTTCCGTTTTTATCCGGTGGTGAGCACAAAATAATTTCTTCACAACCTGCAATTTGAGCGGGAATAGCCAACATCAAAACTGTTGAAAATAACGGAGCTGTTCCGCTTGGAATGTATAAACCTACTTTTTGAATGGGTCGTTTTTCTTGCCAACATACAACCCCTTTGGTGGTTTCAACTTCAATTTTATTTGCTTTTTGAGCTGAATGAAATTTGTAAATATTTGATTTTGCCAACGCGATGGCTTCTTTTAGTTCGTTTGAAACTTGATTTTCTGCTTCTTTGATTTCATTTTCAGAAACTAAAAAATTATCTAATTTAATTCCGTCAAACAACGAAGTATATTTTGCAACTGCTGTATCGCCTTTGGTTTGGATTTCTTTGAAAATGGCTTTTACTGTTTCTTCTATTTCAGCGAATGATTGGGTTGGTCGTTGGGTTAAGGACGACCACTGGGATTGGGGTGGATTTTTATATTTTTTCATTTTTTTTGAACTTTATGATTAATTGAACTTTGTTTATGGCTCTTTAAGCTTCGCTTTAATGGAACACGGATTGAAAGAATTTAAATGATTTTCACGGATTTTGTTAGCTTTGCTATGATGGATTGAAAAGGATTCGTTTGGTGAACATTTTCTTTTTGAACAAATCTCAACTTGAAACTTGAAACTCGAAACCCCTTCTACAAAACCATCTTCTCAATTGGGCAAACCAAAATTCCTTCGGCTCCGGCGGATTTGAGTTGGTCGATGACTTCCCAAAAGGTGTCTTCTTCGATGACGGAATGAAGGCTGCTCCACCCCGATTCTGCTAACGGCATAATGGTTGGGCTTTTTAAAACCGGAAGAATTTGGCTGACTTCTTGAATTTTATCATTCGGCACATTCATCAAAATGTATTTTGACTTTCTGGCTTTTAGTACGGATTGGATTCGGAATTGAAGTTTGTTTAAAATTTCTTGATTTTCAGTTGAAATGTTTGGTGAAACGGCTAGAACAGCTTCGCTTTTCAGAATGACTTCTACTTCTTTCAGGTTATTTTTGAATAAAGTACTTCCGCTGGAAACGATATCGACAATTGCATCGGATAGACCAATATTGGGAGCAATTTCAACCGAACCGGAAATTTGATGAATATCAATCGAAATGTTTTTCGACTTAAAAAAGTTTAAAACCGTTGTAGGATAGGATGTTGCCACTCGCAAATTATTCAAATCTTGAATGGAATTGTATTGAAAATTCTTTGGTACCGCCACTGAAACTCGGCATTTTGAAAAACCCAATTTTTCAGCAACTGTGATGTTTTGTCCTTTTTCAACCAAAAGATTGTCGCCTACAATTGCCGCATCTACCACTCCGTCGATAAGATATTGCGGAATATCTGAATTACGAAGAAACAAAATTTCTAAAGGAAAATTGGAGGCTTCGGCTTTAAGTTGATCGTTGCCGTTGTTGATGGAAATGCCGCAGTCTTTGAGAATTTGAAGACTTTCTTCGTTGAGTCGACCTGATTTTTGAATCGCAATTTTTAAGGTGTTCATTTTTTGTTTTTTTTTAAATGAGTACACCAAAGCGGAGAGCAACAAAAAACCCGTTTGATGTACTCAAACGGGTTTTAGATATATGAATTAATTACATAGCATCATTACTTCGCTTGAGCGGAGGTGTGATGATGATGATGTAATTGAATTGAAAACATTTTGATCTATTTTGATGTTGCAAATGTAACGACTTAAATTTTTAGAAAACAAAAAATTTAGAAACTTTGTGATTTGTTGAACTTTTATTGTTTGTCAAATCTAATCTAAATTAATCTTTATTTATATACTCAATTGCTTTTTCAAGCACTTCATCGCGACCGTTTTTGATACCTTCGATAGTCGGTTTCACTTCGATATCGGGAACAATTCCGATGCGTTGGGTTTCTCTACCGTCGGGATAGTAAACTCCGATTCCGCTAATCATGGTTGAAATTCCACCCGGAAGAGAAATAGTAGAAACATTTCCATCTGCTCCAGCAGTTGTTGACCCCATCACGATTGCGTTTGGCGATTGTTGATAAGCCATTGCATGGAATTCAGCTGCACTTTGAGTTATTTCATTCACTAAAATAACCACTTTTCCTTTGTAATTATTATCTCTTTTGTTAGTTACATTATAGGTTTTATAAAATGTAAATATTCCAGGTTGTACCAAACTACCTTTTGTGAACTTGACAAAAGGACTCTTTTTGTGCACCAGATAACTTCCTAAAGTGTAGATTGAATAAAAATCAGATGGATAGTTTCTTATATCAAGAATTAAACCTTTGGAGTTTTTAAATTGCTCCCACAAATCCGGTAAACTATCTTTTTTGACTGTACCAATATTTAGGTAAGCAATATCTTTTTCAACAAATTTGAAGGAGGGTTCTTGGTCTTGATAAAATTTATAAATATTAATTTCATCTGTTGTATACGTTGCTATTTTTCGTTGAAATTTTTTCCCATCTCGAATGTATTCGATCGTTAATTCATCGTCATTTGTTCGCAAGACTGAATTAGCAATGTCTCTCAATTGTGTTGGATAATTGGATGCAGGAGTTCTGTGTAATTGTTCTTTTACAAACTCTTCCATTTGTTTTTGATTCACCGAAGCAATAATATCTCCAACTTTTAATCCTGATTCTTCGCCTAATTTATCATCATAAAAACGAGTAACCACAGCTTTTTCTTCAATAAATTTGATTTCTGCTGCTGCAAATTTTGATCCATGAAATTTATTTAAAACCTCATTTCCGCCCCAAATATTGGCGTGCGTATCATGAATTCTGGCAATAATCTCTAACGTAGTTAATGTATATTCTGTTTCGTCTTTTGCTTGAATAAACTTGGGAATAAATTCTTCTAAAACCATTTTCCAATCTTCTTCAATTAAATTTTTGTATGGAAAATAATACTGAATCATGTTCCAATACCGAAACAAAGTCAATAAACGAAAACCTGTATCCGGATAAACCGTTTTTGCATAGGCGTTTTCATTTTTGAAATCAGGATTATTTACATACGGGTAAAAAGCTAAATAATAATGATTGTCAGTTCGTTTTGCTGTTTTTACTTTGTTTAGTGCTGTAGTTAATTCATTTGAAAAATTGGAAGTAGTAATCCAATCTAAATCAGGTTTAAATTTAATTTTATCCTTTGGTTCTTTAAGACTTGTTGTTTTAAAATCACCTAAACTTGCTATCCATGCAGTAAAAATTGCATCGCGTTCGTTTGTTGATTTTGCAGAAAGTATTTTTGGCATAATTCGGAACAATTCATAATCCCAATTCAAATCGCCAGACGCTACTTTTGGATGGTGGTATTTTAGAAATCCCCAAATCAATCCGAGCATTTTGAGATTTGTAATTTGAGTAGAAGTATAATCAAACGATGTTATTTTTGAACCTTCATCAAATTCTTTATCTAATTGAGCCGGAAAAACGGGTTTAATAAATGTTTTTGCATTTTGAATTTCTTTTCCGTCAATCGTAACTTTAAAATCATCTAACCACATTTTGCCTTTTCCAACCAATAATCCACCTACTACTATTTTATCAGTTTTATCCGGACTCATTGGTAAGGTAATTTCGTATTTAGTCCAATCTGTTGTGCCGACAATTCCTCTATCGTTCATATTATCAAAGCCTAAACTTGGGTCAATTCTCATCCATAATCCGGCATGACCTTCGGAAACATTTTCTGTTTTAATGAATCCGCTTAGCGTGATTGATTTTCCTTTGTAATTATCCGGTAATGTAAATGCCCATGCTTTGAAACCAGAATTCCCATCAGTGTAAGCTAAAGAAACCGAATACTTTCCATTTTTAACAATTGTAGAATCTAACGCTTTTTGATATGTTTCATTTCCAAAGATTTCCCAACCTTTTGGATTTCCATTTTCTATGGTTTCAAAATCAAAATTAAATACTGATTTGGTCGGTTGTTTCTGAGCGAAAATCATCATTGTAAATGATAGAAACAAAATCGAAAGCAGGTAACTTTTTTTCATAAATAGCTGTGTTAAGTCTTTTTAAAATAATAATTTCATTCAATAATTTAAAAATCAATAATGAATGATTATTATTTTCACATCGTAAATGAAGTAAATTATCTTACAAAGTAAAAAGTGATTAACAAAAGTTTATGTCATTCTGTTCTTTATAAATATATTTTTTTAAAACAAAAAACCGTCTGAAATTCAAACGGTTTGTAAGGTATATGTAAAAAAAGATGTTTAATCATCATCTTTTTTAAATTCTCTTTCATCGGAAGATGAATTATTCATTTGAACAGTTACATTTTCTCTAATTTCAGTATGACGAATTTCGCCACCCGATGTGCCAACAGATTTTGACAAAACTGCCGAACCTATAGCTGAAATTAATACAACATAAGAAACAATTGCAGCTCTTGAATGCTTTTTAAAATTGGCTACTAAGCCTAAAATTGAAAGAATACCTAAACCATAAAGCACTTTCATAAAAGTTTCTGCAACTTCTTCGTGCTCGTGAATGATGTCGTGCGATATTCCTAATTCTTCTACAATTTCTTCTGCTCCTTCTCCCGTCATCATTGTAGCTTTTGACATAATCATACAAAAAATGAAAATCACATAAGCTGTATTAACCAAAATGGTTTGCTTTTTAAAAATTCCGTAAGCTAAAATTCCGATTCCAAAAAATAATCCGATGATGGGAAAATGGTTAAAAACCATGTGTAAATGTGCGTCGTTCATAATTTCTATTATTTAAAGTTAATATTTTAAGTTTTAAAGTTTCAAGTTTTAGGTATAACTACTGAAATAGTGCTTAAAGAATTTAACCTGCTAATGAAACACCGATTAAAGTTCCAATTCCAAAGGTAATAGCTGCTGCTGCTAATCCAAAAATAACTTGTCGCATACCTGAATAAATAACATTTTTTCCTGTAAATAAAGTTATAGCAGCTCCAATTCCAAAAAGGCCAATAATACTTGATCCAACACTTAGATAGATAGCGTTGTAACCTTCTAAAATAAAAAAAGGAAAAAGCGGAATTATGGCTCCAATTGCGAATAATACAAAAGAAGTGATTGCGGCTTCCCAAGCAGATCCACCTAATTCTTCTTTATTGATTCCGAGTTCTTCTACAATTAATGTTTCAATAGCAGATTCTTTCGTTTCAAATGCTTTTTCGGCTAATTTTTTTGCTTCAAAAACAGACATTCCTTTCGCTTGGTATAAAAGTATTAATTCTTTTTTCTCTTGTTCGGGCGATGCTTCCAATTCTTCTGTTTCTAATTCAATTTGACGCAAATGTAATTCTCGCGAACTTTGAACGGAAAGCCATTCGCCTAATGCCATAGAAATAGCACCTGCCAAAAGTCCTGCAATTCCGGTTAATAAAATTGTGTTGTTGGAAACTGCCGCTCCTGCAACTCCCATCACTAAACTCATATTTGACACCAAACCATCGTTTGCACCCAAAACTGCTGCTCGAAGTGCATTTCCGCCAACAGATTTATGGCGACTTTCGAACTTTGACAAAAAACCACCGGAAACATTAAATGCGGAATTATTATTCACAGCTTCAATGATTTTAAGATGATTGTGCTCAAAACCGGTTATTTCTTTCCCTTCTATTTTTTTGTTTTTGATTGAGTTTACCGCAAACTGTTTTTCAATACTTGATAAATTACTAATGATTGAACTGTAGCCAAATATTTTGCCTAATTTCAATTGCAATTTTGCTCTTGTTGAAGGTAAAGGCATTTGATAATTCACTTCCATTTCTGAAATTTTTTTATGTATGTGAATAGCGTGACCGTTTTCAATTTCGGATAAACCATTTAATACTCGAATTAAATTAATATCTGATTGAAGAGCCGCAATACTTGAATATAAAAAAGCGGTATCAACTTCAGTTTGCAATTGAGATTTAAGTTTACTTGTATCCATGATTAATTAGTTTAAATCAAATACTCCATTTGTGAGTAATTTTATTTTAGCATTAACATTATCATCAGGCATAATTTCAGTGAATTTTTCTGATTTCTCTCCTATTGTAACAGCAACTTTTTTGAATTTATATTCAGTTGTTTTACTTTTTAAAACCAATACATAATGTTTGTCATTTTCTGTAATGATAGCATCAGATGGAACTCCAAATCCTTTTTTAGCATCTGTAATTATGTTAGCTTCTACAAACATTCCAGATAACAATTTTCCTTTTATTTCTGGTGATAGTGTACCAAAAACCGAAATGGTTCTGTCTTTACTTTCTATCGATTTCCCAACTAATTGTACGTTAGAAATGAATTGTTCTTTGCTTGCTTCTGGTACTTTAAAAGTGATTTTTTGACCTTGTTTTACATGTAAAATGTCTTTTTCAAAAATGCTTAAATTCAGGTGTAAATAATTGGTATCTACAATTTCTAAAATTACATCGGAAGGCGACATAAACATGCCAACATTTGCGTTCATAACTGTTACATCACCAGAAATTGGTGCGAAAATAGTAATTTGTGAAGTAAATTTTCCACGCTCAACGTTAGCTGGATTGATGTTTAACAACACTAATTTTTCGCGTAAGCCTTGATACATTCCTTTTGCTTGTCGGTAATCACTTTCTGCTTTTAGATAGTTTTTTTGAGAAGTAATTTTTTCATTATACAACGTTTTCTGACGCTCAAATTCTGATTTTAAATAGTTAATTTGTTCGGCAACTTCTACATAATCCTTTTGTAAATCAAGATAATCTGTGTTTTCTAATGTAATCAAAGCTTGTCCTTTAGCAACTTTATCGCCAACTAATAATTTTGTAGCTTTTACATAACCGCCTAAAAAAGTAGTTACTTTAGCTCGATATTGTGGTGGAACATCAATTTTTCCGGATGATTTGACTATAACTTCAAAATCTTGTTCTATAGGTGAACCAATTTCCATTTTTGACGATTGAAATTGAGCTTCTGTTACTGTAATCAATCCGTCATCAACTACTTTTTCTTCTGCAACTTCTTGTTTGCATGAAAATAAAAGTGTTGTTATCGTTGCTATGTAGAATAGTTTTTTCATTTGTAAATTATTGTATATTAATATATTGTAAGTCTAATTGCGTTTTGTTGTATTGGTTTACGGCATCTAAATAATCTACCTGAATTGTGGTTGCATTTTCTAAACTTTGTATGAATTGAAAAAAATCAATTTCACCATGCTTGTAACTCATGTTGGCTACTTTAATAATCTCTTGAGAAACTTTTTTCCCATATTGATTATAATAATCAATTGCTTGGTTATATTGCTCTAATTCGCTGTTTTTCTGATTGATGTGTGCATCAATCTTAATTAGTTCATGTTGTTTTTGTTGTTCCCATGCTTGTGTTTCTAATTTGGCAACTTTAGATTTAGCAACATTCCCATTAAATAGAATTGGAACAGCAACACCTACTTGAAATCCATATAAAGATTGCGAAATTCCGCTATTTCTTCCTTGAAAATATTCCACGTTTAAATCGGGTAACCAATTCTGTTTTTGGAGTTTTTCATTAGATTTGTATTTTTTTGTAATACTCTCTAAATAAGTACTATACAATTCTTTACTTGAAGTATTTAATGTATTATTCATAGGTTTAATTTCATTTGTTTTTATACTGATTTTTTCCTCCGATTGTACTAAAGCTTGTAATACTTCTAATTGTGCTTTTTTCTCTTTATCTAATTGCGAAAGTTTGGTTCTAATTTGTCTAAATTTAGCTTCAGCAGTTATTTTTTCCAAGTAATTGGTTTCGCCTAATTCAAATCTTCGGTCGCTTGCTTTAGAGAAATTTTGATACAAACTATCTAAATAGCTGTACAATTTTTCTTGATGTTGCAGATATACAATTTGATGATATATTTTTGAAACTTCAAATTTGAGTTTGTTTTTTTGTAATTCAAAAGAAGCCTTTTGACTTTCTAATTCGGCTTTATAGACCTTTTTTTGAGCACCATAAACCGTTGGAAAAGCAAATGATTGCTGCACTCCAAATACTTTTAAGGGTTCGTTATTTAGGGCCAAATTATTTTGGTCATAACTATAATAGACATTCATTTTATCAAAAGAGTAAGCCGTTTTAATAGTTGCATTTGCTTTGTCGATTTGCAATTGTCCTGCTTTTACTAATTTATTGTTTTGCAAAGCTTTAGACATTATTGAATCTAATTCCGTATTATTTTCTTGAGCAAAACCAAAACTTGTACCCAATAAAAATATCAAAATATAAGTTCCGCTTACATGTTTTTTGAATTTCGGTTTTTTGAATTCTTTCTCATCAAAAACTTTGAATAAAATAGGCAAAACAATCATTGTTAATAGTGTTGCTGTGAATAATCCACCAATAACTACAGTAGCTAACGGACGTTGTACCTCTGCTCCAGCCGATGATGAAATTGCCATTGGTAAAAACCCTAAAGCAGCGGCAGCGGCAGTTAATAAAACTGGTCGAAGTCTATCGGTGGTTCCTTTTAAAATGAGTTCGTTCATATCTTTCATGCCACTGTGTTTTAATTCTTTAAAATGTTCAATTAGTACGATTCCATTTAGCACTGCAATTCCGAATAATGCAATAAATCCAACACCTGCCGAAATACTAAATGGCAAATCTCGCATCCATAAAAACAACACACCACCAACTGCTGATAAAGGAATTGCTGAATATACCATTAAAGCTTCTTTGATGGAACCAAAGGCAAAATGCAATAAGATAAAAATTAAAAATAAGGCAATTGGTACAGCAATTAACAATCGAGCTTTTGCACTTTGTAAGTTTTCAAATTGTCCGCCATAGGTTACGCGATAGCCTGTTGGTAAATCAATTTTAGTATCTATAATTTGCTGAACATCATCAACAACACTTTGTAAATCGCGGTTTCTCACGTTGATTCCCACAATAATTCTTCGATTGGTATTGTCTCTTGAAATTTTAGCCGGACCTTCTGTATATTCGATAGAGGCTAATTCTCTCAACGGAATTTGCTCGCCATTTGGAGTAGAAACATATAAATTTCGTAAGTCTTCAATATCGGTTCTGTTCGTTTTATCTAACCGAATGACCATATCAAAACGTTTTTCACCTTCAAATACATTCCCAACGGTTTTCCCAGCGAATCCTAAAGCAATCATTTCGTTTAAATCGGCAATATTTAAGCCATAACGAGCAATTTTGCTTCGGTCGTATTGCACGAACATTTGAGGCAAGCCTTCCGTTTTTTCGATGATAATATCCGATGCACCTTCCACATTTTTAATTGCTTTTTCGATTTCGTGTGCTTTTTTGGCTAAAATATCTAAATCTTCACCAAAAATTTTAATGGCCACATCGGAACGAGAACCTGAAATTAATTCGTTGAAACGCATTTCAATAGGTTGTGTAAATTCGATTTCCATGTTTGGAATTTTCTCTTCTAAAGCCGCTTTGATTTTATCAGCTAATTCATCTTTAGAATCAGCAGAAACCCATTCAGATTTTGGTTTTAATTTTACGATAATATCACTTTCTTCCATACTCATTGGATCGGTTGGCACTTCGGCAGCACCAATTCTACTGACTACTTGTGAAACTTCTGGGAAATTTTTAAGAATTATTTTTTCAATTTTGGTAGTCGTTTCAATGGTTTTAGAAAGTGATGTTCCTGTTTTTAAAACGGGTTGAATCACGAAATCACCTTCATCTAATGTTGGAATGAATTCACCACCCATGGTTGCAAACAAACCAACGGCTAAAAACAATAACCCAACAGCTCCGTAAAGTACTTTTCTAGTATTGCCTAAAGCCCAAGTAATTACAGGTAAATACCAAGAATTCAATTTGTTAATTAAACGATTGGAAATTGATTTTGGGTTTTCTTCTTGCGGTTTTAAAAACAATGAAGCCGCAACAGGAACGTAAGTAAAACAGAATAACATCGCACCCACTAGAGCAAAACTAAATGTCATTGCCATAGGTTTGAACATTTTTCCTTCAACACCTGATAAAGAAAGAATTGGAATAAATACGATAAGAATGATTAACTGCCCAAAAATAGCCGAATTCATCATTTTAGAAGCACTTTTATAGGTAATTTGGTCAATTTCTAACTGACGATCTTCTTTCGTTAAACCGACTAAATGTCTGGATTTATGAGCAATTTGAAAAGCAATAAATTCAACGATAATGACGGCTCCGTCGATTATAATTCCGAAATCGATAGCCCCTAAACTCATTAAATTGGCATCAATTCCGAAAATATTCATGAACGAAATAGCAAATAATAAGCATAGCGGAATTACAGAAGCCACAACCAATCCTGAACGCCAATTTCCGAGCAATAAAA
Source organism: Flavobacterium sp. T50_26 (assembly GCF_057652995.1). NCBI lineage: Bacteria > Pseudomonadati > Bacteroidota > Flavobacteriia > Flavobacteriales > Flavobacteriaceae > Flavobacterium > Flavobacterium sp. T50_26. Next base: position 104,245 of record NZ_JBYFCC010000006.1, read on the forward strand.
CCACAACAAAGATTACGATTAAACAACCTAAAATTAGGTTTTCAGCAACGGTGAATGTAGTTTTACCCACTAACTCACTTCGCTCTAAAAATCCGTTGATAAAAACGCCTTCTGGTAATGTTTTTTCAATTTCTGCAACTCTATGTTTCACATCTTCAATTACTTGTTTTGAATTGCCACCTTTTAGCATCATCACTTGACCCAAAACCTTCTCGCCTTCTCCGTTTCCGGTAATCGCACCAAAACGATTGGCATGACCAAATTGTACTTTGGCGATGTCTTTAATGTATATTGGCAAACCAGAATCATTTTTAACAACAATATTTTCAATATCTTGAGCAGAATTTACTTTTCCTTCGCCACGAATAAAATAACTTTGATTGGTTTTTTCAATATATGAACCACCGGCAATGCTATTATTTTTTTCTAAAGCTGTAAAAACATCAGTAGTAGAAATGTTCATTGCTTTTAAACTAGCAGGATTGATAGCGATTTCGTATTGTTTTAAAAAGCCACCCCAAGTATTGATTTCAACTACACCTTTGATTCCAGATAATTGTCTTTTTACTACCCAATCTTGAATCGTACGTAAATCGGTAACTGAATATTGATTTTTGAATTCGGGTTTTACTTCTAACGTATATTGATAGATTTCGCCTAAACCAGTTGTAATTGGTCCCATTTCCGGTGTTCCAAAACCTTCAGGAATTTTTTCGGTAGCAGTTTTGATTTTTTCAGCGATTAATTGTCTAGGTAAATAGGTTCCTATTTCGTCTTCAAAAACAATCGTTACCACAGATAATCCGAATTTTGAAATAGAACGTATTTCGGTTACACCGGGCAAATTTGCCATTTCAATTTCTACAGGATACGTAATATATTGCTCGATATCTTGAGTAGAAAGATTGCGAGATGTTGTAATTACTTGTACCTGATTATTAGTAACATCAGGCACTGCTCCGATTGAAATTTGGAAAACAGAGAATAAACCAAATCCTAAAACACCAAGCGTGAATAAAAGGATTATGAGTTTATTTTTTAAACTAAAGGCTATAATTTTTTCGAGCATTTTGGCATCTTTTAATTTCAGTAAAATTAATCTGAAAGTAATAAATCCGCCTTAAGATTGACTTAGGAATAAATTAATTAAACCTTAATTCTACAATCGTTCCATCATTTAATCTGCTCTGAATTTTGAAGTCGATATTCAACAAATCCGTAAGTCTTTTTACAATAGACAATCCCAAACCTGTACCTTTTGTATTGGTTTCTAGTGCAGATTGAGAACGATAAAAACGATTTTCAATTTTATCTAGTTCTTCGGTTGGAATTCCAATACCATGGTTATGAATTTTGCAAATAATTTGATTGTTTTCTTTAAATAAATAAACGGAGACAATTCCATTTTGATTAGAATATTTAATCGCATTTGAAAGTAAATTGCTGATAATAATCGAAACCAAATAACCATCGGATATTATAAAAAAATCATCGTTAAAGTCATGTTGAATAGTGATATTTTTGCTATTAATTTTTTGAGAATAGCGTGCTAAATTATCTAAAATCAACGCATTAAGAAAAACCTGTTCGTTTTTGCTCGCTTCTTTCTGATTTTCAAAACGAGCAAGTAAAAGTAATTCATCTACCAATTGATTTAATCGGTCAACTTCTTTGATACTATAATTTATTTTTTCTTCATATTCTGACTGATTGCGAGGTTTACGGATTAAAACCTCTAAAGTTCCTTTAATTACTGCTAAAGGTGTTCGTAATTCATGCGAAGCATCGGAAGTAAATTGTTTTTCGCGTTCTACGGCATTTTCAATTCGGTCGAGTAAATCGTTAATCGTTTTAGAAAGAACGAACAATTCGTCTTTGTTTTGGGGTAAATCTATTCGCGAACTTAGGTTTTCGCGACTAATTTGTTTTGATGTTTCAGTAATTGTTTTGATTGGTTTGATGCTTCTTCCCACAATAAATCTGGCGATAAGAAATAAACTTATCAAAATAATTGGAAATGAAATAAATAGAATGTTTCGCAAATTAGACAAAACCATAATGGCATCATCCAACGACATGGCTACAACGAGATGACCAATTACTTTATGATTATCATAAAGCGGAACCTGAATCTGACGAATAGGTTTTTTGTTTAAATACGTATCAATAAATTCGTTTTTTCTATTTTCTGGATAAAGCTTTAAATTGAGTTTTTTTAAATTGGGTGATTTATCAATTAGTTCGTTATTACTGTCAAAAAATTGAACAAATACAGGGTTTACGTCCACCGTATTGTGTTCTCTTTCACGCCATTCATCTACTTGAATGAGATAGGAATTGTTGTGATCGATTTCAATTTCTTCCAAATGTTTTTCAACTTCATTTTGAATATCATCATTAATGTGATTAAAAACACTCAAACTCACCATTTGATAAATTACTAAAAAAACTATTGTTATTAGCAAAGCAGTGCTAATAATATAGTAAAAAGCAATTCTATTTCGAAAAGAGAATTTAAGCATAAATTGTAACTACCTTAATCATTAGCAATATAACCAACACCCCGAATGGTTTTGATACTTTCATCTTCTTTTGAAAGATTGAGTTTTTTTCGAATGGCATTCATAAACACATCAATTACACCGGTATCATACTCAAAATGAATATCCCAAACATCTTCAATAATTTGATTTCGAGTGCATACTTTTCCTTTGTTTTTAATTAAATATATCAAAAGTTCGTATTCTCTTTGCGTCAATGAAATTTCATTATTTTCTGAAAAAACCTGGTGTTTGGATTGGATAATTTTAATCTTTCCTAAGGTCAAAACATCAACTTCATTGGTGATTCTAAAATGAATTTTTATTCGTTCCAACAATTCATCAAAACTAAATGGTTTTTTGATATAATCATTAGCTCCGGCTTTTAAACCTTCTATTGTTTCTTGAACAGTATCTTTGGCCGTTAAAAAAATAATTGGCGTTGTGGTATTGATTTTTCTGAAAGATTCACAAACTTTTAGACCAGAGAGTTTTGGTAACATCCAATCTAATAAAATTAAATCGGGTTTATGGCTAATTGCCATTTCTAATCCTGATTGACCATCATTGGCAACCAACACTTCGTAGCCTTCTTCTTCTAAACCTTGTTTTAGAAAATTGGCAATTCCTATTTCATCTTCAACGACTAAAAGTTTCATTTGTCTAATACAAATTTAATTCCGAAAGATACAATATTTGCCTCTAAACCATCACTTCTGGAATAATGATTATATCTGAAATCGATGTTTTTTATGCCGAATTTCCAAATTTTAGCTGCTGTAAAAATATCGGTATAATTCACTCCAAATCCGTATTGATGTGCATCAAATGTTGATAAATCATAATCGGAAGTATAAAATTCATCGGTAGAAAGATGTTGTTCGTGCGGTGCAAAATATTTTGATGCAGATTGAGTATAAAAACGATACATCGGAAAAATAGTAAAACGATCTGTTATTTTATAAGGCAATTCAATACTTGCCGTGTGTGAACTAATTCCCCAATTATCCGTATAAAAACGATAATAGGTTCTAAACACAAATTTTTCATTGATATAATAATTCAAACGAGCTCCAATTGGTAATTTAAATCGACTATCCGGTAATCGTTCAATATCATCAGCTAATTGAAATTCATTAATAAATGAATCACTCACATCGGCAAAATAAACCCGTTGATACGGTGTTGAAAGTAAGCCCTGTTGATGTAAAATATCTGCAAAAATGGATAATTGTGTATTCTTATTCAGCACTTGCGAAAAACTGAAAGAAAGAGCATAAGAATTTCTATTTTTTTCCGGTTGAAAAACAAAATTGGTTGGGTTGTAATTGGTATTTCCTGTGATTGAAAAATCATCAAAAATTCCACCGTTTAATGTATTACCATTATCAGCAAAATCTTGTAATTCTTTTGGGTAAATAGGTTTCCAAGTATCTAAATAAACATTGGCAGCAATTCCCACTTCAGTATTTTTATCGTTAAATAATTTGGTTAAACCGCCACCAAATCCAATAGAAGAATAATCATATTCAACTGAACCGGAAATATGTGCATTCCAAATCGTATTTCTATCATCCGCACTATGACTGTAATTCACAACCAACGTAGTTAAAACATCCTGAGCAGAAGCACCCGAACTAGCTTGCCACGGACTTGGAGTTGCACTATCAAACGGATTGATGTTTCCTGATGAAGCCGAAGAATAGGCAGAAATCCCCATATCTACAGTTAAAACATCATCGTCATTTAACGGAACGGCTACAACAATGGTTGGTGTAATATCGGTTAATTCCTCCATCCCACTTCCGCCGGAAACAGCAGAATGGATTCCGTCTTGTTTATAATAACTCATCAAAAAATCAACTTCTGTTGATTCCAACACTCGTTTTTTAAACACAAGTGTTGAATCTTGTTCTTGTGCTAAAAGCGAGAAAGAACAGAGAAAAAGCCAAAGAAAAAAATAGTTTTTCATTTTAAGTTTGGATAATTAGTTACAACCACAACCACCTCCGGTTTTGCCTCCATTGGCTCCGGCTGCTGCTTCGCGATAGACTTGAAAATTAGTTTCAAAACGTTCGGACGAGCGGGCTGCTAATTTCATGTCGGAATCGTTGATTTTTTCTTTTTCGTACTCTTTAACTGAATTGCAGGATTGTAAAGCAAAAAGAGTGATTGTGAGGATTACTATTTTTTTCATATTTATTTTTTTAAGTCAATATTTTTAGAGGTATGCACCACACCTTTATCATCAACAATAATGCATTCGATACCTTTGATTTGATCTACTAAATCGAGTCCAACATCAAGGCCCAGAACGAAAATTCCGGTAGCCAGTGCATCGGCAAGTTCTGTGGTTTTTGCAAAAACCGATACACTAACAATTCCGGTGGCAGGATAACCTGTTCTTGGATCTATAATGTGTGAGTATCGTTTTCCGTTGAAAGTGACAAATTTTTCATAACTCCCGGAAGTTTCTACTGCACTGTCTTCTAAAGGAAAAGTGGCAAATACTTTATTTTTATTCATCGGATTCACGATGGCTACTGTCCATGGTTTTCCGTCAGGTTGTTTGCCCCATGCAAAAATGTCGCCTGAAACATTTACAATTCCTGATTTACAACCGTTTTCGATTAATAAAGCTTTGACTTTATCAGCAATGTAGCCTTGACCGATTCCGCCTAGACCGAGTTTCATTCCATTATTTTTTAGAAAAATTGTCGATTCTTTTTCGTTTAAAATGATATTTTGATAGCCAACTTTAGCAACTGAATTTTTGATAGCTTCTTCGGTTGGCATTTCTTTCATACTACCGTCGAATTTCCAAATTTTGTCCATAGATGCATACGAGATATCAAAAGCTCCGTTAGTCAATTTTGAAATTTTAATGGCTCTTTCAATCAATTCAAAAACTTCTTGATCTACTTTTACGGGAGATTTACCTGCATTTTGATTGACTTTGGAAATCTGTGTGGTTGGAATCCAATCGGAAATTAAATTTTCAATACGTTTAACTTCGTCAATAGCTTGGTTGATATATTGATTTCCCTGAACGGTATCTTTTACAACAACTGTCATCTCAAAAGGACTACCAAGCATGAATGTCTTTTTGGTATGAGTTATTTGTGCGGAAGAATTCCACAAAAAGAAAAGACTACCATATAAAAGAATAGTTTTCATTTACTTTTCGAATTTTTTAATCATCGCTATGTATTCGGCAGGTGATACATTTTTGAATCCGGTCATTCCAAGCACTTTTCCATTTTTATCCAACAAAACTACCAAAGGAAAACTTCCTCCTTTGTTGTATTTTTCGGCTAATACTTTATTTTGCTCTGTTATTTCAGGAGCCAATTGATTTGCTTTTTTCTTTGGAAAATCGGCTTTATATGTCACCCAGTTTTTTTCAGCTTCAACTTTAAATTCAGCTGACATCCAAATGTTTTTTTCTAATTTAATACAAGGAGCACACCAATCGGAACCGGAAAAAACCAAAATGATGTTTTTATTTTCTTTTACGGCAATGGATTTTGCTTGTTCAAAATTAGTTTGCCAGTTTTGAGCATAAAAAAAACTCACTGTAAAAAGGAATACGATAGAAATGTAACTTTTCATTTGCTTTATTTTGATGTAAAATTAACGCAAATAGAGTTACATTATTAGTGAGAAGAATTCAATTAAGTAAATCTTAAGTTATAGCAATCCGTTAAACTTTCTAATAAACCATTCTGAAACCAAAGCAAGAGAAATAATAATAAGTAACCAAACCCAATCGATAATTGGTGTTTTTTTGACTATTTCTTTTTGGATGGGTTTGTAGTTTTCGTTCGCCAATAAAGATGCAATTAATTCATCTGTTTGAGTAGCCAGAAATGTTTTTCCGTTAGTTTGAGTAGCCAATTGATTTAGTTTGGCGTAATCCGGATTGACAAATTGTTTTTCAATGTCAAAATCTAAGACTTCAAAAAAACCTGAATAGGATGTTTTGGAATTGTTTTCGGTTACGGTAAACGAATAATTTCCGGCTGAAAGTCCGTCTAAATTTACTTTATACGAATTGGTTGATTTCAATAAATCATACGATTTTGTTTGATTAGTCGCTTTGTTTTTTACCGAAATGGATAAACGAGCATTATCATCAAATTCATAATTTTTATTGAAATATTGAGCATTAATTTCGATGGCATCGCCTGAATTATAGAAGTTTTCGTGGGTAACAACCAATGATTTTCTAGCATTGTTGGAAGATAAAAACTGAATTGTTTTATCAATAAAAACATCAAATTTCTCAAAGCTTTGTTGATCGATGTGACTTTGCAAACGCCATTTCCAAATATTTTCACCTAATAAAAAAGCCGATCGTTTTCCTTGATTTTCAGTATAAGCTAACAAAGGAAAATTAAGTTCTACGTTGCGAATTCTAGCTCCAATTAATTTATCATAGTTCGATTTTGATGTAATTGTTCCGAACGGATTTTGCAATGGCGGCAAATTTTCAAATCCAATATTATCAATAGCAAAAAGGTTGAATTGTGAAGAAAAAGTAGCCAAATAATCTTCTTGTTGGCCACTCATTTTAAAATCAAACGTAGTTTGCTGTTGATTTAAAAAATTGAAATCGCTGTGCAACCCAGTGATAATCCAAGTGTTTAAATTAGCTAAAGTATTTTTTTCGAAAACCGATTTGAATTCGGATGTTGGTTGGTATAAAATCAATACATTATAATCTTGTAACGAATTGATTTGATTGGGTTTAACAACCGTTACTTTACGTTGTTGATTAGTTTCAATAGCTCGTTTTAACGCTCCGACATCAGGATGATTAATCGAAGAAATAATAGCAACTTCTGTCTTTTGATCGATGATTTCGACAGCAAAGTTCTTGGTGTTATTGTACGTATTTTTTTCCTGTTCGGAAGAAGAAATCGTTGCTTTGAAAACTTGAACGCCCACTTTTTCAGCAGGTAATAAAACGGTGATTAATTGCGATTTTTGACTGTTTGAAAAACTTACATTTTGCTTACTTAAAACTGAATTTCCTTGTGATATGGAAAAAGTGGCATTCACATTTTTATTTCCGGAATAGTTGACAAACACTTCAACTGGAAATTCATTTTTCAGAAACGCATATTTGTTGACGTTGAGCTGACTGATTTTTAAATCTAAAACAGAAGTCGTGTCGCCCAAAACAATTGGGTAAACCGCTTTATTTTCGTCGAATGAATAGATATAATCACTTCCTTGGGTTTGATTTCCGTCTGAGATAATAACGGTGGGATGATTGACACTTTTGTGGATGCTTTTCAGTCCTTTTCCTACTCCATCGATTCGGGTTTGTGTTCCTTTGAAATCATAGGTTTCAGAAGATTCTAATTCGCTTGAAAATTGATAAGATTGTACTTCGTATTTTTCTTGTAAAGCAGAATTGGATGTCAGTTTTTTGTAAACTTCTAAAGCTGATTCTTTGGAATTTAATTCCGCAATTGATGAGGAATTATCGACTACAATTGGTAACGGAATTTTGATGGTTTCAAATGATTTTTGGGTGAGAATTGGGTTGATTAATAAAACCAATAATCCGAAAATGGCAATGAAACGCAAAAAAGCCAAGAACCAATTGATTTTTGAATTGGATTTGGCTTTGTAGAAATAGTGAAAAAATGATACTCCTCCGGCCAGTATTACTGAAAGTAAAAGTAAAAGGACGGTGCTTGTGGTCATTTTTATTTAAAGGGTTAAAAAGTTAAATGTTTATTTGTTTAAAAAAGTATCATTTCTATTACAGATGAGCTTAAATATAAACAATATTGCTGCGATAACTTTAATAAACATACCTATTGTTAAAATAAGATTTCCAGTAATTGGACCAATTTCAAAATGAATTATCTTAAATAATGCACCAATAATAGTTATAATTACTCCTAGTAAAAATAATATGATTATATGTTTATTTTTCATTGATTAAAATGGTTAATTTATACTGTTTTTTAGCCCCGATTGCAATGGAAAGCCTTGTGCAGCTTGGGCTGATTTTTTCTTGCTGAACCAAAGCGACCAACGGAAGCTCTTGGGGCAGCTTAGAAAAAACAGACTGAGCAAACAAGCTTGGAATGAAAAGCGGGATTAGCTTCTTATCAGTTTTCTGTTGTCGGTTGTCGGTTGTCGGTTTTCTAGCCTGTTTCGCAGGAGAATTGCTTCGCCAGTTCGCTACCGCTCGGGCCTATTTCGACTTCGTCATCTTGCGAATTGACAAAGTGAGTGTGGAAACTGAGACTGCGACTGGAAACTGCGACTGAGACTGCGACTGAAAACTGCGACTGTATACTGACTACGTCAACATTCCCCCATCCACGTTCATTACTTGTCCGGTTACGTAGGCACTCAAATCTGAGGCTAAGAAAAGACAAGCATTGGCAACGTCTTCCGGTGTTCCGCCACGTTTTAATGGGATGGAATCTCTCCAGCCTTGCACAACTTCTTCGTTTAATTTTCCGGTCATTTCGGTTTCGATAAATCCTGGTGCGATGGCGTTACAACGGATGTTTCGCGAACCTAATTCTAACGCAATTGACTTAGTAAAACCAATCATTCCTGCTTTTGAAGCGGCGTAATTTGCTTGTCCGGCATTTCCTTTTACTCCAACAACCGAACTCATGTTTACGATGGAACCTTTGCGGTTTTTCAACATTACTTTTTGAACGGCTTTGGTCATATTGAAAACCGATTTTAGGTTAATTTCGATTACTTTGTCGAAATCTTCTTCAGACATCCTCATTAATAAATTGTCCTTTGTGATTCCGGCGTTGTTGATTAAAATATCGATGGTGCCGAATTCTGCCAATACATCATCGGCTAATTTTTGAGCTTCGTTAAAATCGGCTGCGTTTGATTTGTATCCTTTGGCTTTGATTCCTAAAGCGTTTAGTTCGTTTTCTAAAACCAAAGCAGATTCGGCAGACGAACTGTATGTAAATGCCACATTTGCTCCGTGTTGAGCAAAAACTTTAGCGATTCCACTACCAATTCCGCGACTGGCTCCGGTGATGATGGCTACTTTTCCTTCTAATAATTTCATGCTATGTTTGTTTGTTTTGTTTGATTTGAACGACAAATATAAGTAATTCTATTGGCAGAATAGAATGGAATCAGCGTGTTTTTGATGTTAAAAGAAAATTAATTTTTGATTTCATTATTAGACGCATAAATGAAATTTAACTTCGTAAATTTCAATTTAATGTGAATATTTCATAATTAGCTTGTCCCAAAAGGTGCTATAAATTGCTATGATTGTAAACAAAAATAGAAATAAGTAATACCATGCGTTGAGCAGTAAATCTGTCCACGTTAACGCACCACCGGCAAAGCTGAGGATGAGTAAAACTTGTGCTCCATAAGGCAATAAACCTTGAAAAATACATGAAAAAATGTCTAAAATAGTGGCTGTTTTTTTTGCACTTAAGTGGTATTCATCATTAATTTCTTTAGCAATTCCGCCAGTTACAACGATGGAAACGGTGTTGTTTGCAATAGCAACATTAACCAATCCAACTAAGGTTCCAATTCCCATTTGAGCAGAGCGTTTAGATTTTATTCTTTTTTTAATTTGATGCAAAATAAAAGCAATTCCGCCTGCTTTATCAACCATGGCTGCCAATCCACCTGTGAGCATTGAGAGCAAAAATATATCAGTCATGCTTGTAAAACCTTTGTAGATGGTTTGCGAGAAGGATAAAAGTGTAAAATCGCCTTGATAAAATCCGATGATTCCTGCAACAATTATTCCGATTACGAGAGTGGAAAAAACATTGATTCCAAGTAAAGCCAATATGATGACTAAAAGATAAGGTGTAATTGTAATGAATTGATAATCTTGTTCTTGCAAAAAAACTTCGGTTGAACCATGTCCAAAGAAAAGTAGTACTAAAACCGTTAAAGCAGCAGCTGGCAAAGCAATAAATAAATTAACTTTAAATTTGTCTTTCATTCTACAGCCGAGCGATTGAGTTGCTGCAATTGTTGTATCTGAAATTAGTGAAAGATTGTCGCCCAACATTGCTCCGCCAAGTAAAGCTCCACCAATGAGCGATACTGATGAGCCTGATTTGTCGGCTAACGAAATAGCAATTGGTCCAATAGCAACGATTGCTCCAACCGATGTTCCGGTGGCTGTGGATAAAAAGGCTGCTATCAAGAAAATTCCTAAAGGAAAATAGGCCGAATTTATATTTTGGATTCCGAAATTCACTACCGAATCAACTCCACCCATTGTTTTGGTAACCGTTGCAAAAGCTCCAGCCAAAAGATAAATTAAACACATGGTCATAATTTTTGAATCGCCACAACCTTTGATTAATGCTTGAATTTTTTCTTCTGTAGAAAGTTTGAATAATAAGAAAGCTGTAATAATTCCGAGTATAACAGCGATTGGAGAAGGAAGAGCATAAAAATCATTAAGAACAATTCCGCTACCGAGAAAAGTAAAAATAAATACGCCTAAAGGTAGTAATGCCAAAGCATTTCCTTTGTTTTGAGTTTGATTCATAGAGCAATTTTTTTCGTTATTGTTTCACGAATCCATTGCTTACTTGTCTAAAAATGGCATAGTAATGACAACATTTTTTCCAAAAGAATTGGCTTATCGTTTTAGCACCTTGCTTGTTGTTGCAGGTTGCTATCTTTGAAAAGATTCGTGATAACGGCGGCAAAATTAAATCAATTAGACCAAATAAAAAAGAAATTATGTTTTTTTTAAAATCCTTCTGGTAAAGGAACATACGAATCATCATTTTGCACCATTGGAAACGTTTTGTTCTTCCAATTCTCTTTTGCTTTTTCGATGGTTGATGAATCGGAAGCCACAAAATTCCAAAATATGTGACGTTCTTGTTCAAATGGTTGTCCGCCAAAAAGAATGATGTGCGAGTTGGGATGAATCGTCAACGAACACGCGTCTTCCGCTTTAGAAACCAACATATTCCCTTTTTCTACGTGATTATCGCAAGCTTGAATTGAACCTTCGACGATGCAAATTCCGATTTCGCCACGCACTTGTCCGTTGATTTGAAGTTGATATTCTTCTTCGGTTTTTATTTCAACCATGAACATTTCTGAAAAAACAGGAACAGGCGATGTTTTTCCGAAAGCGGTTCCGGCAACGAGTTTAAAATGGGTGCTTCCCTCCTGCCATTGTGGTAATTCATTGCTATCAAAATGATGAAATTCGGGTTGCATAAATTCTTTTTCTTTGGGAAGAGCCACCCAGATTTGATAGCCGTGCATTGTTAAAATGTTTCCGTTTCTGAATTCTTCAGGTGTTCGTTCGGTGTGTGTAACTCCACTACCGGCGACCATCCAATTGACTGATCCGGGTTGGATTTTAACTTTGGTTCCTAAACTATCTTCGTGCATCACTGCTCCTTCTAACAAAAATGTCAGTGTTGCGAGACCGATGTGAGGATGCTGATCTACATCCATATATTTATCAGGACCTAATTCTGTTGGCCCCATGTGGTCAATAAAAATAAACGGTCCGACCATTCTCTTTTTACGAAAAGGTAAAATTCTGCCGACTAAAAAATCGCCGATATCGCGGCTGCGTTCTTCTATAATTAAATCGATGTTTGACATGATATAAGTTTTTTATAAAAATAAAGAAAAGTTATGAGATAAAAAAAGCTCTAGCAACGCAGAACTTTTAAACCTATAAACTCTTAAACTTTTAAACCACTAAAATAGTTCAATCAACTTATTCACTGTATTCCAATTTCGACTTGTAGCAATTACATTTAACTTTTTTTCGATGTATTTTTGAGTCAGTTTTGTATTTCCTGCACCTGTTTCTAATTTCATATAGATTCTGTTTCCATCAATAAATGCTTCATCAGGTTTGAATTGGCTTATTTTTAATTCGTTCAAAAAAGTATTGTTTAATTCTTTTGAAATAAAGGCAACATATAATTTTTTAGTATCAACTCCTTTTTCTTTGAAAAATGGATTATTCGTCAAGCATTTTTCTAAGTCAGCTTTACTAATTACGATAATCGGAACATCAAAACCCAGGTGTTTAGCAATTTCTTGTTTGATGGTAAAACCAACACTTTGAGGATTTTCATCTTCCGATTTTACAAACACATTTCCAGATTGAACATAGGTTTCCACATTTTGAAAGCTAGCATTTTCAAGGATGGTTTTTAAAGTATCCATTTTAATCATGTTGTGACCGGATACGTTGATGCCGCGGAGAAGTACTAGGTGTTTCATTGGGTTAATTTTTATTGAGGTGTTTGATAATTTTGTCACATTTGAGCATCTTTACGTACGAAAAGTAATTTAGTAAAACAGAATTCTCATTCAATATTCCAAAAATAACCTAATTTTATCAATAATCACATAACAAACTTATTACACTTATTACAACCCAATTCTTCCTTAAAAGAATTTGATTTTTTTTATCGAATTGAAAAAAATTGTAACTTTGATTAAAATAATTGATTATGACTACGATAACTTTAAAAATAAATGAAAAATCAAAAGCAGGTAAACTTCTTACTGGTATGATTGAACTTTTAAGTAAAAACAAAAGTGATGTTGAAATTATCAGCACGCCAAATTTTGAAACGTTAAAAGCGATGGAAGATGCTAAAAACGGTAAAGTTATAAGAGCTAAAAATGCTAAAGAATTGATTTCAATCTTAAAATCATAATGTTTACTATAGTAGCCACAAATAAATTTAAAAAAGATTTTAAGCTTTGTATTAAAAGAGGTTTAAATATGAGTTTAATTGAAGATGTTATCTTACAATTAGAAAAAAATGGAACTTTACCATCAAATTTTAAGCCACATGTTTTAAAAGGTAATTACAAAGGATTTTGGGAATGTCATATTCAGCCAGATTGGTTATTAATTTGGCAGCAAGATGAAGAAATAAAACTGATTTCTTTGACTCGTACAGGAACGCATTCAGATTTATTTTAAAATTATTGATTAATAAGTTCGAAAACTCTAAATATTATCAAAAACAAAAAAAGGTTCCCCAATCACAAGAAAACCTTTTTTATATAATTACAAAATAATTTTAAAAAGCCACATTCCACCTCGGTAACTTCCCATTTTCCTTTAAAAATAATTGTAAAATTTGTCCTTCAACAAAAGTTGGAATTACTTTAGTTTTGTTGTTATAAGTTTCATACCAAAACACTTCAATTGCTTCAATTTTTTCTAATTTTAATTGTGTTTTCCAAGAATATTTACGAGCGGTTTTAGCAAATTGATGTCCGTTTACAATTTTGTCATACAAGCCACCATTTTTGGCTTTCAACGTTCCATCATTTTGAACCGTTCCGGTAGAACCGACCATGATTAATTCTTTATTGTCTTCTTGTATGGCATACACCAAAAATACACCACTGGCATCATTTGGAGCATTACAAACTACTTCCAAATCATCGTTTGACGAAAATTGAAAACTTCCACTATTTTTGAATTTGCTTACTTCTTTATACATTTTTATGCTTCTATTTTATATTGAAAAAAATAAGCCCTGACTAATCAAGGCTTATCATAACTTTATATTTTTGGATGATTATCCTAAAACTTCTTTTACTTTTTTACCAATCTCAGCTGGTGAATCAACAACGTGGATTCCGCTTTCTCTCATAATTCTTTTCTTCGCTTCTGCTGTGTCATCTGCACCACCAACGATAGCACCTGCGTGACCCATTGTTCTTCCTTTTGGAGCCGTTTCACCTGCGATAAAACCAACAACCGGTTTGCGGTTACCGTCGGCTTTGATCCATTTTGCTGCATCAGCTTCCAATTGACCTCCGATTTCACCGATCATTACGATACAATGTGTTTCAGGGTCATTCATCAATAATTCAACTGCTTCTTTGGTTGTAGTTCCGATGATTGGATCTCCGCCAATTCCGATAGCAGTTGTAATTCCTAAACCTTGTTTTACAACTTGGTCAGCCGCTTCATAGGTTAATGTTCCTGATTTTGAAACGATTCCAACATTTCCTTTTTTGAAAACGAAGCCAGGCATAATACCTACTTTCGCTTCTCCCGGAGTGATTACACCCGGACAGTTTGGCCCGATTAATCTACAATCTTTACTTTTAATATAAGCATATGCTTTAATCATATCGGCAACAGGAATTCCTTCCGTGATGGTGATAATTACTTTAATTCCGGCATCGGCAGCTTCCATAATGGCGTCGGCAGCAAAAGCGGGTGGTACAAAAATGATAGTTGTGTCTGCTCCTGCTTTTTCAACAGCATCTTTTACTGTATTGAAAACCGGACGATCTAAATGCGTTGTTCCTCCTTTACCCGGAGTAACTCCACCAACTACATTTGTTCCGTATTCAATCATTTGAGAAGCATGGAAAGTTCCTTCGCTTCCTGTAAATCCTTGAACAATTATTTTTGAATCTTTATTAACTAAAACGCTCATGATTGTGTTTGTTTGTGTTTAATTTTCGAGTTACAAAAGTAATTCTTTCGATTACTTTTTTTATGCTTTTTTATATTTTTTTTGCAAAATTACTATACAATTTATTTTTTTAAGGTAATTGGCTCATTTGATAACCTCGAAACAATTTTCCGTCAACAATTTCCCAAATCACAAAAAAATAAGCTAATCGATTGATTTGATTAGGATTTTCAATAGTAGTTCCAAAATGAGTATAATGCACAGAAACTAAATTATCTTCCGCTAAAATTTGATGAATTTGAACCACAAATGTTTCATATCCAATTTTTAAATCATTCGCCATTTGAATCAATTCGTCACGGTTTTTCTTTAAAAAACCTTTGCTACTGTTCCATTCTAAAATTACATCAGGATGTAAAAAAGATTCCAACGTTTTGCTATTATACAAAGCATCAGAATTATAAAACGATTGAACTAATTCTTTTGGGTTCATTTTATTTTAATTTTTCAATTATCTCCGGTATTCGTTTAATATTGGCCAATTGTTTCAACTTTTCACGTGATTCTTCAATTGGTGTTCCGAAATAGGTTTTTCCTCCATCAACTGATTTTGTCACGCCGGTTTGTCCCATAATTACAGCTTTAGAACCAATAGTGATTCCGCTTGTTGTTCCTACTTGACCCCATAAAGTTACTTCATCTTCAATGATAACGCAACCTGCAATTCCGGTTTGAGCAGCAATTAAGCATTTTTTTCCGATAACGGTATCATGACCAACATGCACTTGGTTGTCAATTTTTGTTCCGGCACCAATGGTTGTATCGCCTGTTACACCTCTGTCGATGGTACACAAAGCTCCGATTCCAACATTATCTTCTATTACTACTCGACCTCCTGAAAGCAATTGATCAAATCCTTCTGGTCTTTTCTTATAATAAAAAGCATCAGCTCCTAATATAGTTCCGGCTTGAATCATCACATTATCACCAATTACACAATGATCATAAATACAAACATTGGCGTGGATGAGACAATTTTTACCGATTTTCACATTGTTTCCAACAAAGCAATTCGGTTGAATTACTGTTCCTTCACCAATTTGAGCGGAAGAAGAAATAGAAACATTCGAATAGTTAAACGGTCTAAAATGATTCGTTAATTTATTAAAATCACGAAATGGATCATCAGAAATCAACAATGCTTTTCCTTCAGGGCAATCAACTTGTTTGTTAATTAAAACAATAGTTGCTGCCGATTGAAGTGCTTTATCGTAATATTTCGGATGGTCAACAAATACAATATCTCCCGATTCAACCACATGAATTTCATTCATACCCTGAACCGGAAAATTTTCATCTCCTACAAATTCACTACCAATAATTTGTGCTATTTCTTTGAGCGAATGTGTTTTTGGAAATTTCATAAAACTTGAAATTTGTTATTGAAATTGATATTGATTTTTTTAATTGAGTTTTGAAACTATTCTTTCACACGCTCCATGTATGCACCCGAAGCCGTATCAATTTTAATTTTATCTCCTTCATTAATGAATAAAGGGACGTTTACACTTGCACCTGTTTCCACTTTAGCTGGTTTTGTAGCATTTGTTGCGGTATTTCCTTTAACACCCGGTTCTGTATAAGTTACTTCCAAAATAATTGAAGCCGGCATATCAACTGACAAAGGTAAATCGGTTTCTGTATTAATTTGTACCATTACGTTTGTTCCTTCTTTCAATAAATCTGGAGCATCCAACACATCTTTATTCAATGTAATTTGCTCAAAACTTTCGGTATTCATGAAATAAAACTCAGTTCCTTCTGAATATAAAAACTGAAAAGTATGTGTTTCAACACGAACTACATCAATTTTGTGTCCGGCAGAAAATGTATTGTCTAACACTTTTCCGTTGGTTAAACTTTTTAATTTTGTACGAACAAAAGCCGGTCCTTTTCCTGGTTTTACGTGAAGAAATTCAATGATTTTATATATATCGTGGTTGTGTTTGATACATAATCCGTTTCTAATATCTGAAGTACTTGCCATTCTTGTTTTATTTTAATTTTTTGTATTTCTGTTTCTAATTTCTGAATTCTAATTTTCTAATAAACTCCTGTATAACCTTTCATCACTCCTCGTGAAGAGTTTCTGATGAACTGAAGAATTTCATCACGTTCCGGTGAAGCCGCCATTTCAGCTTCAATGATACTCACTGCTTGGGACGTATTGTAATTTTTTTGGTATAATATTCTGTATATTTCCTGAATTTCTCTGATTTTTTCAGATGTAAATCCTCTTCTTCGTAATCCAACTGAATTAATTCCAACATACGAAAGCGGTTCTTTTGCTGCTTTTGTAAATGGCGGAACATCTTTTCTGACTAACGAACCACCAGAAATCATAGCATGATCGCCAATATTAATAAATTGATGCACAGCTGCCAATCCGCCAATAATAGCAAAATTACCTACGGTAACGTGTCCTGCTAAAGCCACTCCGTTTACAATAATGGCATTATCGCCAATGTGACAATCGTGAGCCACGTGAGCCGTTGCCATGATAAGACAATTTTTTCCAATGGTTGTTTGACCGGAGGCAATGGTTCCTCTATTAATAGTTACACATTCACGAATTGTGGAATTGTCGCCTATAATTGCCAGTGAATCTTCTCCACCAAATTTTAAATCTTGCGGAACTGCTGAAATTACAGCTCCGGGAAAAATATTGCAATTCTTACCAATTCTGGCACCTTCCATTATGGTTACGTTGGAACCAATCCAGGTTCCTTCGCCAATAACTACATTATTATGAATGGTTGTAAACGGGTCAATTACTACATTTCGTGCAATTTTTGCTCCTGGGTGTACGTATGCTAAAGGTTGATTCATAGTTTAGTTGTTAGTTCTTTTTTGCAATTTGTGCCATTAGTTCGGCTTCGGCAACCAACTTTCCGTTGGCATACGCATTAGCTTGCATGTGACAAATTCCGCGACGAATTGGCGTAATCAAATCACATTTAAAAATTAATGTATCACCCGGCAACACTTTATGTTTGAATTTTACATTATCAATTTTCATAAAATAAGTAAGGTAATTTTCAGGATCCGGAACAGTGCTTAATACTAAAATTCCACCTGTTTGAGCCATTGCTTCCACAATTAAAACGCCAGGCATTACAGGAGCATCTGGAAAGTGACCTACAAAAAATGGTTCGTTCATAGTTACATTTTTCAATCCAACCACATGAGTTTCTGATAATTCAAAAATCTTATCGATTAACAAAAAAGGTGGTCGGTGTGGCAGCATTGCCATAATTTTATGAATATCCATCAACGGTTCCTGATGTAAATCATACGTTGGCACCTGATTTCTTTGTTCTATTTTAATGATTTTAGCTAATTTTTTTGCAAATTGAGTATTTACAAAATGTCCTGGTTTGTTGGCGATAACCTTACCTTGAATTCGAGTTCCAACCAAGGCCAAATCACCAATTACATCTAATAATTTATGGCGAGCTGCTTCGTTAGGATAATGTAATGTCAAATTGTCTAAGATGCCATTTGGTTTAACCGAAATTTTATCTTTTCCAAAAGCAGTTCTTAAATTTTCCATTGTTTCTGTTGAAATTTCTTTGTCAACATAAACGATGGCATTGTTTAAATCGCCTCCTTTTATTAAACCATTATTTAAAAGCGATTCCAATTCATGCAAGAAACTAAATGTTCTTGCATCAGCAATTTCTTTTTTAAAATCGCCTATATTTTTTAATGTTGCATTTTGAGTTCCTAATACTTTCGTACCAAAATCAACCATTGCAGTTACTTGATAAGAATCAGATGGCATAACCAAGATTTCACTTCCCGTTGCCTCATCTGTATATGAAATAACTTCTTTAACAACATATACTTTTCTGTCCGCATCTTGTTCAACAACTTCAGCTTGTTCAATAGCTTCAACAAAATACTTAGATGAACCATCCATAATTGGTGGTTCAGAAGCATTTAGCTCAATAATAATATTATCAATATCGCAACCAATGCAAGCTGCTAAAACGTGTTCTGAGGTTTGAATTTTAACCGCATTTTTTTCTAAATTGGTTCCGCGTTGTGTATTTACCACATAATTTGCATCAGCTTCAATGATTGGATGACCTTCTAAATCCACTCTTACAAATGAAAATCCGTTGTTTATAGGAGCCGGTTTGAATGTCATTACAACTTCCTGACCTGTGTGTAATCCTACTCCTTTTAAAGTAACTTCGTTTTTTATGGTTTTTTGTTTAACCGATTGTACCATTATTCTTTAGTTATTGTTTTTTTTAATACTTCTAAATCGTTTACGATTTTTGGCAAATTTTTAAAATGTACGTATGATTTGCTATAATCTCCATAATTAAATGAGGGTGAACCTTGAACTGTCTCGCCATCTTTTAGATTTTTACCAATTCCGGATTGAGCTTGGATGCGAACTCCATCACCTATAACTAGATGACCTGCAATTCCAACTTGACCTCCAATCAAACAATTTCTTCCTATTCTTGTTGATCCTGCTATGCCTGTTTGTGCAGCAATTACAGTGTTTTCACCAATTTCAACATTATGAGCAATATGAATTTGATTATCAAACTTTACACCTTTTCTAATAATTGTTGAACCTAAAGTTGCTCTGTCAATGGTTGAACAAGCTCCAATTTCTACATTATCTTCTATGATAACATTTCCTATTTGTGGAATTTTATCATAACTTCCATCAGCCATTGGTGCAAATCCAAACCCATCAGAACCCACAATTGTTCCGGAATGTATGGTGCAATTATTACCAATTTCAGTTTCCGAATAAACTCTTGCACCAGCGAAAAATACACAATTATCGCCAATTATAACATTATCTCCGATAAAACTATTTGGATAAATTTTTACGTTACTGCCAATTTTCACGTTTTTACCAATATAGCAAAAGCTTCCTAAATACAATCCTTCACCATACGTAACTCCTTCAGAAACAACAGAAGGTTGCTCGATTCCGGATTTCATCAATTTTACTTGATTGTAATATTCAAGTAATTTTGAAAAAGATTTGTATGCATCTTCAACCGTGATTAAAGTTGCCGAAATTTCTTGTTCCGGTTCAAATGATTTATTAACTATTACAATTGATGCTTTTGTTGAATAAATATAATTTACATATTTTGGATTGGCTAAAAAAGTAAGCGATCCTTCGGATCCTTCTTCGATTTTTGACAATTTATAGACTTCAACATTGGGATTTCCAACGACTTCGCCTTCTAATATGGATGCTATTTGTGCTGCAGTAAATTTCATTCCGACAAAAATATAAAAAACTACCTAAAATTTGTTAATTTCTTCGAGTACTTTTGGAAAACAAATATAGAATTTTGTTACCGGCTTAGAGAATGCTTTGGAATTAAGTTGATCTGAAGAAATCACGATATCCTCAATGGTCTTATCTTTTTTAACAATTTTGATTGGTTGCGACTCTTTATTATAACCCAACGTTTTTATTTTTCCTTTAAATACAAAATAATCCGTTTCTGACATGGAGATAGGATATTGTTGCAATAATTGTTCTTTATATGCTGTCAACACTTCTCTATCAAACTTTTCATTGCTCACTTTAATTTTCAGTAAATCTCTGTTGATAATCATTTTGCTTAAAGAACTAAGTACAAAATCATCATGATATTGCCATGATTTCATCGCACTCATAATATCAAAATCATCCAATTGGGAAAATTTCTCTAAAATTTCTACTGTAAAATCTTCTTTTTCAATTTTATTATTCAAAAAAAATGAAAGTGGTTTTGATGCATCCAAAACAATTCCTTTTTGCGAAAGTTCTTTGGCTCTTTTTAATGCTTTAGTGAGAATTAGTTCGGCTACCAAACTGGTTTTATGTAAGTAGGCTTGCCAATACATCAATCGTCTGGCCATTAGGAATTTTTCGATGGAATAAATGGCTTTTTCCTCCACAACCAACACATCATCAATCACATGTAGCATCTGAATTAATCGGTCGGAATTAATATTTCCCTCGGCCACACCGGAATAAAAACTATCTCTTTTTAAATAATCCATTCGATCCATATCCAACTGACTCGAAATCAATTGAAGCATGAATTTTCGATGATATTCTCCTTTAAAAACCTGAATGGCTAAACTTAATTTCCCATCAAATTCCTCATTAAGACGATTCATAAATAAAAGGGAAATTTCTTCGTGATGCACATTTTCAACAATACTTTGTTCTAAAGCATGTGAAAACGGTCCGTGTCCAATATCATGCAACAAAATAGCGACATAAAGAGCTGTTTCTTCGTCTTGCGTAATTGAAATTCCCTTAAAACGAAGAACTTCAACGGCTTTTTGCATCAAATGCATCGCTCCCAAAGCATGATGAAAACGGGTATGATGTGCTCCCGGATAGACCAAATAAGACAATCCCATTTGAGAAATTCTTCGCAATCGCTGAAAGTACGGATGCTGAATTAAATCGAAAACCAATTCGTTCGGAATGTTAATAAATCCGTAAATTGGATCGTTAAAAATTTTTAATTTATTGGTTCGACTCACAAAGTTAGAATTGGATTGCAAATATACTGATTTTGAATTTGTATTAATCATTCATTTTTTACAATAACTTTAATACTTCCTACGTTCGATAATTGTTAAATTGCACCAAATAAAAAAACACCTCTATGGACAAAATAAAAATTCTTTGGGTAGATGATGAAATTGATTTACTCAAACCACATATTCTTTTTTTAGAAAATAAAAATTATGCTGTAACCACTTGCAATAATGGTCGTGATGCGGTTGATATATTTGAAGAAAACCAGTTTGATATTGTGTTTTTGGATGAAAATATGCCTGGTATGAGCGGCTTGGAAACCCTTTCGGAAATGAAAGAAAAAAAATCGGCCGTTCCCGTGATTATGATTACCAAAAGCGAGGAAGAGCATATCATGGAAGAAGCTATTGGTTCTAAAATTGCTGATTATTTGATTAAACCGGTTAATCCAAATCAAATTTTATTAGCATTAAAGAAAAATTTAGATCATTCCCGTTTAATTACCGAAAAAACGACGTTAGATTATCAGAAAGAATTTCGAAAAATTGCGATGGATTTAGCTATGGTAAATTCCTTTGAAGATTGGACGGAATTGTATAAAAAATTAATTTTCTGGGAAATTGAATTAGAAAACATCGAAGACCAAGGATTGATTTCTATTTTAGAATCTCAAAAAGTAGAAGCTAACAGCCAATTCGGAAAATTTATTGAAAAAAATTATGAAAAATGGTTTGAAGAAAAAGCAGACAAACCGGTTTTATCGCACAAATTATTCAGAGAATATGTTGTTCCTGAGATCGTAAAAAAAGACAAACCTATTCTTTTTGTTGTGATTGACAATTTGCGTTATGACCAATGGAAAGCGTTTGAAAGTGTTGTAAACAACCATTACAAACCGGAAAAAGAAGCTGCTTATTATGCCATGTTACCAACCGCTACGCAATATGCCAGAAATGCTATTTTTTCAGGTTTAACTCCTTTAGAAATGGAAAAACAATTTCCTCAATATTGGCGAAATGATGTGGAAGACGGTGGAAAAAACCTCTATGAAGGCGAATTTTTAGAAGCTCAATTAAAACGATTAGGCCTACACATAAAAAGTGAATACTATAAAATCACCAATTTTAAAGATGGTAAAAAGTTAGTTGATAATTTCAAAGGACTTAAAAACAACGATTTAACTACAATTGTTTATAATTTTGTAGATATGCTTTCACACGCTAAAACCGAAATGGAAGTGGTAAAAGAACTAGCTTCTAATGACAAAGCGTATCGTTCGTTAACACTAAGCTGGTTCAAGAATTCTCCTTTGTTGGAAATGATTCAAATGGCACAACAAATGGGTTTCAAACTTATTTTAACCACCGATCACGGAACTATAAACGTAAAAAATCCATCAAAAGTAATTGGCGATAAAAACACAAGTTTGAACCTTCGTTACAAAACCGGAAGAAGCTTAACCTACGAAGACAAAGATGTTTATGCTGTGAAAGATCCGAAAAAAATCGGTTTACCCTCCATCAACATGAGTAGTTCATTTATTTTTGCCAAAAATGATTTGTTCTTAGCATATGTAAATAATTACAATCATTATGTGAGCTATTATCGGAATTCGTATCAACATGGTGGAATTTCATTAGAAGAAATGATCGTGCCGTTTTTGGTGTTTAATCCAAGGTAAAGTCAGTTGTCAGTTGTCGGTTGTCGGTTGAAAACAGTAGTAATTTAGCAGGAACAAATCTGTTTAAATCTATTATAGCGAAGCTATCAAAAATCTGTGAAAATCAGTTCAATCAGTGAAAATCTGTGTGCTATTTTATCTAACCCCTCTCCAAAGGAGAGGATGATTGGAACCCATAAAATTTGCTAATTTTGTAATTTGAATAAAATTCTCTGTACCACTAAAAGTGAAAAAACTAAAATGCAATACCAGTTCAATTTAAGCGAAATAGAATCCATCGCTCAAAAAATAATTTCATCCAAC
The DNA here is from genome assembly GCF_057652995.1 of Flavobacterium sp. T50_26. Classification (NCBI taxonomy): domain Bacteria; kingdom Pseudomonadati; phylum Bacteroidota; class Flavobacteriia; order Flavobacteriales; family Flavobacteriaceae; genus Flavobacterium; species Flavobacterium sp. T50_26. The sequence continues at coordinate 127,789 of NZ_JBYFCC010000006.1, forward strand.
CTCGAAAAAGTTATTCTTTTTAACGGGCAAATGGGTGCCGGAAAAACTACACTTATTAAAGCTTTATCCAAAGCTTTAGGTGTAAAAAATCCAACCTCCAGCCCTACTTTTTCTTTGGTTAACGAATATGAAGCTAAAGAAGGATTGGTTTATCACTTTGATATGTATCGTCTAAAAAATGAAATGGAAGCCCTTGATTTCGGTATCGAAGATTATGTCTATTCCGGACATTGGTGCTTTATCGAATGGGCAGAAAAAATTCCAAATTTAATTCCTGAGAAACATAGTGTCATTACGATAGAAATTTTAGAAAACGGTGATCGAAAGTTAATTTTAAACTGATTTATAGTTCAAATCAACCTGAAACCTGAAACTTTAAACTTAAAAATGGAACACGGATTGAACGGATTTGCTTTGTAAAACGCTGATTTTTACAGATTTTAATAGCTTCGCTATAATAGATAAAAAACGGATTCGTCTGTGAAACATTTTCTTTTTAGCACAAATCAACCTGAAACCTCAAACCTGAAACCTGAAACTTTTCAGAAAAAAAATAACTCTTTTTATTTCCAAAATAATTCCTAACTTAGACACTTATTTTTACAATTTGATTTATGCCCATAACACCTTTCTCCAAACAGCAATTACTTCCGCAGGAAGAAAAATTGGAAATTGCCCGACATAAAAGCGAATTATTTATCGGAATTCCCAAAGAAACTTCCTATCAGGAACGTAGAATTTGTTTGACACCGGATGCTGTCAATTCACTCGTTTCGCATGGTCATCGAGTAATGTTGGAAGCCGGGGCCGGAGAAAGTGCGAGTTATTCCGATAAAGAATATTCCGATGCCGGAGCAGAAATCACACAAGATCCTAAAAAAGTTTTTAGTTGTCCGATGATTCTAAAAGTAGAACCACCAACTTCTACAGAAATCGAAATGATCAATCCCAATACAATTATCATTTCTGCCATACAATTAAAGACACGCAAAAAAGAATATTTCGAAAAATTAGCTAAGAAAAAAATCACCGCATTTGCGTTTGAATTCATCAAAGATGACGATGGCTCCTACCCTGCCGTGAAATCATTAAGCGAAATTGCCGGAACAGCTTCCATCTTAATTGCTGCAGAATTAATGATTAACAATCAATTCGGAAAAGGCTTACTCTTTGGCAATATTACCGGCGTTGCTCCTACCGATGTCGTGATTATTGGTGCAGGAACGGTAGGTGAATTTGCTGCTAAAACCGCTCTTGGTTTAGGAGCAAATGTAAAAGTTTTCGACAATTCAATCACTAAACTGCGTCGTTTACAAAATAATTTAAAACATCCAATTTTCACTTCTACCATACAACCGAAAGGACTTTTAAAAGCGTTACGTCGTTGCGATGTGGCCATTGGTGCAATGCGTGGACAAAACCGCACACCAGTTGTGGTGACCGAAACCATGGTGGAACACATGAAAAAAGGAGCTGTAATTGTCGATGTGAGTATTGACACCGGCGGTTGTTTTGAAACGTCGGAAATCACAACACACGAAAAACCGACTTTTATAAAAAATAACGTAGTGCATTATTGTGTGCCAAATATTCCGTCCCGCTATTCTAAAACGGCTTCGTTGTCGATTAGTAACATTTTAACTCCTTATCTAATTCAAATTGCGGAAGACGGCGGTGTAGAAAGTGCCATTCGTTGCAACCGCGGACTCAAAAACGGACTCTATTTTTACCACGGCATCTTGACTAACAAATCAATTGGCGATTGGTTTGATTTACCAAACAGCGATATTAATTTGATTGTGTTTTAGCGAATTTGTTCGTACTTTTGCCGCATTAAAACTTAGAAATGAAATTCTATCAACGTCTTGCTTTTTTCCTTTTCGGTTTATTAATCGGAGTTATTTTTCTTATTTATTTTTTAGGGGCAAAAGCCGAAGCAAGAGGCGTAACATTCTGTTATTTACCCAATTGTCGTGTATTGAAAGACATTCGTACCAAACCGTTTCACTACTCTGAAGAAGCCTCAAAAGTATTGGCGGAAACGTGGATTGATACGGTTGACATCAAAAATACGTTAACACATGGCGATGTAGATTTTGACCTAAGCAACGTAAAAGAAGGAGCTGCCAAGTTATATGTCATCGAAGGCAAAACCATAAATCAGGTTCCAATCACCTTAGAAGTACTAAACTTTGAGAAAAAAGCCGTTTTAAAATCCATCAAAAAATAGCAACATGAACTGCCTCATTCGTCCTGTTACCGAAACCGATTTTGAGGCTGTTTATCAATTTATCAATGAGTTAGAAGATTGCGTTTTTCCTAAAGAATCGCAACGAGCAATCTTTCTCGAAAACCTCGCCAATTCCAAACATATTTTTCTGCTTGCCGAAATCAACAAAATGCCGGTTGGTTTTCTGAGCTGTCACGTTCAAAACCTGATTCATCACGGCGGTTTGGTAGGTGAAATTCAGGAAATGTTTGTCGATACCAATTATAGAAGTCTCCACATTGGCAAACAATTGCTCAATGAATTAAAAACCATCGCAAAACAAAATAATCTTCTTCAAATTGAAGTCACTTCCGGCTTTAAACGCGAAAAAGCACATGCATTTTATGAACGCGAAGAATTTCCGCATACGCACAAGAAGTTTGTGTGGAAATGTAACCGTTAGTCATTTATTTATAAGCTATTCCCGCTTTCCGCTATAAGCTTTTGCTCAAAAACCTTCTTTTCTAAGGTTTTGCAGTAGCTCCCAAGGTCGCTCTGCCAAACCAAGAAAAAATAGGTTTTTTTCACAAAAGGCTTTCCGCTACAATCGGGGCTAGGAGATTGTGCTGAAAAACAAAATTCAGTGAATAAAGTAGTTTTGATGATTTGTGAGATTTATTTATTAAATTTGAGAAAATAAATCTAACGATTGTCAGACATATACACCCAATTTAGTGTAGACAAGTCTGATTTTGTCAGACATATATAAGTTAGCTGACATTATACCAAAAATCCTTTAAAATCAACTTTAGAGAATGGAACTCGAAAAAAAATTCAAAACGAAAACAGGGTTTTGTCATATTTTACCCGACAAAATTATTTTAACTAGAGATGGAATAATTGGAAATGTTGCAAAAAATACCGTTGGAAATGGAATTTCAAGAATACTAATTATTTATTCTTCTTTTGCTTTTTTCTTACTTTATTTTGGTTTTAAAGCATATCAAGAAAATAAAGTTGTTACCGCATTATTTTATATATTTTTTGCTTGTTATTTATTGTTTAAAGTAAAACAAAGTATGAACTATTCTGCAACTTCAACAATTGAAAGAGATAAAATTAAAGAAGTGAAATTCATAGATGCAAAATATGGTGCTACACGTTCAAGGTTTGAAGTTCTTTTTGAAGATGAAAAAGGAAAAATTAAAACTCGATTAATTTTACTTCCAGGTTCATTAAATGACGGCGAAAATGAAACGAAAAAAGCACTTGAAATTATGAAAATCGAAAAAATATATACTTACAAAAGTAACGTCAGCTAACAACGGTTCCTTTGTAAAGCACCATAAAGTTATCAACAACTTTGAATAAGGGTTATATGTTAGTTTTTTTTTCGAGTAAGGTTATCCGGTCCAATGGCTTGTTGGAAAAGTTGGCAACAACTTTTTGTCCGTCGAAGGTATTGGAGTAAAAAGTTAGGTGCACTTTATCAATGACGCCACGAAAGTTTTTCCTCTTCTATTTACCAAATATGATCATACAACTTAAATGCACTGACATTCCTTTTTGGGCAATAAATGAACTTTTTAAGGCGTTTTAGAACCTTTTATTTTTTAATTTACTTATATTATTGTAAGTTAAAACCAATATATTTACGTTATAATTAATTAAAATCAGTTCCTAAATGGTTTTTTAAGCTAACTAGCTGCAAGCATATCGCAACTCACAACCAGACAGAAAATGAAAGAAATAGTTGAACTTTCGGACAAAGAAATTACAATCGACAGAAATGAGTTTCTTAAAATAAAAGGTAGCATTGACACTAATTTGTATTATATCGTAAGTGGAAGTTTGAGAATTTTTGTTTTAGATGATTACGTGGAACAAACGATTAGGTTTGGTTACAAAGAAAATTTAATTGTTTCGTTGGACTCTTTTTTGACGGGAAGTCCTTCTAACTTATATATTCAAGCAATTAAAAAGACTGTTGTAAAAGTCGTAACCAAAGAGCAAATTAACATATTTTTAGAAAAGGAAAATAATCAAAATTTATGGACAAAAATTTTAGAAAATTTGGTTGTTCAACAAATGGAACGAGAAATTGACATTTTAACAAATTCGCCAAAAGAACGATATGAAAGAGTTTTAAAACGAAGTCCACAACTTTTTCAAGAAATTCCAAACAGACATATTGCAAATTATTTGCGAATGAGTGCCGAAACTTTATCAAGACTAAAAAAGTCTTGACTTCAATCAAGATTTATTGAAAATACAAATTAGAACTTTGCATAAAATTTAAAATTATGCTATCAGAGAAATTAATACAAACGCTTTTGGAACAAACAAAGCAAATTATAAACCAAGCAGAAAAACTAAAATCCTACGATTTGAATAAATTAACGTGGAAAGAAGACGAAATTTCGTGGAGTATTTTAGAGTGTTTGGAACATTTGAACTTATATGGCGACTTTTATTTGCCACAAATAGAAAGTAAAATAGAAAATTCAACTACTAAGACTGATATTGAATTTTACAGTGGAATTTTAGGGAATTACTTTGCGAAAAGTATGTTACCAAAGGAAAAGTTGAATAAAATGAAAACATTTAAAGACAAAAATCCATTAAATGCAAATCTTGACAAAACGGTAATTGACAAATTTATAAATCAACAAATCAAACTTCTGGAATTGCTAAATAAATCAAGAAATGTGAGTTTAAACAAAGTAAAAATTCAGACTTCAATTTCAAGTTTAATCAAACTCAAGTTGGGCGACACTTTTCAGTTTTTTATCAATCATATTATTAGACATTTAAACCAAATTGACAGAATACAAACTGCGATAAAAAAAGCCAACAGCTAACAAGGTTTTTGCTTAAGGCGGGCTGAAGTGCAAAACCCAACCTCAGTTTTTCAATTAAAATTAGCAATAAAACCAGCTTTTGTGCTTCGATTTCCTGCTCGAACGCAAAACCCTAAACCGCTAAAACAATCAAAAATCCAATTGAATAGATTTAAGTTTTACAAAGAATAATAAAGCAATTGGCACACAATTCCTTTATCTTCTTCGGAACCCCAGCTCACCTAAGTCTTCCTTAACAGCACAATACTCTTCGAAGTCTAATAACTTCTAAGCAAAAATATCCTTGAGAAAATACTCATATAGCAATCCCACCAACAAAAACTTAGAGTCTTACAACCTTTTTTACAAAACAAAAAAGTCCTAAAAACAAAAAAACCACCTGAAAATCAGATGGTTCAATGTGACCCAGTCAGGATTCGAACCTGAGACCTACTGCTTAGAAGGCAGTTGCTCTATCCAGCTGAGCTACTGGGCCATTGGTCGGGGTGGCAGGATTCGAACCTGCGGCCTCCTGCTCCCAAAGCAGGCGCGATAACCGGGCTACGCTACACCCCGAAAAAAAGCGGAGAGACAGGGACTCGAACCCTGGCGACAGTTACCCGTCGACAGATTAGCAATCTGCTCCGTTACCACTCCGGCACCTCTCCTATTCTGCAAAGAACTTAACTTTTTTGCGGTTGCAAATGTAGCTTTTCATTCTTTAGTTTACAAGTATTTATCTTGTTTTTTTAATATTTTTTTTGCTTTTCTTTAAAATCACTTAGAAGTCAATTACATAGCTAATCTATCAAAAAAATATAATTGTATGACTTTACCAAGTAATAGTAAAAACAACATCTACTTCTCTTCATTCAAAAATTATAAAAAAGATAATTTTTGTGCTAAAAATAGCTGTAAAATAGTTAATTTCGCAACATAAACAAACGTAAACTTAGTTATGAATAAAAAAGTAGTCATCGTTTCTGCAGTTAGAACACCAATTGGTAGTTTTATGGGAGGTTTATCCACTGTATCTGCACCACAATTAGGAGCAATTGCAATTCAAGGAGCTTTAGCAAAAATAAATTTAGATCCAAAACTTGTTGATGAAGTTTTAATGGGTAATGTGGTGCAAGCCGGAGTTGGTCAAGCTCCTGCAAGACAAGCTGCCATTTTAGCCGGATTACCAAACACTGTTCCATGTACAACTGTTAATAAAGTTTGTGCTTCTGGAATGAAAGCTGTCATGCAAGCTGCACAAGCAATCCAATCAGGAGATGCAGAAGTTGTTGTTGCTGGTGGAATGGAAAACATGAGTTTAATTCCGCATTACGTTCATTTGCGTAATGGTTATAAATTTGGCCCAACAACTATGGTAGATGGAATGCAAAAAGATGGTTTAACTGATGCGTATGATAACAATGCAATGGGTGTTAGTGCCGATTTGTGTGCATCAGAATATAAAATTTCGAGAGAAGAGCAAGATGCGTTTGCTATTCAATCGTATGAGCGTTCTGCAAAAGCTTGGTCTGAAGGAAAATTTGACTCGGAAATTGTTCCGGTTGCCGTTCCACAACGAAGAGGCGAACCAATAATTGTTTCAAAAGACGAAGAATTTACAAATGTAAAATTAGATAAAATACCAAGTCTAAATCCTGCTTTCACAAAAGATGGTTCGGTTACGGCCGCAAATGCTTCAACCATAAACGACGGTGCAGCTGCTTTAATTTTAATGAGTGAAGAAAAAGCACATTCTTTAGGATTAAAGCCATTAGCATTCATTAGAAGTTATGCAGACGCCGCACACGAACCTAAATGGTTTACTACTGCTCCGGCAAAAGCATTACCTAAGGCGTTAGATAAAGTTGGGCTCTCAATTACAGATGTTGATTATTTTGAATTTAATGAAGCATTCTCTGTAGTTGGTTTGGCCAATGCAAAAATACTTGGCCTTGATGGTTCAAAAATTAACGTAAATGGAGGTGCAGTATCATTAGGTCATCCATTGGGTTGCTCGGGTGCAAGAATTATTGTTACTTTGCTAAATGTATTACAACAAAACAATGCTAAACTTGGAGCTGCTGCAATTTGCAACGGAGGCGGTGGTGCATCGGCAATTGTAATCGAAAGAGCATAATCAAGAAACATTAATTTTCATGTACGGAATCTGCAATTTAGCCATCATTCCACTCAGAATTGAACCAAATGATAGAAGCGAGCAAGTTTCGCAAGTCTTGTTTGGTGAACATTTTGAAATACTCGAACAACTAAAACAATGGTTTAAAATTCGTTTGCAGTATGATAATTATGAAGGTTGGATTGACTCCAAACAATGTCAGATTATTTCGGAAAGTGATTTTAATGAAATTTCAAATAGTGCCCTGATTTTAAATCATGATTTGGTGGAATATGTAACATCAAAAGACAATTTACTTATTCCGATACTGCTGGGCTCTTCTTTATCTTTTTTGAATTATGATACTATAAATATCAATAATTTTGAATTTGAAGGACTGAAAGTAACAGGTATAAAACCAAAAAGTGATTTAATAAAAACCGCATTTATGTATTTGAATGCTCCTTATTTATGGGGCGGAAAAACACCTTTTGGCATTGATTGTTCTGGTTTCACACAAATGGTTTATAAACTTAACGGATATAAACTGCTACGCGATGCATCACAACAATCTACACAAGGAGAAGCGTTAAGTTTTATTGAAGAAAGTGAACCGGGAGATTTAGCTTTTTTTGATAATGAAGAAGGTAAAATTATTCACGTTGGCATTATTATGAATGACAATTACATCATTCACGCAAGTGGAAAAGTTAGAATTGACCGATTAGATCATTTAGGAATTTATAATGCGGAGACGAATCGTCATACGCATAAATTGAGAGTTATTAAAAAAATTATATAAAAAAATCCCGATTTAAAAATCGGGATTTTTTGCTTATATCAATAAACTGATTTTAGTTCATTGAAGCTTTTAAAGCTTTATACTTGTCAGTCATATCTAATGAAGTGTAAACATTTAGAAGTGTTCTTTTAGCCTCGACATTAGTAGGATCAAATTCAACAACTTTTTCTAAATAAGGAAGAGCATCTTTAAACACTTTTTCTCTTTCTACTTTTAGTTCTTCATAACGTTTATTATCTTTTGCAGAATTTCCTAAACTGTTCATTTCTTCAACAAGTTTAGTATCTGCATCTAATTTTAAAATAGCAAGATTTAAATACGCATTTGAATATTTTGGGTTTAATTCAATAGCTTTTTTATAATATTTTTCAGCATCAACTGCATTTGCAGAAGTACCTGAAATAACACCTAAATTATAATATAAATCGGCATCATTGGGAGATTTTTGTAAAACTTCTTCGATCACTCTTTTATAAGAAGCATAATCTTTTGCATCTAAATACAAATTGGCTTCTGTTAATGCTAATGAAGTATCATCCGGATTATCTTTTTTTGCTTCTAAAATTGCTTGTAAAGCTTTATCCTTTTCACCTTTTTCAACTAAAATAAGAGCATAATTTCTATAAACTTCTCCTCTTTTAGATGGAATTTTTTCATCTCTTGGATTTATATGCAACTTTAATTTTACAGAATTATCACGTTCTTGTTTTGTATTAAACGCCTCTTCTTCACCACTTACAACGCTTTTAGCATAATAAGACATTCCTTTGCCAGAATAATTCAACTTTTTTAATTTTTCATAATAGGTTAAGGCAACATCATAATCTTTACCATTTACAGCAGATCCAGCAGCATAATAAAGATATGAAGTGTCTTTTGGGCTTAGCATATAAGCTTCGTACAACTTTTGAGAACTTTCTTTAAATCTTTTGTTATCACTATCTTTAATTGCTTCAGCAACCAATTTATCTTTAACAGATACTAATGATTGAGTTGCTTGTTCAGAATATTTTGATTTTCCAATTTTCTTCTCAGTTGCAATTAATTCTTGATAAGATGTAGCAGCTGCAAGAAGATTTTTACTGGTCTCCATGTTTTTGTTCGCCAATTCTAACAAAGCATTACCTTTTAGGAAATAAAACTGAGCTTTTTCTTGATCAGTTGCACTACCAATTACACCTTCGGCTGCAGCCAAGGCATTTTTTACAGCAGTTGGTTCAAAGTTTTTAATAGCCTTTTCCAACGCTTTTAGTTGATCTTTTTGGGCATATGATCCCAAACTTAACATCAAAGCAAAAGCGGAAATAATGTATCTACTTTTCATTGTAAATCTAATTTTAATTAATATTTATTTATTCTTGGGTTTCTTCATTTTCCTCGTCAGCATCTGCATCATCATCAAAATCTGTTTCAACTGTTGACGAACTTTCTCCGGTAACTGCCGCAGAAACATCTTCAAACTCAACTTCTTCTGCAGCTTCTTCTTTCATAACTTTCGTTACTGCAGCGATTGAATCGTTTCCTTTGATGTTGATTAATCGGACACCTTGTGTGGCTCTTCCCATTACTCTTAAATCGGAAACTTCCATTCTAATGGTCAATCCAGATTTGTTGATAATCATCAAATCATCAGCATCCGTCACACTATTGATTGATACTAATCTTCCTGTTTTATCAGTAATATTAAGGGTTTTCACTCCTTTTCCTCCGCGGTTTGTAATACGATAATCTTCTAATGAAGAACGTTTTCCATAACCATTTTCGGATACTACCAAAATCTCACTACTCATATCATTTACAGAAACCATGCCAATCACTTCATCTTTCTCATCCGCTAAAGTAATTCCGCGAACACCCGAAGCTCCTCTTCCCATTGGACGAGTTTTACTTTCTTCGAAACGAACCAATTTACCGGATTTTACAGCCACTAAAATTTGACTTTTTCCGTTGGTTAATTTTGCTTCTAGCAATTCATCGTCTTCCTTAATAGTAATAGCAGCAATTCCGTTCACTCTTGGACGTGAATATTGCTCTAACAACGTCTTTTTAACCTGACCTTGTTTAGTTGCCATAATCACATAATGACTATTAATGTACTCTTCATTTTTCAAATCTTGAGTACAAATGAACGCTTTTACTTTATCATCATTTTCGATGTTAATCAAGTTCTGAATCGCTCTTCCTTTTGATGTTTTACTTCCTTCCGGAATTTCATAAACCCTCATCCAAAAACATTTTCCTTTTTGAGTGAAGAACAACATATATTGATGATTTGTTGCCACAAACAAATGCTCTAAGAAATCTTGATCTCTTGTACCTGCACTTTTTTGACCAACTCCTCCTCTATTCTGTGTTTTATACTCTGAAAGGTTTGTACGTTTAATATAACCGGCGTGTGAAATTGTAATCACCACATTTTCATCGGCAATTAAATCTTCGATACTTACATCACCTCCGGCATATTCAATGACAGAACGTCTTTCATCACCATATTTATCACGAATTTCAACCAATTCATCTTTGATCACTTGCATTCTCAAATCTTTATTAGCCAATAATTCTCTTAAATGCGTAATCAATTTCATGATTTCTTCGTACTCGGCACGCAATTTATCTTGCTCAAGACCGGTAAGTTGACGCAAACGCATTTCAACAATCGCACGAGCTTGAATTTCGGATAATGAGAATCGTTCGATTAATTTTGTACGAGCTTCATCACCATCTTTCGAACCTCTAATCAAAGCAATTACTTCATCAATATTATCTGAAGCAATGATTAAACCTTCTAAAATGTGAGCTCTTTCTTCTGCTTTACGCAAATCGAATTTAGCTCTACGAACTACAACATCGTGACGGTGTTCAACAAAATAATGAATCAATTCTTTTAGATTCAACATTTGCGGACGACCATTTACCAACGCAATGTTATTTACGCTAAAAGATGATTGTAACTGTGTGAATTTATATAAGGTATTCAAAACCACGTTTGGAACTGCATCACGCTTTAATTCGTATACAATTCGCATTCCGTTTCTATCCGATTCATCACGAATATTCGAAATACCTTCAATTTTTTTATCATTAACTAAATCGGCCGTTTTCTTAATCATATCAGCTTTATTTACCTGATATGGAATTTCGGTTACGATGATAGCATCTTTTCCATTACTTTCTTCAAAAGCGATTTTAGCACGCATCACGATACGACCACGACCGGTTTTGAATGCTTCACGAACACCTTCATAGCCATAAATGATTCCACCTGTCGGGAAATCGGGAGCTTTGATGTGTTCCATCAATTCATCAATCTCAATTTCAGTATTGTCGATGTACGCCAATGTTCCATTAACTACTTCTGTCAAATTGTGAGGCGGCATATTGGTTGCCATACCCACTGCAATACCCGAAGCTCCATTAATCAAAAGATTAGGAACTTTAGTTGGCATTACTTTTGGTTCATATAAAGTATCATCAAAATTCAATTGAAAATCTACTGTTTCTTTTTCGATGTCGGCCATAATTTCTTCCGAAATCTTTTGCATTCTGGCTTCCGTATAACGCATCGCTGCCGGACTATCTCCATCCACCGATCCAAAGTTACCTTGACCATCAACTAAAAGATAACGCAAGCTCCATTCTTGAGCCATACGAACCATTGCATCATAAACAGATGTATCTCCGTGTGGGTGATATTTACCTAAAACTTCTCCGACAATTCTAGCGGATTTCTTGTGAGCTCTATTCGAAAAAACTCCTAAATCATACATTCCGTAAAGTACTCTACGGTGTACAGGCTTTAAACCATCTCTAACATCCGGCAATGCACGTGACACAATTACTGACATCGAATAATCGATGTACGCTGATTTCATTTCGTCCTCGATGTTAATAGGAATCAACTTTTCTCCTTCAGACATATGTATTTATTGGTTAAAAATTATAATTATTTCAAAACGTGCTAATATACGGATTTCTGTACTTTTTGAAAGCTTTTTATCGAACTAATTTCAATGATTTATTAACAAAAATGAGGTGTTTTTTGGTTAATAATTAAACGTAACTTTAACTTTCATAATTCAAATATTTTTTGTCAATTAGCTGACAGTAGATATGAATGGGAATAGTTTTTGCATTTACCAACCATATTTAGTAAATTTACCTTTAAAAAGAACTGCTATGGATGATAATTTTTCTCCAAGAGTCAAAGATGTAATCACGTACAGTAAAGAAGAAGCCTTGCGTTTAGGGCACGACTTTATTGGGACTGAGCATTTGATGCTAGGAATTTTGAGAGACGGAAATGGTAAAGCAATCACTATTTTGAGCAATTTAGATATTGATTTAGAATATTTACGTAAGAAAGTAGAAATACTTAGTCCGCCTAACCCAAATGCTGAAGTGGGTAACGAAAAAAAGAATCTTCACCTTACCCGTCAAGCGGAAAGAGCCTTGAAAACTACTTTTTTGGAAGCCAAAGTTTTTCAGAGTTCTTCCATCAGTACGGCACATCTTTTGCTTTGTATTTTAAGGAACGAGAACGATCCGACAACAAAATTACTTAACAAGCTAAAAATCGATTACGATATAGCGAAAGAACAATATTTGAATATGATACCGAATAATAACGAAGACGAATATACTGACAGCTTTCCAAAAAATGAATCTTTTAATGAAGATTCAGGACAAGATGACAGTTTAAAAGAAGGCAACTTTAATAATCCCGGAAGTAAAACCAATAAAAAATCCAAAACGCCTGTTTTAGATAATTTTGGCCGTGATTTAACCGAGTTAGCAGAAGAAGGAAAACTTGACCCGGTTGTGGGTCGTGAAAAAGAAATCGAACGTGTTTCACAAATTTTAAGCCGAAGAAAGAAAAACAATCCGCTTTTAATTGGTGAACCCGGCGTTGGTAAATCTGCCATTGCCGAAGGTTTAGCGTTGCGAATCATACAAAAGAAAGTATCTCGAATTTTATTCAACAAACGAGTGGTAACGCTTGATTTGGCAAGTTTAGTTGCCGGAACAAAATACCGCGGACAGTTTGAAGAACGAATGAAAGCGGTAATGAATGAATTGGAAAAAAACGATGACATTATTTTGTTTATCGATGAAATTCATACCATTGTGGGTGCAGGTGGAGCAACTGGTTCGTTAGATGCTTCGAATATGTTTAAACCTGCTTTAGCCAGAGGCGAAATTCAATGTATTGGTGCTACAACTTTAGACGAATACCGTCAATATATTGAAAAAGACGGTGCTTTGGAAAGACGTTTTCAAAAGGTAATTGTAGAACCTACTACGATTGAAGAAACAATTACAATTTTGAATAATATTAAGGGTAAATATGAAGATCATCACAGTGTAACATATACACCGGAAGCGATTGATGCGTGTGTGAAATTGACCAGTCGTTATATGTCTGATCGATTCTTACCTGACAAAGCGATTGATGCGTTAGACGAAGCCGGTTCGCGTGTACACATCACCAACATTGAAGTTCCGAAACAAATTTTGGAATTAGAAAAACAATTGGAAGATGTTCGTGAATTGAAAAATACGGTCGTTAAAAAGCAAAAATATGAAGAAGCAGCTAAATTGCGAGATGATGAAAAACGCATCGAAAAAGATTTAGCAATTGCTCAAGAACAATGGGAAATTGATTCTAAAAATAACAGAATTACCGTTACCGAAGACAATGTTGCTGATGTTGTTTCGATGATGACCGGAATTCCTGTGAACAGAATTGCTCAAACTGAAAGCAATAAATTAGCTCACTTACCTGAATTAATCAGAGGAAAAGTTATTGGTCAAGACGAAGCAGTGATGAAAATTGCCCGTTCGATTCAACGTAATCGTGCCGGATTGAAAGATCCAAACCGTCCGATTGGGTCGTTTATTTTCTTAGGTCAAACCGGAGTTGGAAAAACGCAATTAGCAAAAGTTTTAGCTAAAGAATTATTCGATTCTGAAGATGCTTTGGTTCGTATTGATATGAGTGAATACATGGAAAAATTTGCAATTTCCAGATTAGTCGGAGCACCTCCGGGATACGTTGGCTACGAAGAAGGTGGTCAGTTAACCGAAAAAGTCCGTCGCAAACCGTATTGTGTTGTTCTTTTAGATGAAATTGAAAAAGCTCATCCGGATGTTTTCAATATGATGTTGCAAGTGTTGGATGATGGTTACTTAACGGACAGTTTAGGTCGAAAAATCGATTTTAGAAATACCATTATCATTATGACTTCCAATGTAGGAGCTCGTCAATTGAAAGATTTTGGTCAAGGTGTTGGTTTTGGAACTGCCGCAAAAGTTTCGCAAGCGGACGATCATTCAAAAAGTGTAGTTGAAAATGCGTTAAAGAAAACCTTTGCTCCTGAATTTTTAAATCGTATTGATGATGTAATTGTGTTCAATGCATTAGAAAAAGAACACATCGATTTAATCATCGAAATCGAATTGAAAAAATTATATGCTCGAATTAAAGATTTAGGTTATACGTTGAATTTGTCTGATAAAGCCAAAGCATTTATTGCTGATAAAGGTTTTGATAAACAATTTGGAGCACGACCATTAAAAAGAGCAATTCAAAAATATGTGGAAGATTCGTTAGCCGAAGAAATTATCACTTCCAAAATTGGAGAAGGTGACGAAATTTTTATGGATATTGAAGACGATGCTCAAGAATTAAACGTAAAAGTTCAAAAAGCAGAAAAACCAACGAGTTAAATATAACTAAATTGTAAGCCACGAATTCACGAATTAAAGTAAAACTATTTGTGAATTCGTGGCTTTTTTATACAATCAATCAAAAAATGTTAGACAACAAATTAATTTTAGGTAGCGAGGAATGGTGTTCTTTCCCAGAATTAGGAATTCCAACTATCAAAGCCCGAGTAGATTCCGGAGCCAAAACCTCTGCCCTACACGCCATCAACATCAGTCCATTTATCAAAGAAGGGGAACATTGGGTGAAGTTTGATATTAATCCGATTCAAAATAACGTCAAAACCATCATTCATTGTCAAGCTCCTTTGATTGATAAACGTGTGGTAAAAAGTTCCAGCGGATTTCGTGAGCAACGTTTTGTAATTCAAACGCAATTGCAATTAGGTGATTCACATTGGGTGATTGAAATGACGTTGACAAACCGAGATTCAATGGGTTTCAGAATGTTATTAGGTCGCGAAGCGATGAGCGGACGTGCGATGGTTGATCCTGAAAGGAAATATTTGTTAGGCGATAATTCTACCGATAAATTAAAAGACTTATATCCCGATGTGTTAAAAGAGCGTTCAGGTTTAAAAATCGGACTTTTGGCCAGTAATCCTGAACTGTACAGCAATAAAAGAATTATGGAAGCCGGTGAACGCCGTGGTCACGAAATGCAATTTTTAAACATCAAAGAATGTTATATGAAATTGGATGCAGACACACCTCAAATTCATTACCGTGGTGGAAAAGTTTTGAATGAATTGGATGCAGTCATCCCTAGAATTCGTCCGAATATTACGTTTTATGGTTGTGCGTTGACGCGTCAATTTGAAGCATTAAAGATTTTTTGTTTGAATTCTTCTTCCGCAATTACGCAGTCACGAGATAAATTATATTCGTTGCAATTGCTTTTGAATAATGGAATCGACATTCCAACTACCGGATTTGCCAATTCGCCATTAGATACAGATGATTTAATAAAAATGGTTGGCGGAACTCCTTTAATAGTAAAACTTTTAGAAGGAACTCAAGGAAAAGGAGTTGTTTTGGCAGAAACTAAAAAAGCAGCAGAAAGTGTAATTAATGCATTTAAAAGTTTGAATGCCAATATTTTAGTACAAGAATTCATCAAAGAAGCCAACGGAAAAGATTTGCGTTTGTTTGTTATTGACGGAAAAGTAGTAGCGACCATTCAACGAGAAGCATTGGCAGGAGAATTTAGAGCGAACATTCATTTAGGCGGAACAGCTTCGGTTATCAAACCAACTCGAGAAGAAAAAATTATTGCCGTGAAAGCTGCCAAAGCGATGGGATTAAAAGTAGCCGGAGTGGACATTATTCGCTCGAGTAAAGGGCCGCTTTTGTTGGAAGTCAATTCATCTCCAGGTTTAGAAGGAATTGAAGGTGCAACAAACAAAGACATTGCTGGGGAAATGATTAAGGCGATTGAGAAGAATTTTAGGGTGAAGTAGATTGTTAAACGATCATATTTTAATCGTTTAAATAAAAAAATCAATTCATAAGTTTTAATATATTTTATAAAATAATGTTTTTCAAAACAATATTTTGAATTTCAAAATTTTATATATCTTTGTATAAAATAATTTCAATGCGAATTGTTACTTTCAAAAGAATAAAAGAATTTTCTGAGAATCATAATGATGCCGAAAGTGCTTTATTTGTTTGGTATTACACAGTAACTTCTAAAGATTGGAATTCGCTAAATGATATTAAAAAGGATTTTAATACTGTTGATTATGTTGGCAACAATCGTTTTGTTTTTAATATAAAAGGAAACTCGTATCGATTAGTTGCAATTATTTCGTTCAACGCAAAAAAAGTGTACATCCGATTTATAGGAACGCATTCAGAGTATGACAAAATAAAAGACATCAAAAATATATAGTGATGATTAAAACAGAAAAAGAATATAATGTACTGATTCAAAGAATTGAAGAACTTTTAAAAAATCAAGAAAACATTGAAAATCAAGATGCTGAAGGTTATATCGAACTTAATATTTTGTCTGACCTTGTGGCAGATTATGAGGAAACTAATTATCCCGTTAAAAAACCAACATTAATTGAAACAATGAAATTGCGTATGTATGAACGTGGATTAAATCAAAAGCGTTTATCCGAATTACTAGGCGTAAGCACTTCCAGAGTTAGTGAATATTTAACAGGAAAAACGGAACCAACGTTAAAAACGGCAAGAGACATCAGTAAAAAATTAGATATCGATCCTACTATTGTTTTAGGTTTATGAAAAATATTCTATTAACTTTTTAATTCTCCACCTCAATCTCAAAACTCCTCAAAAAAGCAATTGAATTTTCAATATCATAATGCAAAATGCGATCTTCTTTTACAAACGGAACTTCTGTTCGGTAAGAAGCTATAAATTGTTCAATAAATTCGCTAGATTTTAATGGTCTTCTAAACTCAATCGCTTGTGAAGCATTCATCAATTCAATAGCAAAAATGCGTTCTAAATTTTCAGCAATTTTGAAACATTTTGTTGCCGCATTCGCACCCATACTCACGTGATCTTCTTGACCATTACTGGAAACAATGCTATCAATACTGGCCGGAGTGGCTAATTGTTTATTCTGGCTAACTATACTTGCTGCCGTGTATTGCGGAATCATAAAACCAGAATTCAAACCAGGATTGTCAACTAAAAAAGCCGGTAATCCTCGAAGTCCGGAAATCAATTGATACGTTCTTCTTTCTGAAATACTTCCTAATTCGGCTAAAGCAATTCCGAGAAAATCTAATGCTAAAGCTAACGGTTGTCCGTGGAAATTTCCACCCGAAACAATAACATCTTCACCTACAAAAACATTCGGATTATCGGTTACAGAATTGATTTCTGTTCGAAAAACTCTTCGCACATAATCCATTGTATCCTTTGAAGCACCGTGAACTTGTGGCATACATCGGAAAGAATACGGATCTTGAACGTGAACTTTCTTTTGATTGATAATTTGACTTCCATCTAAAAAATCAGTGATTCGTTGAGCTGTTTCAATTTGCCCTTTGTGCGGACGAACTAGGTGAATCAATTCATTAAACGGATCAATTCGACCATCAAAACCTTCCAAAGAAATGGTACCGATTAAGTCTGCCAAATAGGATAATTTATACGATTTTAATAAAATATGAACACCATACGCACTCATAAACTGAGTTCCGTTCAACAAAGCCAAACCTTCTTTGGATTGCAAAACGATGGGTTTCCAATTAAAATGAGCAAGAACTTCTTTAGAATGCACTTTTTTTCCTTCAAAACAAACTTCGCCTTGGCCTAACAATGGTAAACTCAAATGTGCTAATGGAGCCAAATCACCTGAAGCACCTAAAGAACCCTGCGTATAAATTATCGGTAAAACATCATTGTTAAAAAATTCAATCAATCGTTCCACCGTTTCTAATTGAACTCCTGAATTTCCATAACTTAATGATTGAATTTTAAGTAATAACATCAACTTCACAATCGAATTCGGAACTTCATCACCTGTTCCACATGCATGCGATTTCACTAGATTTTCTTGAAGTTGCGAAAGGTTTTCATTTGAAATTTTCACATTACACAACGACCCAAATCCGGTATTAATTCCGTAAATCGGATCGGTTTGCGATAGCATTTTTTTATCTAAATAATCACGGCATTTTTGAATGTTGACTTTCGCTTCTTCTGATAAAGCCAGCGATTTATTTTCAAGTAAAATTTGATTGATGGTTTCCAACGAAAGTAGGTCGGAACTGATATAATGATAATGGTCCATTTATTGTTTGGTTGAGGTTTCAAAATTCCGCAAACGTTTGCATAAATGCAACATAATTGTGGTTTTTTTAATAACAAATTATGAATTGAATTTCTTACTTTTGAGAAACTAAACAATTATACCATGAAAAAAATTATCGCACTACTCTCTGTAATTTGCTTTATTTCCTGTCAGGATAAAGAAGTTATTACCACATTATCAGGAAAAATTGCAAATGCTGAGTCAAAAACCATCAAATTAGAAGGGTTGAATTTTTCAAAAGAAATCAATCTTAATGAAGACGGAACATTTTCGGACACGCTTCAATTGGATTATGACGGACTTTATTCGTTGGTTCTAAATGATGAAAAACAACGGTTCATTTATTTGGAAAACGGATTTCAATTGAATATCGAAAACAATGCGGAAGAGTTTGAAAAATCATTTACTTTCAAAGGAAATGGTTCTGATGAAAATAATTTTATGTCAAAAAAACATCAAGTAATTGAATCGATATATGGTAAAATGAATGATATGGAAGGTTTTAAACCGTTATTTACTTTAGATGAAAAAGCATTTATTGAAAAAAATGAATTGTATAAAAAAGAAATTTTGAAAACATTGGATGAAGCAAAGTTAACCAATCAAAATTTTGTAAAACTTGAAAAATTAGATGCCGATTATCATGTTTTAAAATTGTATGAACAATATCCGTCTTATCACGGATACTTTACTGACAATAGAGAATTCAAAGCTTCAGAAAGCTTTCCTAAAATTGGTGATGATTTTTCTTTGGATAATGAAGAATTATTTAAATTCTCCAATTCCTATCGTAATTTAAGCGGAAGCCACTTTTCTGAAAAAATGTATGCCGAAGCAGACTCTACAAAAACACCTATTGAAAAAGGTTTTGCTACTTTAAAAACAATCAAAAGCAAACTCATTCAAAGTGAAATGGTCAAAAATATGATGTATGAATTGAATGGTACAACTCCAAATTTAGAAGCTGTTTACAAAGAAATGCTGAGTTATTCAATTGATAAAAAGTATAACGATAAACTAACAGAAAAATTTGAAATCTTAAAAAATATTGCCAAAGGTTTACCCTCTCCTACTTTTGATTATGAAAATATAAATGGTGGAAAAACTTCTTTGGAAAGTTTGAAAGGAAAATTTGTTTATATAGATGTTTGGGCCACTTGGTGCGGACCATGTATTGGAGAAATTCCGGCTTTAAAAGAAGTTGAAAAAGAATATCACGGAAAAAATATAGAATTCGTCAGTATTTCAATTGATGAAAAAAAAGACCATGAAAAATGGAAAAAAATGGTGGCTGACAAAGAATTAAAAGGAATTCAATTATTTGCGGATAATGCCTGGGAATCGGATTTTGTGAAAAAATATGCGATTGACGGAATTCCGAGATTTATCCTAATTGATACTGAAGGTAAAATAGTGAATGCCGATGCTCCAAGACCATCAGATGCTAAATTAAAAGAATTGTTGAAGGAAGTTGGTTTGTAAATTCAATCATCTTACTTATTTTTAAACCATTTGGAAATTAACTTAGTTTCTAAATGGTTTACTTTTTCAACTCCAAAAAAACTTTACCTAGATACTTTATAATATCCGAAGCTATAAAACCTTCATAACCCATATCATTCATAGCAATATCAGCCGTTCGTCCATGAAAATAAACCCCTAAAAGTGCGGCATCAACAGCAGAATATCCTTGAGCACGAAAACTTGTAATCATTCCCGATAGAACATCTCCACTTCCACCGGTTGCCAATGCTTGATTTCCCGAAGAATTGACATACACATTTTTTTCATCTATAATTAAAGTAAAAGCTCCTTTAATTAAAACAATTAAATGGTACATTTTTGCAAACATTTTTACTTTTTCAATTTTATCAAAATCGTCTTCCCAAGTTCCGATTAGCCGTTCTAATTCTTTCGGATGTGGAGTCAGAATTGAATTTTTAGGTAATAAATTCAGCCATTCCGGATGTTCCGAAAGAATATTCAACGCATCCGCATCAATCACTAACGGAATGGAATTATTTTTTAAAAAGTGATGAAAAGCTTGAGTTGTTTCCTCATCTTGACCAATTCCCATACCAATACCAATTGCTTTTGGCTGAAAATCAAATTCAATATTTGTAATTTTATGGTAACTTTTATCAGTAATAACCATTGTTTCCGGAGTTGCCGTTTGCATAATTTCATAACCACATTTAGGAATAAAAACCGTTGCTAAACCACAGCCGGATCGCAAAGCTGCTTGCGAGGCCAAAACCATCGCTCCAATTTTTCCAAAACAACCGCCAATCAGCAAAACGTGACCTTGTGTTCCTTTGTGTGAAAATTTAGAAATTGGTTTATATCGTTTTTTTATTTTATTCAAATCGGTATAATAATAATTTGTATAAATTGACTCAATTGCTTTTTCATCAAACTCAATTGGCAACAAAGCAATGTCGTTAATAAAATTTTCATTATCAGGAAGATAAAAAGCCAATTTTGGTAACTGAAATGTAAGCACAACGTCAGAATGAATAGCAATCGTTGTTTTTTTATCCAAAAATAATCCGGATGGAACATCAATTGAAACTTTATACGACTGATGATAATTTATTTTTTGAATTAGAAGTTGAAGCCAGCTATCCATTTCTCTGGTTAATCCAATCCCGAAAATAGCATCTATAATGATATGATTTTCAGCAATATCCGGAAATTCTGCAGCTGCATTGATAACTTCATACGTAAGATTACATTCTTTTAGACGTTCTAGATTTTTATCAAAATCAGAAGAAAATTTATCGCTAAAAGGAACAATATACACATGAACATCAAAATAATTTTGCTTTAGCATTCGAGCAATTACCAATCCGTCTCCGCCATTATTTCCCACACCACAAAAAATATGATAAACTGTTTTTTTATCATGAAAATGGTTTACCAACCACAAAAAAGCTTGCAAAGCTGCTCTTTCCATTAAATCTAACGAAGTGATTTGTTGCTTTGCAATTGTTAATTTGTCAAGTTCTTTGGTCTTTTCAGCATTAAATATTTTCATCTGCCAGTGTTATAGAAAGTTTTTTGAAATATTCGTAAAAGTTTATATTTCCTTTTTTCTTTAGGTAAATTTATTACATTTGTTTTAGATGAAATCACAAAAGAACATATTTTATTCAAATAACTCCATCAATTCGTTGAACGGATTTTCTTTTGGTACATCTTCTTCAACTACAACCCCTTTCGGGGTATAATTTTCAAATATAATCCGCATCTATGCTTATTCGAAAGAATAAAATAAAATCCATGTTTCCAAATAAAAAATAATCAAATGAAGGTATTAAAATTCGGTGGAACTTCGGTTGCCAATGCTCAAAATATAAAGTTAGTTCTCAAAATTGTTGAACAAAAATCCAAAGAAGATAAGTTAATAGTAGCTGTTTCAGCATTTAGTGGTGTTACCGATTTACTTTTATCTGCAGCACAAAAAGCATCTTCAAAAGATGATTCGTATCGCGATGTTGTTTTACAAATCGAGAAAAAGCATCTAGAAGCCATTAAAGAATTGGTTCCCGCAAACGAACAAGCTGCTTTATTGCATTATTGCAAAAAGAATATTTCCTTATTAGAAACATTATTAGATGGTTGTTATTTACTGGGAGAATTAACCAATAGAACATCAGATATGATTGTAAGTTTTGGCGAATTGTTATCATCTTACATCATTGCCGAAGCAATGAAGCAAAAAGTGCAAAATAGTAGTTTTAAAGACAGTCGTGAACTCATCAAAACCAATAATAACTTTGGAAAAGCGGAAGTTCATTTTGAAATAACCAATAAAACTATTCGTAATTATTTTTCAGATAATGCTACGCAAGTAACTGTTATTCCGGGCTTTATTGCATCATCCATGAGCAACAACACCACTACGTTAGGCAGAGGTGGTTCCGATTATACCGCAGCTATTGTAGCAGCAGCCTTAAAAGTAAAAGAGTTGGAAATTTGGACCGATGTGAACGGAATGTTTACTTCCAATCCGAAAATCGTGAAACAAGCTCAACCCATTGAAAAAATCACCTACGAAGAAGCGATGGAATTGTCGCATTTTGGTGCAAAAGTGCTTTATCCGCCAACAATTCAGCCGGTTTTGAGTAAAAATATTCCGATTTGGATAAAAAATACGTTTGAACCGGAAGCTTTTGGAACCTATATTTCCTCTGAATCTAATCCAAATGGAAATCCGATTAAAGGAATTTCGCATATCGATAAAATCAGTTTGATTACGTTAGAAGGTTCAGGAATGGTGGGTGTTGCGGGAGTTTCCAAACGTTTGTTTGAAGTTCTGTCGAATCATTCCATCAATGTAATTTTTATTACACAAGCTTCGTCAGAACATTCCATTTGTATAGGAATTTTGAATGCGGATGCGGATTTGGCAAAAACAGCGATTGATAAAATCTTTGAATTGGAAATTTCACAACAAAAAATCAATCCGTGTGTGGTTGAAAAAGATTTGTGTATCGTGGCTTTGGTAGGCGAACAAATGAAAAATCATCAAGGAATTAGTGGGAAAATGTTCAGCACTTTAGGTAAAAACAATGTGAATATTCGTGCGATTGCTCAAGGTGCTTCAGAGCGAAATATTTCTGTAGTAATCAATGAAAATGATGTAAAAAAAGCATTGAATACGTTGCACGAACGCTTTTTTGAAGAACAAACCAAACAGCTGAATTTGTTTGTGATGGGTGTTGGAAATGTGGGCGAAAAATTCATTGAACAAATTCATCTACAAAAGAAATTCTTAAAAGAAAATTTAAAAATAAATCTGCGTGTTATTGCACTTTCCAATTCCAGAAAAATGGTTTTTGATGAAGAAGGAATTTCATTAAAAGATTGGAAAACTGATTTGGATAATGGTGAAAAAGCTTCAAAAGCTGATTTTATTGAAAAAACAAAAGCTCTCAATCTTCGCAACAGCATTTTTGTTGACATTACAGCAAATACAGAAGTTTCGAAAACCTACGAACATTATCTTCGTAAAAATATTGCTGTGGTAACGTGCAACAAAATAGCTTGTTCATCTGAGTATGACAATTATTTGAATTTGAAAAGATTATCACGAAAATACAATGCTCCGTTTTTGTTTGAAACGAATGTGGGTGCGGGTTTACCAATTATTGATACTTTGAAACATTTAATTGCTTCGGGTGATCGAATTCATAAAATTCAAGCGGTTTTATCAGGAAGTTTAAACTTTATTTTTAATAATTTTAGCGAAACCTATACTTTTCACGATGTTGTGAAAGAAGCCGGTGTGCAAGGTTTCACCGAACCCGACCCAAAAATTGATTTAAGTGGCGTTGATGTAGCTCGAAAAATTCTTATTCTTATACGCGAAAGCGGTTATCAAATGGAAATGGAAGACATTGAAAATATTTCGTTCTTACCGAAAGAATGTATGGAAACCACCAACAATGAAGACTTTTTCAAATCCTTAATCAAACACTCAAGTCATTTTGAAAATTTATTGAAAGAAGCGAAAGAAAAAGACTGTCGTTTGAAATTTGTTGCTAAATTCGATAACGGAAAAGCCAGCGTTGGTTTGCAATTTATTCCGAAGGAAAGTCCGTTTTACAATTTGGAAGGAAAAGATAATATTGTTGAATTTTTCACCGATCGTTATGTAGATCAACCGCTAATAATCAAAGGTGCCGGTGCCGGTGCTGCGGTTACTGCTTCGGGTATTTTTGCAGATGTGATTCGGATTGGAAATGTATAGAATTGTTTAAAAGTTTAGTGGTTTAAATGTTTAAAAGTTGTTGGTATCTACTAACTCAACCATTTTAAACAAACTTAAACCATCTAAACTATTTTAAACAAACTTAAACCCTAACTAAAATGAACCAAATAAAAATATTCTGTCCCGCCACCGTAGCCAACTTATCCTGTGGATTTGATGTGTTAGGATTGTGTTTAGAAGGCATTGGCGATGAAATGATTATTCGCAAAAGCGATGAAAAAGGAATCCGAATTTCCAAAATAACCGGAGCCGATTTGCCTTTGGAAACTAATAAAAATGTAGCTGGCGTTGCCGGATTGGCGATGTTAAACCACTTGGATTTAGAATTCGGATTTGAAATTGAAATCCATAAAAAAATTAAAGCCGGAAGCGGAATTGGTAGCAGTGCGGCAAGTGCAGCAGGAATTGTAGTTGGAATTAACGAGTTATTAGGAAACCCTTTGCATCGAAAAGATTTAATTCCGTTTGCAATGGAAGGTGAATTTTTGGCCAGTGGAAGTTATCACGCCGATAATGTGGCTCCTGCAATTTTGGGCGGATTTACGTTAGTTCGAGGTTATGACCCGTTGGAAGTTATTAAAATTAATAGTCCGAATGATTTGTATGTAACAATTATTAATCCGCATATTGAAGTAAAAACATCTGAAGCCAGAAACATTTTACCTAAAGAAATTGCATTAAAAACAGCCATTACACAATGGGGAAATTTAGGTGGATTTATTAGTGGATTATATACCGAAGATTATGAATTAATGGGTCGTTGTTTGCAAGACGTTGTTGCTGAACCTTATCGGAAAAACTTAATTCCTGAATTTGATAATGTCAAACAAACAGCCTTAGAAAATGGTGCATTAGGTTGTGGAATTTCCGGTTCAGGACCTTCAATTTATGCATTGAGTAAAGGAATTCAAACAGCTAAAAATGTGGGCAATAAAATGAAAGAAGTCTATTCAAAAACCGGAATTGAATATGCTATTTATGTTTCGAAGGTTTGTGATTTTGGGGTGAAAGTAATTTAGCTTCATTTTGTCATTCCGACGAAGGAGGAATCCCATCATGAGGTTCCTCCTTCGTCCTTTAGATTTGTTTCTTAAAAAAATCAATAAATTAATTATTGAGAAAGGAAGCAAAAGTACACTATTACTTCGTCAGAGTTAATTACTCATATCCTGATTAATACTTTTGCCTCCCTTTTTCAGGATGACAAAAAAATACAATTAATCCTCTTCCCTATTCTGAAACTTCGCTCGTTTACTACCTTCATAAATATCATATTTCAACAACCTTGCTTCTAATTTTCCATTGAATAATTTGATTTTTCGGGAAGGTTTTAACCCCACAAACTTCAACGCTTCTAAATTAGCGGTGATAAACCAAGCTTGTGTGTTGGGATAACTTTGTTTGAAAGTATCGCCAATTTCTCTATAAAATCGTTCCATATCAATATCTAAACGTTCACCATACGGCGGATTGAAAACCATATGAAGAGGACCATCGGTTAGTTTTTCTGTTTCAAAAAAGTCTTTCTGTTCTATCGTAACATAATCGTCCAAGTTGGCATTCTGAATATTATCTTGAGCTTTTCTCACGGCACTCGGAGCTTTATCAAATCCTTTTATTGTATAATGAAATTCTCTCGTTTTCTTCATCAAACTATCAATAATTTGGTCGAATAAATCATTATCCCAATCATTCCATTTTTCAAAAGCAAATTCTTTTCGATTGATGTTTGCCGGAATATTACAAGCAATCATCGCAGCTTCAGCCAAAATAGTTCCACTTCCGCACATCGGATCGAGAAAGTGAGAAGTTCCATCCCAACCGGAAAGAATCAACATTCCGGCTGCTAAAACTTCATTTATTGGAGCAATATTCGTAGCTGAACGATAACCTCTTTGATGCAGTGATTCACCGGAAGTATCCAATGAAACCGTACATTGATCACGATCTAAATGAATGTGAATTCGTAAATCGGGAAAATCTTTATCAATACTCGGACGAACGCCGGTTTTTTCACGAAATTGATCCACAATCGCATCTTTCGTTTTTAAAGCTACAAATTGTGAGTTGTTAAAAGCTTCAGAATACAATGTGACATCCACCACAAAAGTCTGCTTTTCGTTCATAAACTGACTCCAATCTATGCTGTAAATTCCATCATACAAACTCTTGTCATTAAACACTTTAAACCATTTAATTGGTTTTAAAATTTTAAGAGCGGTTCGCAACGATAAATTGGCTTTGTACATAAAACCTTTGTCGCCGGAAAAAGTAACAACTCGTGTCCCGGTTTGCACATCTTGTCCGCCTAATTGCTGCACTTCTTTGGCTAAAATATCTTCAAAACCAAAAAAGGTTTTGGCTACCATCTTAAAATTCTTCTCCATAACTGTTTAAATCTGTAAAACTTGGCAAAAATACACTAAATTTGCACGTTCTTAAAGCATCTATCCAATTAATGTCAGAATCTAAAATTCCTTCAACCCGCAACTCGCAACTCGCCACCGAAAACTGGTACGCCTCTTGGTTTGACACTCCGTATTATCATATTCTTTACAAAGACAGAGATTATGAAGAAGCACAGGCGTTTATGGATAATTTAACCGAATATTTGAATCTACCAGAAGAAGCCAAGATTTTAGATTTAGCTTGTGGAAAAGGTCGTCATTCTATTTATTTGAATCAATTGGGTTATGATGTTACCGGAGCAGATTTGTCTGAAAACAGCATAAATGCAGCTTCAAAATCATCGAATGAAAAACTGCATTTTGTGGTTCATGATATGCGGATTTCGTTTGAAGAAAAGTTTGATGCTATTTTCAATTTATTCACGAGTTTTGGTTATTTTGAAGATGATGCGGATAATTTAACGACGCTAAAAGCCATTCGCGACAGCTTAACAGAATATGGATTTGCAGTCATTGATTTTATGAATGTTGATTTCGTTTTGGAAAATTTAAATCCGGAAGAAACTAAAACCGTCGATGGCATCGATTTTCATATTAAACGATATGAAAAAGACAATCATATTTACAAAGAAATTTCGTTTTCGGATAAAGGAAAAGAGTTTCATTTCACCGAAAAAGTGCAAGCTCTCCGATTAGCTGATTTTGAAAAGATGATGGATGAAGCCGGAATCTATTTATTAGATGTTTTTGGCGATTACAAACTCCGAAAATTCTACAAATCACAATCTGAACGTTTAATTTTGATATTCAAATAATGCAATACATCATCACTTTTGCAGCTGTAATTTTAGGTTTTTTAATTGCTTTGTTTTTAAAACCTCAAAAGAAAAAAAACATCAAATTATTACTGGCTTTTAGTGGAGCTTTTTTGCTTTCGCTAACGGTTTTGCATTTGCTTCCCGAATTATTTCACGAAGGTCATCACCACGTACACGAAGGCGAACACGAACATCACACGCTACCGGTTGGGGTTTTTATTATGATTGGAATTTTGTTCCAAATTATCCTCGAATTTTTCTCGAAAGGTGCCGAACACGGTCACGTTCACGTACATACCGATGAAAACAATGAAGTACATCAAATTCCGTGGTTATTGTTTATCAGTTTGTGTATTCACGCGTTGTTAGAAGGATTTCCGATTCACGAAAATACGAATTTGGCTTATGGAATTGCAGTTCACCACTTTCCTATTGCGATTATTTTAACACTGTTTTTTGTAAATGCGAAGATGAATAAAATGATGGTTTTTGCCTTTATGTTTTCGTTTGCTTTGATGACGCCTATTGGAACGTTATTAGCGGAACAATTGCATTTTGCACAACATTATTCCAAAGAAATTTCAGCCATTGTAGTTGGAATTTTATTTCATATTTCCTCTACCATTATTTTTGAAAGCAATGAAGGTCACAAATTCAATTTAGCTAAAATAACAATGATTTTGTTGGGATTTATATTGGCTTATGTGATGGAAATGGGTCATTCGCATTAAAGTTTTCTGTTGTAGGTTGTCGGTTTTCTGATTTGGGATGACCTTATATTTCATCATTATCATCAAAAAAACTCAGGTTCTCAGCTACTCAGCAACTCAGTAACTTTTTTTGCGACTTCGCGACTTTGCGAGAAATGAAAATCTCGTATCTTTGAGTGAAAATTAAAAGTATGTCTTTTACCAAAACCACCGAACAATCCTCCAAGTACGAACATCTAGAAAAGATGTCAGTTTCCGAATTACTACAAAACATTAATAACGAAGATAAAACTGTTCCATTAGCGGTTGAAAAAGCGTTACCACAAATTGAAAAAACTGTTGAAAAAGTAGTTAGTCAATTAAAAAACGGCGGACGTCTTTTTTATATCGGAGCCGGAACATCAGGAAGATTAGGTGTGGTAGATGCTTCTGAATGTCCTCCAACGTTCGGAGTTCCGTTTGATTTGGTCGTGGGAATCATTGCAGGTGGCGACAAAGCCATCCGAAAAGCGGTTGAATTTGCCGAAGATGATACTGAACAAGCTTGGAAAGATTTATCAGAATTCAACATCAATCAAAATGATTTTGTAATTGGCATTGCGGCTTCGGGAACCACGCCGTATGTGATTGGTGGATTAGAAAAATGCAATCAGAATAACATTGCAACGGGTTGTATTACTTGCAACGAAGGGAGTCCGCTCTCGCAAGTTTCCCAATTTCCAATTGAAGTTGTGGTTGGACCCGAATTTGTAACCGGAAGTTCACGAATGAAAGCCGGAACCGCTCAAAAGTTGGTTTTGAATATGGTTTCAACAGCCACGATGATTCAACTTGGAAAAGTGAAAGGTAATAAAATGGTCGATATGCAATTGAGCAACAATAAATTAGTTGATCGTGGCATTCGAATGATTATGAGCGAAATTCCGGTGAGTTATGAAGAAGCGGGAATTCTGTTGGAGAAATTTGGAAGTGTACGGAAAGCGGTGGAGAGTTATCAGTCGCAGTAAATAGTCGCTCCCAATAGCTATCGGGATTCAGTAAGATTTTAAGAAAATGAAACGCAGAGAAAGTAAAAATAATTTTATTTATTTTGGAATTGCCATTGTTGCAATTACATTCTTGTTTGTTTTATTTTCTTATGAAAAACCATCAAAATTTTGCAAAAATGAACTTTTTGTAATTTCCTCAGATAGTTTACCAAAATTTAATCTCAAACTAAATCAACCAGAAGATAGTTTAGCAAAAGATGTTGAACGTTTTTTTTATAAAAGTGATATTTGTGATAAAGACATTAATTTTGGATTGATTTTAGAAAACAAAGAAATTGTGAATGTTCATATTTTCAAACAATGTGATAAACTTCTGATTAGTAATCGCAACAGAATTTCAATACTTTTAAATCATAAAGGGCAATTATTATTAGAAGAAAATATCACTTCAATAGATTCTATTCCTAGTAAAATTTTAAAGCAGTTTATAAATGATTACTCTGGATATGAAAAACATTATTCTCCTTATCAAAATCTAAGTAGTCAATCCTTCTTTGTTAATTGGAGACTATTAACACCAAGAGATTCTATTGAAAAAGTTCTTTTAAAAACTCAAGAAGGATTTATCAAAATATATGATGAAATTGCACGTAAGCGTTACAATAAAAATTTGTGCGAGTTAAATGAAAAAGAGTTGTTGGAATTGAAAAATGGTTTTGACTGTAATCTAATTTTAGATTTTTTCTCTCTTCCATTTCCTACGCCTCCACCACCTCCGCCAACAACAATTAACTAATTATTATGGACAACAAAGAACTTCTCTTTAAAGGAATAAAATATGCCGTCGGTTCCATTCCATTAATGTTTTTGGGACCAATTCTCATTCATAATGCGTTTATGAACAAACATACCAATTGGCATTATGTTGTTTTAGGAATCGGAATTTTTATCTGTATTACCGCCGTATCTTTGATGTTTAAAGGAATAAAAATTATGATGAAAAGTTTATTTGATGGAAACGAAAGCTAATTACCTCGAAAGTGTCACAAAACAATTTCTCTACTATAAAACGTTGGGTGAAAAGGCAATGGAACAACTTGAACCTGAGCAACTTTTTATTTCTGTGAATGAAGACACGAATTCGATAGCTATTATTATAAAACATTTGGTGGGAAATATGCTTTCGCGATGGACCAACTTTCTAATCACCGACGGCGAAAAAGAATGGCGAAACCGTGATGCTGAATTTGAAGAAATTCTCACAACCAAACCTGAACTTGTAGCTCATTGGGAAAAAGGTTGGCAATGTTTATTTGATGCGTTAAATAGTTTACAACCACAACAACTAAACGAAATCATCTATATTCGAAACGAAGGCCATACCGTTATAGAAGCCATAAATCGTCAATTGGCTCATTATCCTTACCATATTGGCCAAATCGTCTTTTATGCCAAAATGGTAAAGAAAACCGAATGGAAAAGTTTATCCATTCCTAAAAATAACTCGAACAATTATAATGCAGATAAATTTTCTAAAGAAAAAAGCATTAAGAATTTTACTGATGATGAATTAAGAAAATTAAAATGAGATACGAATCATTT
Organism: Flavobacterium sp. T50_26; assembly: GCF_057652995.1. Lineage (NCBI taxonomy): Bacteria > Pseudomonadati > Bacteroidota > Flavobacteriia > Flavobacteriales > Flavobacteriaceae > Flavobacterium > Flavobacterium sp. T50_26. The sequence goes on from NZ_JBYFCC010000006.1 coordinate 158,581, forward strand.
CATGAAATTGGAGGTTTTATCTATTGGATAATATTCAAATTCTGCAAAACGAAACTTTCAGAAGAGCAAAATATTAAAAATAGAGAAAGAAATATTTTCATTTTTATTATATCTATTTTCATTTTAGGATTTATATCCGTTAAACTCAAGCATTATTTTTAAATATGAAAAAACTACTTCCATTCTTAACATTATTATTGATTTCCTGCTATCAACAAGAACGAAATTGTGCCGATTTTAAAACCGGAAAATTTCAATTTGAACAAGAAATTGATGGTAAAAAAGAAATTTCAATTTTTGAACGAAATGATACTTTACAAATAGAAACCTTTCGTGGAAAAACAGATTCTTCGTCAGTTAGATGGTTAAATGATTGCGAATTTGTTTTGCAAAAACTTCATCCGAAAGGCATGAAAGAAAAAAAAGCAATTCATATGAAAATTTTAACTACAACCGAAAAAAACTATACATTTGAATATTCTTTTGTAGGCGAATCGGCTAAACAAAAAGGCGTTGTAACAAAAGTGAATTAATTGCGTATAAATATCATTAATCAAACTAAACTGTATGGAAGTATTTGCTAATCCCGATGCATGGGTTGCTCTTTTAACCTTAACATTTCTTGAAATTGTTCTTGGAATAGACAACATCATTTTCATCTCAATTGTAACCGGAAAATTACCTCAAGAAAAACGAAAAAAAGCCACTCGAATCGGTTTATTTTTAGCCATGTTTATGCGTATCGCTTTGCTTTTCGGTATCACCATCTTAATTGCCATGAAAGCTCCTTGGTTCACAATCGATTGGGGTTGGTTTAGCGGAAGTTTTACCGGACAAGCAATGGTTTTGTTTTTAGGAGGTTTATTTCTAATTTATAAAAGTACTAAGGAAATTCATGAAAAAGTAGACCACAAAGGAGATGAAGAAAAAGATTTGAAAACATCTGCCGCCAAATCATTTGGAAATGTAATTTTTCAAATTCTTTTAATTGACTTAATTTTCTCTGTGGATAGTATTTTAACTGCTGTTGGTATGACAAATGGCATTGAAGGTGCTCTTTATATAATGGTAACTGCCGTTGTTATTTCCGTAGGCGTAATGATGCTTTTTGCGATTCCGGTTGGTAATTTCGTTAACGCAAACCCTTCTATACAAATACTTGGTTTGGCGTTCTTAATCTTAATCGGATTTATGTTGATTACTGAAAGTATGCACCTATCCGAAGCTTCTTTGTTAGGTCAACACGTTGGAGCAGTTCCAAAAGGCTATCTCTATTTTGCTATTGCTTTTTCACTAGCTGTGGAATTTATTAATATGAAAATGAGGAAGAAAAGCGGACATTAGAAAAAAAAATAAAAAAAGATGTAACAATTTTCATCGTGATGAATCAAAAGGAAAACTTTTAAAAATCACAACTTATGAAAACTGTTACATTTTTTATTTTATCACTTGTAAGTTCATTTGTAACTTCTATTTATGCTCAAAAATCATTCAACGTAACTATCAAAGGAAAAGGAGAACCTGTTTTTCTATTCCCAGGTTTTGGATGCACAGGCGAACTTTGGAACGATACTGTTTCTGAACTTTCTAAAACCAACGAATGCCACATTTTTACATTTGCCGGATTTGGTGATGTTGCTCCAATTGAAATGCCTTGGTTTAGTAGAATTAAAGAAGATATCATTTCTTATACAAAAACCAATAAAATTGTTAAACCAACATTAATTGGTCATAGCTTGGGTGGAACGTTAAGTTATTGGTTGGCATCTTCTGAACCGGATTTATTCAAAAAAGTAATTGCTGTTGATGCTCTTCCCTGCTCCGCCACTTTGATGATCCCTAATTATAACGGAGAAAAAATTCCATACAACAATCCGCAAAGCAAAATGATATTGCAAATGGAAGATGCCGCTTTTAAAGGAATGAATGCTCAACAAGTTCACTTTATGTGTAAAAACCAAGAAAAGCAAAAAGTAATTATTGAAATGATGAATAAAGCCGATCGTAAAACTTACGTTAATGGTTATATTGATATGTTGAATTTAGATTTGAGAGAAGAAATTTCAAAAATAAAAGTTCCGGTGATTATCTTAGCAGCTACATTTCCTGATAAAGCTACAGTTGAAAAAACCTATCAAGCACAATTTGAAAAATTACCTTCTGTAAAAATTGAATATGCTGAAAATGCCGCTCATTTTGTAATGTTTGATCAACCGGAATGGTTTTTGAAAAATCTAATCGAAAATTTAAACTAACTTGGAAAAGCAAGCCCAATTTAACGAATTATTCAACACACATTATCCCAAAGTTTTGCGATTGTGCAAAGGATATTTCAATGGCGATGTTGATTTGGCTGCTGATGCTTCCCAAGAAGTTTTCATCAAAGTTTGGGAAAATTTAGATTCCTATAGAAACGAATCCAGTATTGGTACTTGGATTTTCAGAATAGCTGTAAATACGTGTTTGGTTTATTTACGAAAGAAATCAACTAAAAAAGAAATCCGTTCTGAACAATTTCCCAATCTTGAAACCGAAAATTATTCTCCTGAAATTGAAGAAAAATTAAGCAAAATGTATGCTTGTATTCAAAAATTAGATGAAATAGGAAAAATGATTATTCTAATGGTTTTAGAAGGAATGGACTATAGCGAAATTGCTCAAGTAGTGGGTTTGACCGAAGAAACACTTCGGGTTCGAATTCACAGAATTAAAAAAAGTTTAACTCAATGTGTACAAAAATGACAGAATTTAATAACATACAAGAAATTTGGAATTCGCAATCGACTGCCAAACCAAGCACCACTGCTTCTGCATTAATTGCTAAAGCGAAGGAACATACCAAAACCTTAAAACACAATCATTATTGGACAATCGGAATTATTTCTGTGACCGTTTTAATTTTATTGTTTTACTTTTTTTGGACTAATTCGCATCAATTTAATTCGCTCACCATTGGTTTGAGTGTGATGATTGGTATGTTGGTTTTTAGAATTATTTTGGAGATCAACAGTTCAACCAAACTAAAAAGCATAAAACCGGATTTATCATTAGTAGACTATTCTCAAAAAGTAAAAACATTTTATGAGTGGCGAAAAAAGATTCATCTGATTCTAACACCAATTATTTACGTCAGCTATTTTATTGGTTTTACGATGCTTTTACCTTCTTTTAAAGCCAATTTCAGCAACGGATTTTATATTTATTGTTTAGTGAGCGGTTATGGATTTTTCTTTGTCTTTGGCTACTTTTTAATCAAACAAATTAAGAAAGAATTAAAATTGATTGAATTTCTTAATCAAGTGAAATAATTTTAAGATTGAATGTTACAATAATACAATTGATTCGTCTTCAATTTATTACTAATCAAAAAACAATCAATCATGAAAAAATTAATTTGTGCTGTAGCTGTACTTTTTATTTCCGTTTCTTCTTTTGCTCAATCTTTTGAAAAGTTTGAAAAAGAAGAAAATGTGAGTAAAGTTTCAATGAACAAGAGTTTATTCTCTTTAATTTGTGATTTATCAGACAAAGAAAATTTATCTTCGGAAGATAAAAAAGTAGTAGATTTTATCAATCGTATTACATCGTTTAAAATGTACTCAACCAGTGATACAAACTTGCGGAGCGAAATGAGATCGATTGCTAAAAAATTCAAAAAATCAAAAGAATTTGAAGAATTAATGCGAATTAATGATGGCGGAAAAGAAGTCGAATTTTTAGTAAAAAACGGAAAAAACGATGAAATTAAAGAACTAATTATGTTTGTAGAAGGTTCCGGCGAAAATGAATCGGTTGTTTTTCAACTTAAATTAAGCTAATTACAATTTCAAATTAAAAGGTTCGCAGTGAAAATATTTTCATTTGCGAACCTTTTTTTATTTTATGTTTTGAGTCAAAAGGTACTATAACATAAACTGTGTAAGTAGAAAAAATAATGGGGTTTTAAAACCCCATTATTTTTTTGTTTAATTTTAT